>CAZGDV010000097.1:0-11081 GCA_964524995.1 uncultured Dehalococcoidia bacterium | reverse complement strand
CAGACTTGGGGTGCTTGACTAGATCGCAACCCAACTCATTGGCGAACACAATGGTCCCGTTGGGCTCGAACACGGTAACAGCGGCAGGATAGCTTTCGAGGAAGCCAAGGAGAAACTCGGAGGTCAACATGGAAGACGACATAGGACTACATCGTGCAACAGTATGCTACACAAGGTACCAAAGGGGGGAGCATTTGTCAACACTGCGCCGGGCATCCCAACGGGCTGCTTCTCTAGAATTCTCCAAGGCCAGTCGCGCACAACCTGGCGGGGCCACGCTTCAGCCTTCAGTTCCCGCGGCGGAACGTGTATGAGGCGAGGGGATTATAGCACCACGGGGACGGCTGTCAAGCGCTCCACTCGGATGTTGGCTTGGGTGAAGTTGATGACGGAAGTGGTGCCCTAGCTGAAGCGGTGGTTGTGCCTACGCACTTCATTGGAATAAGCCATCTCCTCATTTGGGCATTCCTCTCTTGATCAATCGACGAGCCCTATGCATCAGTCTGTCCCTGATAGCCCATCTTTCAACTACCAACGTTCGCCACGTGGCATCGCCAGCCTCAGTAAGACTGACACGCAGGCTCAACGGACGTACATGAACATTGCTCCCTATGATGCTGACGCTGGCAGTGTGCACCCCTGGGGGAAAGCCGACAAGAAGGTGAGCATCATCGTTCCTCCTGGCTATGGGAACGTCGGCAATGTACGCGCCATTCTCGGTATATCCCTGTGAGGTGATGGCAAATGTGAAGAAGGCTTCCTCCCCAGGCTGGAGATTCCTTGTTGAGAAGGGAAAGGCAGGCTCATCAGTTGGGAAATAGCCCCATACTATTGGCTGTGCCGGAAAACCCGGCCACAGCTCCCTCGGGAGAGACCGCAACACTGGCCAACACTTTGTGGCTTCTCTGCGTCCTATATTCTTGACACGCACCTGATACATCAGGAAGCCATGCCCCTCCACAGTCATCGTGACGGGAGGCGATAGACGGAGCGACAGGACAGGACGTGGTAGCCATCTCGCTACGATTCTCAGCGTGCAGATGAATTGAGGAACCCACTGTAGGGAGATCCATATCCATTCCGTCATGCGCCCATTCTACCACGCTACCCAAGCACGCTCAGTCCTCCTGGCTCATGTGGGACTTGGCTCTGATCTCGTGTCCCCTCGGGCTTCTCGAACCACATGCGAATACCGATAGCAGACTCCGACGCTGGATGGTGCCCATCCCCCAGAGTCGGACACCAGAGTGAAGCGCCGTCTCTATGCTAGAATGTAATCTCGTACAGGCGGCGACGCCTACAGCAACACCAGGAGGGCTGCTTTGCCCCAACCATACGGATACGCCGGGCGAGTCTCGAGGGTTGACCTGTCCACTGGCAGGATCAGCCCAGAGCCCACGGAGCCGTACGCGGAGAGGTTCATCGGCGGGAGGGGCCTGGCGGCCAAGGTCCATTGGGATGAGGTGCCGCCCGAGGTCGGGGCCTTTGACCCCGAGAACCGGCTCATCTTCGCCACCGGCCCGTTCGCCGGAACAAAGGGCGTGAGCGGATCGCGATGGCAGGCCTGCGCCAGGACGGCACTGACTATGCCGGAGCACTTCAACTACGCCAATCTGGGTGGGGACTGGGGCGCACAGCTCAAGCTGGCGGGACACGACGCCCTGATTGTACAAGGCAGGGCAGAGAAACCTGTCTACATCCTGATACAGGACGGCGACGTCGAGATCAGGGATGCGTCCCACCTGTGGGGCAAGGCCACTATCCAGACACGCGACCTGCTGAAGCAGGAGTTGGGCGACACCATCAAGGTGGTGGCGACCGGCCCGGCGGGTGAGAACCTAGTGACCTTCGCCTCGATTCTCGCCGACAGGGATGCCAGCGGCTCGAGCGGGCTCGGGGCTGTCATGGGGTCGAAGAAGCTGAAGGCCGTCGCCGTCAGGGGCAGCGGCAAGGTGAGCATCGCAGACCCTGACGGGTCCCGCGACCTGGCCCGGTACGCACGGCAACTGAGAGAGGGCTTCAGCATGGGAATCACACCCGGCACCAACGGGACGCTGGAGCTGAAGCCAGACTACTGCTGGGGCTGTGCGGGCGGGTTCTGCTTCAGGTCGAAGTACCGGGCGTCGGATGGCAGGGAGGGCAAGTACATGTGCGGCTCGGCCACGTTCTACGTGCTTCGGGCCCGCAACTACTACGGCGAGTCCAACGAGGTCCCCTTCTTCGCCAACGCGCTGTGCAACGAGTATGGCGTCGACACCCACCAGATCGACGTGATGATGCAGTGGCTCTCCAAGGCCCACCAGGCGGGCATCCTGACCGAGGAGGGCACCGGCATTCCACTGTCGAAGCAGGGTAGCCTGGAGTTCATCGAGATGCTCGTCAGGAAGATAGCGCTGAGGGAGGGCATCGGCGACATCCTGGCCGACGGCACGATCCGGGCTGCGAGGTCGCTCGGCCCGGAAGCGGAGGAGCTACTGACTGACTACATCACACACAGCGGCCACTTCGGCCTGATCGAGGGGCCGAGGATGTACATCAGTACATCGCTCCTGTACGCGATGGAGCCGAGGCAGCCAATGGGCCAGCTGAACGAGATGGGATCGTTGAACCTGTGGCTGATGTGGGTCTACGGTCAGGAGGGAGCCTTCGTCTCCAACGACGTCTACCGCGCGATAGGCAAGCGCCTGTTCGGCAGCGAGGAGGCGGTGGACTTCACAACGTACGAGGGCAAGGCGCTGGCCGCCAGGATGATACAGGACCGCGAGTGCGCCAAGGACACCCTGATCCTGTGCAGCTACCTGTTCCCGATCATGTTCTCGAAGAATACGCCCGACCACGTGGGCGACCCGTCGCTTGAGGCCAGGTTGTACTCAGCCGTCACAGGCGTTGACATGGACGAAGAGGGCTTGAATCGTATCGGCGAGCGCATCTTCAACCTGCAGCGGGCCATACTTGCGAGGGAGGGGCACTCGGGCAGGGATAGTGACACGATCTCGGAGTACAGCTTCACCAAGCCGCTCAAGTTCGACCTGCACAACCCCGAGCTGCTGTCGCCTGGCCCCGGCGATACCGTCGTCAGTAAGAAGGGGGCCACGCTTGACGGGGGCGAGTTCGAGAAGCTGAAGAGCCACTATTACGCCCTCAGGGGCTGGGACACGAGGACAGGCCTGCAGACGAGGGCCAGCCTGGAGAAGGTCGGCCTCGGCGACATCACCGATGACCTGAGCACAAGAGGCCTGCTGGCCGGGCCGTAAGCCCTAATCCTCCAGCCGGATGTCGAACTTGCAGGGTATCTCGTCGGGGCTGCTGCGCGGGGGCAACTTCAGGGGCGTGACCTTGATCCTGGGGTTGTTCAGGTACTTCTGCATGATCTGCGGCTCCATGACCTTGCAGAACCAGTCGATCCTCGCGGGGTCCGTCTTCTCCAGGGCCTCGAGTACCCTGCACTTCGTCGTCGTGGCGATGACGTGATTATCGTCGATCACCTCCACCTCCCCCTCGAACAGGCCCGTGCCCATCTTGCTATCGGGGCACATGTCCGTCAGCTTCAGGGAGTCGAGCACCGTATTCAGTTGGATGTTGGCGACCTTGGCGAACCTGGGCACTACGTTCTCCCCCACCTTCTGCCACACCTCGAGGTCGCAGTCGTCCGCCACCTGCGGGCCGCTCCTCTCTTTCACGGCCTCGTGCCAGAATGCGGACAGTGACAGGTAGGCATTCTGCCAGGACTTCATCAGCTTGATCAGGAACTCCTTGGAGAAGTCCTCCCATTTCAGGTCAGGCTTGTACGCGCCGCTGTAGTCGTTCAGCTCATCCATCATGGGCCTCCAGTGAGGTTTGGGGCTGAGTCTATACAAGGGACGCGGGGCTGTCAAACAGGGCGGAGCCCGTAGGGTGCATGCAGCGAAGCGAAATGCACCACCATCCCGTCCAGGGAGCTGATGCTCCCTGGCTACCCCGCTGGCATCCGGGGGCGAATGCCCTACCAGAGCGAGGGCTCGGGCGCTGCGCTCCCGAGGGCGGGCGGGTGGGATCAAACAACGCCGCATGGCAGCCAGGGGAGGCGGAGACAAGCGTCCCAAGCGGCGCTTGACAAAACGGCGCGAATCAGTCCACAATCTTGTTCACCCAACAGCGACCAGACGACGCACTATTTCTCCTTCTGCTCTACTCGTGCGACGGGTTAGGTGCGCCCGGCGACTTACGACCGCCCGGATCGAACAGAAGCCGCCCACAAGTGACACAACTCTGCTCGCCCTTTATACATCCAAACCCACTATCGGCACAAAGAGCCGAGACGCTAGAAAGGAGGCATCCTCCGTGCTCTACCTACACGAGACCACGTACCCCTACACCGGCGTGATAGACGAGTACATCCGGGTAATGGAGACCGACCTGATCCCCGGCCTCGCCCGCCATATGACTGTACTCGGCGTGTTCCGGATCGCCTTCAGGCACCGCGAGACGTTCTTCCTTTCGGAGTTGCCCGAAGGTGTGGCCTCTCTCGAGGGCCTGTCCAACTACGTTATGCACGAGCGTGACGGGCTGTCCTGGCACCGGGTGGGCTTCAGGTACCGTGACGAGTGGTTCGACAGCCTGATAGAAGGGCTCCCCTTCGCACCCACAGCCGCCCAGATCAAGGAACGCAAGAGCAAAGGCGATTTCACCGGCAACAGCCTCTATTGCCGCTGGGCGTTCAACGTCCACCCGGGCAAGACGGACGACTTCCTGGAGGCATTCCAGGGGGAGATCCTCCCCGCCATGGAGCAGGCCGGCATGAAGATGGCCGGGTGCTATCGCTGGTTCGGCGCGTGCGGTGAGTCAGGCGAGATCATCAGCCTGTGGTCGCTGAAGGACTGGAGCCACTTCGGGCGCGTTCGGGAACAGCAGCAGAAGGACTCGAAGTCCAGGTCAGCCATGGACAAGGTGTCCGGGCTTTGCGCCGAGTGGAGCTACAAGTTCCTGATTCCAGCGCCCTACTCGACGCTCCACTAGACCATTCTCGAGCGCCAAACGGAGGAAGCATCATGCTGTACTTGTACGAAAGCATAACGATCGTTTCCCGCTACCAGGAAGAGTACTGGAAGGTCCTGCAGACCGACTACCTGCCTGAGGCCGAGCAGAACGGGCAGCGGCTCGTGGGCATGTTCATGGTGGGTATCCACTACAACGAGAACCTGGCGCTGTGGGAAGTAGACGACTGGGCCACCTTCGATCGCATGCAGGACTACCACGACAACAGCCTCCTGGCCAAGGTATGGGCGCGCGAAGCCGCCGACTACCTGGTTGACTGGACAGGAAAGGTGCTCGAGCCCGCTCCATTCTCGCCCACCCTGGCCGAGATCAAGGGCTCGGATACCTACCGTTCCACCATCTACCTCCACACACTGGCCCGGACGGCACCCGGCAAAGAGGACGAGTACATCCAGGCTGTCGGCAACGAGCTAGCGCCAATGGCTAACAGGTGGGGGATGAACCTCGTTGGGTGCTATAAGGCAGTTGCGGGCACGGCTACCAGCGGCGAGGTTATCAACATCTGGACGGCCGGCAACATACACGGCGACTGGGTGGCCATCCGCGACGCCTCGCTGAAGGACCCCGCGTACAAGGAGTGGGAAGCCAAAGCCGGAAAATGGCGTCCCAAGGTCGTCTACAGGTTCCTGTACGGGCTCGTGACGTACTCCCCGCTGCGCACGCCGTTCCTGCAGGAGGAGTCACAGACCGAGGAGGTCAGAAGCGTAGCCATGCCCGAGGTGGAGTGGGGCAAGGAGTGAGCCGCCTGGCAATACCATTGTCAAATCTGGAAAGGAGAAAGCAATGGCCGACGAACTACCCGCCGAACTGAAGGACTCGATTGATACGCACTACCTGGAGCACAGCGCCGACCTCAAAGAACTGATACACGGCTGGCTCTACAAGATCATGGATGCGGCCTACAAGGGAATCAGCGAGCTTCCCCCGGAGCACAGGGACCCCATACTGATGATGATGTCCAAGGCCTGCAGCGACCAGGCCAAGCTGGTGCTTGGCTGCGAGCCGGGCATGGAGTGGGAGGCCTACAAGAAGCACATGGCTGAGCTGGCACCCCCCTTCGGCCCCAGGGAGATCACGCAGATAGGCGATATCGTCCACTGGACCTATGTTCCGCCCAAGGACGACAAGGGGAAGCCCATCTGCCAGTGTCCGCTGATCATGTTCGACATGATCGAGCCCAGGGGCGAGGTCTGCGCCTGCTCGGCCAACAGTGTCGCCAGCTACATCGAGGAGTACACGGGCAGGGAGGTTGAAACGGTCGAGACCCTCGGCAGCCCCATGGTGAACGGAGAAGAGAAGTGCCGGTTCCTGGTCCACTTGAAGCCATCCCCGTTCACGACACCTAAGCACGAGATGTAGCGGCAACCGACCGAAAGGGAGGATACGAGATGTCACACGAGTATTCCGAGGAGATCAAGGGCCTCATCTATACCACCTGGGTGCCCCGTATGCTGGCCGCCGTACTGGGGGCCGTCCGTGAGCTGCCGCCCGAGCAGAGAGACTTCGTTATGATGAGGATGAGCCAGGCATGCGCCCCGCTGGCGGTGTGGGCGCTCGGCATCCGGCCCGAGATGACATACGACGAGCTGGTCAAGCACCTTACCGAGCTGGAGCCCCCGCTCGGGCCCAGGACCATCGAACGAGTGGGCGATGTCGTGCACAGCACGTACCACTGCAGCACGGACGAGAAAGGGAATCCCATATGCGAGTGCCCCATAATCAAGCTGGGGATAATGGAGCCGTTCCCCGAGCTCTGCTCCTGCGGTGCCAACATGGCGGCGCAGTACCTGGATGCGATCGGAATGGGCCCTGTGGCCAAGACCGATCTCGTGGACAGCGCCATGACAACCGGGACACCGTTCTGTCGCTACGTGATGTACCTGAAACCGGCGCAGTTCACTACACCGGAGGACAAGAAGTAAGACCAGCTGACAGAGCAGAGGGTCCAGTCCTGACAACGATCGTCGGCGGTTGAGACCCCATCGACGGTCACAATTGGAGGTCATCATGCCACAAGAGCTGAACGAAGAGGAGATCGCACAGCGTGAGTTCTTCGTCGGGTTGCTGAAAAGCGAGATACTCAAGCGCGTCTTCCAGCCGGACTTCGACCCCGCGATGAGGGAGCTGTGCGTAGAGTGTACGGGCAGGCTGTGCAACTCCCTTTTCCTGCCCTACGGGAACCTCAACACGGATGTAGACCTGGACACCTTCATGAACGACCTGATGAATGCCTTTCCCGGTGCCAGGAAGCTGGAGAGGAAGGACGACGTCATCCACTACGATTTCTATCCCGAGGTGGAGGGCGAGTGCATGTGCCCGATGATAGCCTTGAACCATCTCGAGCCGAATCCCAACTGGTGCATCTGCGGCAACTACTTCAACAAGGCCATGTTCGAAGCCGTGGTCAAGCACCCGGTACAGATAGAGCTGCTCGACAGCCCGCTCACTACCGGATCCAAGCACTGCCGCAGGCTGGTCCACCTCAAGCCACCGGAGATCACTACCTGAGGTCAAGAGGCCCATCGGGACGGGCTGCCGATACCGGTAGTTGCGCCGTGCTACAATAGAAGTAGTGGAGCAACGGCGGCATGAAGACTATCCTCTCACATGTGAAGGATCGACTCAGGCAGTATTTCAGCGGCAGACTGATAATCGTTCAGATTGGCGCTGGTGTCGGTGCGTTCGCGGGGCGCTCACTGATCGCGTACGGCACGCGCGACATGGGGACCACCGTCATAGTCGCATCCAGCATGGCGGGCAGCTTCGTCGGCTATGTGGCTCTGTGGATTGTCGGCTACTGGCTGGCTTTCAGAGAGGACTACCGGAAGTCAGGGCGTCAAATGTCCTTAGACGTGTTCAGGCTGCAGCTGGTGGAGCAACTCCCCAACGCGGGCACGGTTGTCGCCCTCGCGATAACGCAAGGGGCACTAATCGGAGGAGCAGGAATGGAACCGGTTCTCGCCACCAACCTGGCAAGCTGGTTCGGACCGCAGAAAGCGATCAACTTCGCCGCCATGGCGGCATCCAACACCCTCAAGAGGAGCTGGGTAGACGGGTCATGGAGCCCCCGAAGCGCCCTGAGAACGATGTTCCGGAGGGCGAAGGGCCTGTCTAGGAGAGGGGTACCGGTGCTCAAAGACGAGAAGGGCAGTGTCTCAGCGACACCCCTCGACCGCCATCACGCAGCCGAAAGGGACACGCGCGAGGCCGTCCAGCCTCCAGAGCCCGTGGCGCCACTCTAGCCCCTGTCATCAGTACGTCACTACCGTCTTGACCGCCTGGTGTCGCGACTTACTCAGATTGACCTCGATCATCTTCCGGTAGTCATCAAGCGCGAACCTGTGAGTTACCATCGACGCAACGTCCACCTTCCCGTGCGCCACCATGTCCATTGCCACCTCGAAGACATGGCGTCTCGCGCCGTCAACCTCGGTGTAGCCATAGCAGTAGGCACCCTTGATGGTCTGCAGCTTCAGCCACAGCGGAGTGGGGTCTGACATGACATCCCTGCTGATCCCCACCACGCTGAGGACGCCGCCTGTACGCAACGACCTCAGCCCCGCATCGATCGTCTCCCTGCTGGCGACCGTGTCATAAATCCTTGAGAAGCCGCCCATCAGGACGTCACCACCCAACATAGGCTTGAACCTGCGAGCACCCGTCGCCTCTATGGCGTGGCCGAGGGTGTCGCCGTCCTCTATCACATGGTTAGCGCCAGCCTTGGAGGCCAGGTCGCCGTGGAACGGCGAGGGCTCGGACACACTGATTGCGCATTTGATGCCGAGGGCCCGAATCGACTGCACGATCAGGTTGCCTATGACCCCACCCCCGATGACGAGCACGTGCTCGTCATCCTCCTGCGGCCTGTTGTCGAGCACCGTTTGCAGGGCTGCTGCCAGAGGCTCGATCATAGCGCCCTCCTCGGGCATCATGCCTTCGGACAGCCGAAGCACCTGGCTCTTGTGGGCGACCAGGTAGGGGGCGAAACCGCCGCCGACATCCCTGCAGATGCCGGTGAACATGCCGGGCGCAAGGTTGCCCCCGGCGAAGTTCTCGCAGTTGCCGGGCTTCCCGATCCGGCAGCTATGGCACGGCGGATCGATGCCCCTGGTGACACAGCTCAGCGTCGGCACCGCCGTAACGATGTCGCCGACCGCTACGCCGGTAACGTTCCCGCCGACCTCCACGACCTCGCCGCTGAACTCGTGGCCCAGCGTGCAGGGGAAAGACGTAAAGGGAGAGGCCATCGGCGAGTCCCTGAGCAGGATGAGGTTGAGGTCGCTCCCGCAGAAGCCGCACACCAAGGTCTTCAGCTTCACCCAGTCGGGGGAGAGAAGGCCCGGCTCGGGGACTTCAACCAGGTGCACTGTCGCTAGTGGCGAGTCATAGTACGCGCGCCTGGCGAGCCTCCCGAGGGTTTTCAAGGCGATGTACTGCGGGACCGATACCGAGAATTGCAGGGCCTTCATGACACCGTGCGACGCCCTAGTCTTTGACGTTGCAGCCTTCCATCCAGACGCTGTCGAGCACGACCAGGTCCGGCGGCACCAGATGCACGTCGTGGTCCACGATCACGTCCAGCACGGCTGGCAGGCCCGAGTCCATTGCCCTCTGCAGAGCGGGCCGGATCTGCCCCGGCTCGGTCACGCGCTCGCCGTAGCAGCCGAGCGCCTCGGCCAGCTTGTCGTATCGGGCGTCCGTGAAGTCGACGCCGCAGTAGCGGCAGTCGTACACCAGCTGCTGGCCGCCCTTGATCATGCCCCAGCAGCGGTCATTCGCGATGACCACCACGATCGGCGCATTCTCGCGAAGGGCGGTCTCCATCTCCATGCCGTTGAACCCGAACGATCCGTCGCCGGTGACACAGCACACCGGGGCGTCCGGGCGGGCCAGCTTGGCCCCGACCGCATAGGGTACACCTGACCCCAGATGGCCGGAGTCGGCGGCCCACAGGAAGGTGCGCGGCTCGTAGACCCTGTTCTGATAGAAGGACCAGACGGACGTCGTGCCCCCGTCCTGGGCAAGTATCATATCGCGGGGGAAGAACTCCCGCACCTCACGCATCAGCCTGAGCGGGTGAATGGGCACGGCGTCGGAATGCGCGCCCTCCTCCCAGCCCTGCACCCACTGCTGCTGCATATCGCGTGCCTCCTTGAATCGGGGGCTCTCGGGCTTGGGGCCTGTTCTGGCCTTCACGGCATCGATCAGCGCCCTCAGCGTAGCCTTGGCGTCCCCGACGAGCGCCAGCTCGACCTGGCGGTTGAGCGCGATGTTCTGGGGCTCGATGTCGATCTGGATGAAGCGCTGCTTGTCCCTCTCACCCCAGAACGGCGGCCTGCCCCAGAAGTCAATGTCGCCCATCCTCCCGCCGACCAGCAGCACAACGTCCGCCTCGGGCTGCGCCTTGACGGCCCCGAAGGCTGAGGGAATCAGGCATAGCGGGTGGTCCTCCGGGATGGCCCCCCGCGCCCCCAGGCTCGTCGTGACCGGCGCAGACAGGTATTCAGCCAGCTCCTGTACCTCTTTCCACGCCCCACCCGTGAGCACGCCGCCACCCGTATGTATGAGCGGCCATTCGGCCTTCACCAGCATCTCCGCCGCCTGCTCTATGAGCCCGGCGTCGGCGACCGGAGGCGTGACCGGACGGTACTGGCCTGGCTTCAGAATCGGGTGCTCGTCGGTATCCACCTTCTCGCAGATGATGTTGGACGGCAGGTCGAGGTACACCGGAGCAGGACGGCCCGAGGTCGCGGCGCGGAAGGCCATCTGCACTAGCTGCGGCATGCGCCTGACGTCGTTCACCAGCGCCTGCCATTTGGTGATCGGGGTCATCAAATGTACCTGGTCGAGCGCCTGCATGGAGCCGTGCTCGGGATAGGAACGCCACGTCTGGTTCTGCGCCCCCAGTACTACGAGCGGGATGGAGTCGGCCCACGCGGCGTATACCCCCGGAACAAGGTCGGCTACGCCCGGACCCACCGTGCCCAGGCAAACGCCCGGCTCGCCGGTCACCCTGGCCCAGGCGTCGGCCATGTGCGCCGCCGCCT
>CAZGDV010000096.1:0-11294 GCA_964524995.1 uncultured Dehalococcoidia bacterium | reverse complement strand
CTGATTCCGTACATTGGAATCCTGTTCAGGATAGACTTCTGGCTGGTGATCGCTCTGACGGTCGGACTGTGGGTCCTGCTGATGATGAAGGCATCACAGGGGGACAGGTTCAGGCTGCCATGGGCCGGCGACTTCGCGCAGATGCACATGCCCGGGGGGCGACCGGAGCGCAACTGAGCCGAGGGCGCTGGCACCGTCGCGATTGTAGCGCACCGGAGATACAGTCCTTACAGGAAGCTCACTGACAGAACGCCGTACCGTTCGCGGAGCAGCTTCGATATCTCGCGTTTCTCAAGCATGTCCGTGATGGGCTCTATCTCCGAGATCTCCTCTCCCTTATCGTTCCTGCCGTATTTCCATCGTATGACGTAGCCCTTCACGTTGACGCTTGCCATGTAAGGGGCGTAGTTGCGGTCGCAGAACGATATGTCGGAGGCCACGACGTAGAGGTGCACTACCTGTCGACCCTTGTACTCCATAACGCCCTCGATCATGCTGTAGGACCTGCTCTCAGGACCGACGCTCTCCTCGGGCGGGGAATGTGTATATGTGAAGCTCATAGGTCGACCTCTCAGGCGCTGCTGGGTGCGCGACCATCCATGGTCGGCGCACGTGCATTCATTGTAAGCGAGCGGGCACAGGCCGACAAGCGGGGGTGCGATTGACAGCCCGCGCCTGGGCTTCTAACCTAGATTGCCGGACGGAGGTGTTGCGCGACATGCCCCTGGTACGCCTTGCCGAAGAGAAAGATGTACCCCGCATTCTGGAGCTCTACGAAGAGCTGAGCATCACGACGAGTCAGGCTGAGGCCGAGCGCCGCCCTACGCGGCACGATTACCAACGCATTCTGACGGGTATCCAGGCCATGCCCGGTCATGACCTGCTGGTGGTCGAAGAGGATGGGCAGGTATTGGGCACCGTCGTGCTGCTGGTTGTACCCAATCTGTCGCATCGAGGGTGTTCATGGGCTCTTCTCGAGAACCTGATCGTCGATGCGAAGCACCGTGGCAGGGGTCTGGGGAGGCTCCTCATGGAGCACGGCATGGCGCGTGCGCGCGGGGCTGGCTGCTACAAGCTGGTGCTGATGAGCGACCGTAGGCGTGAAGAGGCTCACCAGTTCTATCAGCACTTGGGGTTCGAGCCGTCGGCCTATGGCTTCCGCCGCTACTTCTAGCTGGACGCCTGACTTGCTGGGGGCGAGGGGCGGCGTGCTACCGCCTCCTTCATCCGGACGTCCGCATGTACTTGTGCAGGACCGTGCGGAAGTGGAAACCGTGAACAGCCAGGCTCATTGACAGCGGGAACGAACGGGGGTTCGTCACTAGTATGGAGATGAAGAACCTCCAGTAATCGAACCTGGCCCTGTCGATGACACCCAGGAACCATATCGATCTGAGGAACCCCTTGACACGCCACAGCCGGAAATCGGAGAGCCCCTTCTTTCTCTGCGGCCTGTATTCCCTCAAGAAGATACGAATCCGGTCGTAGTAGACTCCCGGCGTGTAGATGGTCTCCAGTATGTGCTTGTAGCCGTTGATCAGTGTCTCGCGGTCCATCTTGGGGATGAAGTTCAGGGAGCAGTCAGTGTTGTTCCCTGAGAATCCGGACTCGTCGAGCAGCCGGTTCTCGCTCTTGAGTCGCTGGTACAGCTTGGTTCCCTTGGGTGCATTGAGGAGGCCTACCATGGCCGTGACGATCCCGCTCTTCTGGATGAAGGTGATCTGACTCTTGAAGATGGAGACCGGGTCGTTGTCGAAGCCGAGTATGAAGCCGCCCTGCACCTGCATCCCGTGGTTCTGGATCTGCTTGACGGACGCAACGAGGTCGCGCTCCTTGTTCTGCAGCTTGTTGCACTCCACCAGGCTAGCCTCGTTGGGCGACTCGATTCCAATGAAGACGGTATCGAACCCTGCCCTGGCCATCAGCCGCATCAGTTCCTCGTCGTCGGCCATGTTGATGGACGCTTCGGCCAGGAAGCCGAAGGGGTGCTTTTTCTGCTCCTGCCACTCAATGATGGCAGGCAGTATCTCACTCTTGAGCTTGCGCTTGTTGCCGATCAGGTTATCGTCGACTACGAAGACGCCTTCCCTCCACCCGTGATCATATAGGGCGGCCAACTCGGCGATGACTTGCTCCTTCGACTTGGTGCGAGGCCTGTTGCCGTTCAGGACGATGATGTCGCAGAACTCGCAGTTGAAGGGACAGCCACGCGAGTACTGCAGGCTCATCGTAGAGTACTTGCTGAGATCGAGGAGAGACCACATAGGAATTGGCGTCTTCGTGATATCCGGTCGCTCTTTCGACGTGTACACGCGTTTGGCGCAGCCATTCCGGAGGTCCTCGAGGAACGCCGGCAGTGTGACCTCGGCCTCATCGAGGACGAGGTGGTCTATACCGTCGAAGTCCTCGTAGCCGGCCGTGAAGAAGGGGCCACCGGCAACGACCTTCGTTCCGACCTTCTTGCACCTCTCGACGACGTCTTTCGACGACTGCCTCTGTACGACCATGGCGCTCAAGAACACATAGTCGGCCCATCTCAGGTCGTCGTCGCTGAGAGCCGACGCGTTCATGTCGACGAGCCTTTTCTCCCAGTCCTCGGGCAACATGGCGGCCACGGTGAGAAGTCCGAGCGGCGGGAATGCCGCTTTCTTCTTGACGATCCTGAGCGAGTGCTTGAAGCTCCAGAAAGTGTCCGGGTAGTTTGGATATACAAGCAGTACTCTCAGATTATGCTGCATTCGTCACAGTCTCCATCATCACGTAAGTGTACTCTTCGATAGTCTAACACATTCCACTCTCATTGCGAACCCCGAGGCTGGAGCGGGTCTATATGAACCGTTGCGCTCTCCTGTACAGAATCCCTCTTTGCTGCCATAGAGACAAGCCAGCGGACTCCACGTGATGGCTGAACTCAGCATCCTGCGTTCTCCTAAGTCCGGCGGACTGTTGGACTGCACGGACTCAGCGGGAGACATTATGGATCAACGATCCGCAAAATGTCAAGAGGTAAATCGGAAAAGGCCACGGTCACAGCGATGCCTCTCACGCCATGTCGCGACTCCGCAGTTCCCCTGACTGTCGTCGGACAAGCGCACGAGACCGGGATCGACATAAAGGGGTGTGGGAAGGCGGAATGAACGAAGCTCGCGTGCAGCGGGGCGCAGTACGATTTTCCCATCTCAGGATACCTGAAATGCCTATTCATGTCGAATCGAGGGTGCGCTAACGTTGGGGAGGAGAGGTGGGGCCTCTTCGCGCCCGCGAGCTAGCTTTGCGCGTGCCGGGCTGCGATTGCATGGTGTGCGTGAGGCAGACACCTGAGCGACCCAGGCGGAGGCATGTTGGACAAGCCGAGTACCGCCCAAGATCAATCGGAGGCTACAGTGGGCCTGAGCCAAGGGCGACATGATCGTGACATGCCGCTTAATGCCTTCATGTTGTTCGATGCCAACCTCGACTGCACCTCGATAGCCCTTACAGGGCCTAAGCTACTCGATCTGCCAGAAGACATTATGCTTGGCAAGAACATCGTGGATATCGCGCCCGACGTCGTCTCCAACGGCAGATACGAGAAGTACCTGGAGGTGATCAGGTCAGGGGAACCGCTTGTGGCCGATGATCTCGTGACAACGAGCGAATTCGGCAAGATGCACTTCAGTGTCAAGGCCTTCAAAGTCGGCGAGGGCCTTGGCATCGTCTCGAGCGATATAACGGAGGCTTCGAAAGTCGAGGAGAGACTACGAGAGACCAAGGCTGCCTTCTGTGAGCTTCTCGAGAGCCTCAGAGATGTGGTTCTTGAGGTCTCAACGGAAGGCCTGTTCACATCACTGAACCCAGCCTTCGAGACCGTACTGGGATGGCCCAGGGCCGAATGGATCGGCAAGTCGTTCCAGACCCTTGTACACCCGGATGATCTCCCACTGGCGATGGAGAACTTCCGGCGTCTGCTGGATGGCGAGAAGCCACCCCCGTACGAACTGCGCGTCCAGTGCAGCGAGGGCTCCTGCCTGACGATGGAGCTCATGATGGCACCCCACATCGACGGCGGGAGGGTCATCGGCGCGTTGGGTGTTGTCCGCGACGTGACGGTACGCAAGCGGAGTGAGGAGGAGGTGAAGGTCAGGGACAAGGCCATTGAGTCCTCCATCAACGCGATTGCGATAGCCGACATGGAAGGACAGTTGCAATACGTGAATCACTCATTTCTCAGAATGTGGGGCTGCGATCGCCGGAGTGAGGTTCTGGGCGGAAGTTTGCTGGACTTCTGGCGCGACAGGAATCGGGCCGCTGCTGCTGTGCGCAAGGTGGTCCGGCGGGGTAGTTGGCGGGGGGAGTTGACCGCGGTCGGGAAGGATGGCTCGACCTTCGATGTTCAACTGGCTGCAAACATAGCCAAGAACGATAGGGACGAGCCGATCTGCATGATTGCCTCGGTCGTCGATGTGACCGAGCGCAACGAGGCAGAGTCCGCGCTACGGAACAGTGAGAGGTACTACCGATCGCTCATCGAGAACGCTCTGGATGGCGTTGTAATACTTGATCCCGATGGCAAGTTCCGCTACGAGAGCCCGTCGATGGAGCGCCTCCTTGGTCTCAAGCCTGAAGAACGTGTAGGCAAGGACTATTTCGAATTCATTCACCCCGACGACCTGGCGATAGCTGCTGAGGCATTTTCTCATCTCATGAAGCAGCCGGGGGCCACGGTGCACGCAGAGGTGCGCGGTCTCCACAGTGATGGTGCCTGGAGAACGCTGGAGGTCATAGGGAGGAACCTGGTCGACGATCCTGAGGTGCAGGGAATCGTAGCCAATTTCCGGGACATCACTGAGCGGAAGAAAGCCGACGAAGCCCTCCGCGAGTCAGAAACGAAACTGAGACGCCTCGTCGAGGACATGAACGACGGCTATTGCGTTCTGCAAAGGTCGAAAGTCGTCTTCGCCAATGGGCGTATCGCACAGATGTTCGGATACTCGCCGGATGAGGTCATAGGGCGAACAATCGACGAGATGCTACCTCTGGAGGTTGTGCAGGACTTGGCGAGGATACGTGCCAGGAGACGCCGTGGTGACACTGTGCCTGTCCAGTATGAGGTGACTCTGGTCGGCAAAGATGGCCAGATTTCCCAGGTTGAGCTCAGCACGAGAATCACAACCTGGGAGGGGCAGCAGGCTCTCTCTGTACTGGTGAGGGACATCAGTGAACGGAAGAAGGCTGAGGAGGAGCTCCGTGACTCCAAGGAGCACTATTCGGCATTGGTGGAGAACCTCGCCGACGGTGTGTTCCAGTTCAAGGAAGGGGTGATAACCTGGTGCAACTCCAACGTCGAGAACATATATGGCTACTCGCGGAGTGAGTTGGTTGGTATGGAGGCCTCGGGTTTCTTCCCTGAAGACGAGGACCCTTCTGAGTACACTCGACGCGTTTCTACGGCCATACGCCATAACGGCGTGTTCCGTGATACGAGAAGCATACAGGACAGGTACGGCGCGACGAAGTACGTTGAATACTCGGTGTCGCAGATACCGGACAGGGACCCCGGTGAACTGGTGGCGATTGTACGAGACATCACGGATCGCAAGAGAATGGAAGAGGCCCTGCGAGAATCGGAGGAACAGTACTCGGCACTGGTGAGCAACATCGCCGACGCCGTGTTCAGTTACAGAGACGGCAAGATGATGTGGATCAACGACACGATCGAGCAAATGCTTGGCTACACTCAGGAGGAGATCATTGGCCTCGATGCGAATCTGTTTGTCTCGGACGACACCGATCTCACTGAGGTAGCCAGCGAGGTTGGCACCGGCATCAAGCAGAAGGGGCACTTTCACGGGATCACGAGGGCGAAAAGGAAGGACGGAACCGTGATTGATATCGAGTTCACTGCGTCCCGCCTGCCCGGCAAGTTCCCACCGGAAATCGTCGGTGTCGCCAGGGATGTCACTGAGCGTAAAACGATGGAGAAGGCGCTCAAGGAGAGCGAGGAGCACTATCGGCTTCTGTTCGAAAGCAGGCTGGATGGCGTGTTTGTCATTGATGCGGAGAACCTGAGTGTCATGCTGGCAAACCAGGTCGTAGCTGAGATGTATGGATTCGAATCGACAGAAGAAGTCATTGGGCTCAATCCGCTTGACTTCGTTCATCCCGATGACAAAGACAGGGCTCTCAACTCCATCGTGAAGGACATGTTCGAAGACGAGAAGAACGAGAGCGACGAGTTCCGGTCGATCACCAGAGATGGCAGGGAGATCTGGATAAGCACCGTCGGGACCAAGATGGAATACGCGGGACGAATCGCCGGCCTGGTGTCTATTAGAGACATTACGAACCAGAAACGGGCGGAGATGGAGAAGCAGGACCTGGAACAACAATTGCAGCTCACGGGCAGGTTGGCAGCGGTGGGCGAGCTTGCTGCCGGTGTTGCCCATGAGTTGAACAACCCGCTGGCAGCAGTACAGGCGTTTGCCCAGCTTCTGTCGGGCAAGGAGGACCTGGACCAGACGACCAAGGGCGATGTGAAGACGATCTACATGGAGGCCCAACGCGCAACGCGAATCACGGGCAACCTGCTCTCTTTCGCGCGGAGGCATAAGCCTGAAAAATGGCTCGTCGACATCAACGATGTCCTCGAGAAGAGCATTGAGCTGCATGCGTACAGGATGAAGGTGAACAACATCGAACTTGTCATGGACCTCGATCGCGATCTCCCGAAGACCATGGCGGACTTCCATCAGATGCAGCAGGTGTTCGTCAACATCATCACGAATGCTGAGCAGGCCATGACTGAGGCTCACAGACGGGGCAGACTGTGCGCGACGACCCGGCGATCAGGGAAGATGATACAGGTAAGGTTTGCTGACGATGGCCCGGGGATGCCGGAAGAGGGTCTTCGGAGGGTCTTCGATCCATTCTATACAACCAAAGAGGTAGGTAAGGGGACGGGCCTGGGGCTCAGCATCTGCTACGGCATTGTGCAGGAACACGGCGGGAACCTTACAGCAACCAGCAAACTGGGTGAGGGAGCAACCTTCACGGTTGAGATACCAATAGTCACTGAGGCTCGCCGCACCAGGGAGAAGGATTCGGTCCGAGCTAAGGAGGTTTGACATGGGTGACGGGACAGTGAAAGAGGACGGACCCAAGGGGCGCATCCTCGTGGTGGATGACGAGGAGGCTATTAGGACGGTCATAGCCAGGAAGCTGCAGTCGGATGGCTACGAATGCACTGTGGCACCGGACGGCAAGGAGGCGGTGGAGACAGCGTCGAAGCAGGACTTCGATTTGGTTCTCACCGACATCAAGATGCCAGGCATGTCGGGCATCGATGTCTTGTCCCAGGTCGTGGCTGACCACCCAGACACGTGTGTGATCATGATCACAGCCGTGGCCGACGCACAGACCGCCGTCGAAGCCATGAAACTGGGCGCTTATGACTATGTAACCAAGCCGTTTGATCTCGAAGCGCTTGGCATGCGCGTTGAGAAAGCCCTCGAGAGGAGGAGACTGGTACTGGAGAACCGCGAGTACCAGGAGAACCTCGAGAAGCGGGTCGAGCATCAGGTCGGCCAGATTCAGCAGTACTACCGGGAGTCAATCCAGGCTCTCGCACGTGAGGAGATAGCCCTCGAGGTTCTTGACGCTGCCAGGAAAGGGGAGAAGCCCAAGCCCAGCGACCGGAAGAAGGCGGCTGAAGCAAGGGAGTCGGCCAAACCGGTGAAGGAGTTTGTTCGTAAGCTGTCACAGGTCCCGGATCCCGAGCAGAAGTCGGAGTTCGAGCGTGCGCTGCAGATGGCCAGGCTGCTGGCCTTGATGGCCGAGATACGCGAGCCCTACGCGCGTGGCCACTCCGAACGCGTCAACATGGTGGCAAACGAAATCGCCGTCCAGCTTGGCTGTTCCGAAGAGCTCATCAATGATCTGAAGCTTGCTGCCCTGGTGCACGACATTGGCAAGGTCGTAATCCAGGATCAGATACTGTTCAAGCCGTCCTCTCTGACGCCCGCCGAGCACAATGAGGTGAGAAGGCATCCAGTGGCCTCTGTCGAAATACTCCGCAGTGTGGATATCTTTCACCGGGTGATACCCCTGGTCGAGAGTCACCACGAATGGTACAACGGCAAGGGATACCCCAACCGGAGGCGGGGCGAGGATATCCCGCTGGGGGCACGGATTCTCGCGGTTGCTGATGCCTACGATGCGATGACCTGCCCGCGCCCGTACCGGCCAAGTCGCAGCAATGAGGAGGCCGTCGAGCTTCTCAAGAAAGGTGCAGGCAAACAGTGGGACCCGGCAGTGGTCGAAGCCTTTATCAAGATCCTCGACCGGGAGGCGAAGATGCTGCAGGACCCCCTGACCGATTCTTGAGCGGGGGCAGATTCAAGTACACGGATGCGAAGGGGGACCTCCATTGGCCTTTGGTGGTCCCCCTCTTCATGTCTTCCTCGGTTGACATCGCTCGGGGCGGGCCATAGTATTTTCTGAGTAGTCGCCGCTCAGGCAAAAGCGGGGTCGCCATCAGCTGTGCAAGGAGGAGACGAAGTGAGAGTCCTCGGTATAATGGGCAGCCCCAGGATCAAAGGCAACACAGACCTGTTGCTCGACGAAGCGCTTCGCGGCGCGAAGGATGCCGGAGCGGAAGTCGAGAAGATTGTTGTGGACAAGCTGAACATATCCCCATGCAAGGAGTACTACGGTTGTCTCAGGGACGGGAACTGCGTGATAAGGGATGATATGGATGAGATATATCCCAAGCTCGCGGAGTACGAACGGGTTATCATAGCGTCTCCCATGTTCTTCTACGGGATCACCGCGCAGGCTAAGGCCCTGGTTGATCGCTGTCAGGCTCTGTGGGCGAGGACACAAGAGCTGAAGACGCTTCCCCGGCACTCAGGCAGGAAAGGCGCGTTCATAGGGGTCGGTGCCACGAAGGGAGAGAAGCTGTTTGAGGGTTCCAGGTTCACCGTCAAGTACTTCTTCGACGCGATAGGGGTGGACTACGCTGATGAGCTGCTGGTGCGGGGTGTGGACCAGAGAGGCGAGATCAAGGACCACGCGGATGCCCTGGCGGATGCGTTCGATCTGGGTAAGAGGCTGACGCAGGCATGAGGGCGGCGCGAATGTCAAAGCTCCCTGACGGGGCCTAGCGCGCCTGCGGCTCGGGCTCCATGCCGTGAATGGTCTTCCTGTGATAAGAGTTACGGCGGCATGCCTGCATGCAGAGCCTGCAGTTGTTGCATCTCTCGGGGTTACGCTCGATTCCCTTGCCGTTGGCGGGCATCAGGGCTGCCGTAGGACAGGCCTCTGCGCACAGCGCAACCTGGCAGTGTCTGCAGTAGCTCCTCTTCCATAGCCACCAATCGAACTCGTAATAGACGTGGTATAGGAACACCACGATGGCTGAGAAGAAAGCGATGTCGTGTATGAGAAGGGCGATCTGGAAGACGTCCCGCGAAACCGTCTCCTTGAGAAACCATTGGAACAGGCCCGTAACGGCGAAGACCGAGTACCCCATGAGGATGAGCGTCTTGTGGATTCTCCTCCATGTGGGCGTGTGCTGTGCCCCGGACGACTTCGGGCCCAGCAGGAGAGCTTCCGCGAGCCATTGAAGCGCGGTCTTGTGCCTGAAGATCGCGTAGAGGGCCGGAACGGCAATGAGAACCACGGCTGCGATTCTGTGTGCGAGCCTGGTCCAGCCACCCGATGCTGCAGCAGAGAAGCTTGGCACCATCATGATCAGGCCCGTAATGACCATGATGATGAAGGCGGATGCCACCAGCCAATGCAGAATTCTTCTGTTTCGTCCAGGCACCTCCGCTGATCTCGGTGTGTCGGCCATCGGGGCCCCCTTTCTACAAGTAGAGGGATTGTGGCTCGCTTTCCCTATCTAACCTCTATCTCGGCTCTGAGCGTCTGTTGTCCCCTCGTGAACACCAGGGTAGCCCTGCTGCCGGTTGCCAGATTGCCCAAGGCCTTCTCGATGTCTTCCGCGTTGTTGATCGGCCTCAAATTGACCTCGGTGATAATGTCACCCCGTTGGATGCCCGCGCGCTCCCCTAGGGAAGAGGGGGCCACGTCGCCGACCAGCGCGCCGAAGATGGGCACAGCACCGAACTTTTGTGCCATCCTGCTGGCATCGGCCACCTTCAGGCCGAACTTGGGCCGCCGGGAACCCCCGCCCTGCGCGATCAGCTGTTCGAGCCTGGGCCGGTCGAAGCCTACTATGACCTGGCCGTCCGCCACTATGACGGGCACGCCCATTTGCCCGGTCAGCCTCACTATCTCATCGGCTGCGGCCCGGTCGCGCGAGACATCGTGCTCGGTGAACGGGACGCCTCGCTCGGACAGGAACCGCTTCGCCTGATGGCAGTATCCGCACGTCGGTGAGGTGTACAGCTTGATCTCCATAACGAACGCCTCTCATCTTCTCTTCAGGACAGCCCGCCCGCATAGCCCACAGAGCAAGGAGCGTTATGCTGCGGACACGCTCTCCTCGACCTTGCGGAACCCCATCTCACCTTCGGATGCATCCACCGTGATCGTGTCACCGTCTGAGAAGTGGCCGTCCAGCACCTTGACGGCGAGCGGGTCCAGTATGCGGCGCTGTATTGTCCGCTTCAGCGGGCGAGCGCCGTAGTTCGGATCGTAGCCTTCGGTGACGATAAGCTCCTTCGCCTCGGGCGTCATTTCTATCCTGATATGTCTGCTGGCCAGGCGCGCGCTGAGGGTGCTGAGCTGGATGTCGACGATCTTCTCGATATCCTCCCTGGACAGCGAGTGGAAAACGATGACCTCGTCCACCCTGTTGAGGAACTCGGGCCGGAATTGTGCCCTGAGCGACTCCATGATCCGGTCGTTGATCTCCGTCTCATGGCCAGGGCCGAGATCGGCGAACAGGTGGCCGCCGAGGTTGGATGTCATGATCACAACGGTGTTCTTGAAGTCCACCGTCCTGCCGTGGCCGTCGGTCAGGCGGCCGTCATCCAGTATCTGGAGCAGGACGTTGAACACGTCCGCGTGTGCCTTCTCGATCTCGTCGAACAGGACGACCGAGTAGGGCTTGCGTCGTATAGCCTCTGTGAGTTGGCCGCCTTCATCGTAGCCCACATAGCCGGGCGGGGCCCCGATCAGGCGCGATACGGTGTGCTTCTCCATGTATTCGGACATGTCGAGCCGGACCATCGCCTGCTCGTCATCGAAGAGGAACTGGGCCAGGGCCCTCGCCAGTTCGGTCTTGCCGACGCCGGTAGGCCCCAGGAATATGAAGCTGCCGAGAGGACGGTTCGGATCCTGCAGTCCGG
>CAZGDV010000095.1:0-11327 GCA_964524995.1 uncultured Dehalococcoidia bacterium | reverse complement strand
GGATTCGGCAGGTCGGACATAGCAGCCCCCGTCTCTGAAGCCGGCGGCTTCGGCATCATCACCGCTACCTCCTTCAAGACCCCGGACGACCTGCGCAAGGATATCCGCAATGCCAGGTCCATGACCGGCAGCCCCTTCGGCGTCAACCTGTCGCTGATCGGGCATCCGAGGATAGACGGGTTCCGTGAAGTGGCGATCGAGGAGAGGGTGGCGGGCGTATTTACCTCCGCATACAAGGCGGAGGAGCACGGCCGGCGCATCAAAGAGGCCGGTATACCCTGGATTCATAAGGTGGGCACGCTGAAGCACGCGCTCGTCGCCGAGCGCCAGGGGGCGGATGCCATCGTGATGGTCGGGATCGAGGGTGAGGGTGAGAAGTCCCCGGTCCACTTGAGCACTCTGACAAGCGTCGTGCTTGCATGCCGGGCCCTCGAGATACCCGTGATCGCTGCTGGCGGCATAGGGGATGGCCGGTCGTTTCTGGCTGCGCTGGCCATGGGCGCGGAGGGCGTCTACATGGGGACGGCTTTCATGGCGACCAGAGAGTGTCCCATAGCGGAGAAGTACAAGCAGGGCCTGATCGATGCCGATCCCTACGCGCCGGAGCTTCGAAACAAGGTCTTCGCGCCCCCGCCGCCCGGATTGGACGAGCTCACCAGGGAGCAGAAGGTCTACGATCTGGTCGGGGATGCCAAGCCACACTCGGAGTCCGAGCCCATGCCGGTGATGAGCGGCTCGATGGCGGTGGGCATGATCACCGAAGTGGTGCCCGTCGAGGAAATGATCCGGCGCATCATTCGTGAGGCTGAGGAGCTATTGACCGGTGACAGTCCCCTGGGGAGGATACTGGCGGCGCAGGCCGCCGAATATGAAGCCACGACGCTGGCAGAGGAGGTATGAGTCATGATCTACCTGCAAGAGACACATGAGGTGATCGGCGGCAAGATGGACGATTTCTCCGAGGCGATGCGGGACCAGTGGAAGCCCATGATCGAGAAGGACGACCTGGCCAGGGTGCTGTGGTTCTGGAGGGTGCCGCACGGAACGAACTTGAGCTATCAGGCGATCTCCATAACTGCTGTCAAGGACTGGCAGGCCTGGGGCACGATCGTGGACAGGATGGTCGGGCAGCCCGAATGGAAGTCCTGGGACAAGGATGTGTGCCAGTACAGGAGGGATGTCGTCTCAAAGATCCTGCTGCCGAATCCCCGCTCTCCCATGCAGGAGGTCGACTTTGCCTCCGTTGGCTCTCAGGAGGACGATGAGATGCCTGCCCTCTACTTGCACGACACCGGCTGGCCTTATCCCGGACTCATGGAAGAGTACATCGACGCGCTGCACACGGTGCTGGAGCCGCAGATGGCTGCGGTGCAGCCGCCGGTCATCATGGCGGTCGCTGGCTGGCGCACCTGCCCGGGTACGGGGCGTTTCCACGAAGGGATAATCCTGTCCAAGATATACAACTTCGAGCTGTTCTCCTTCATCATAACCTTCGGAGAACCGGAGGCCCATCCGGGCGAATGGATGCTGGAGGGATTGAAGTACAGGGACCGCTGGGAGAGCAAGCTGGTGCGGACCGACAAATGGTCCCCGATCAAATAGCGACGGGGTTGATGGTCGTGCGCCGGACGCCGCCTAGCGGCCCGCGCCGTTAATCTGCACTTCCCAGAGGGCTCGAATCTTGTCCTCGGCGGCGTACAGCATCTTCGATATCTCGTCCATGTTGTCAGGAGCCGTCTTGGTCGACACCTCGGAGACATCGGCATCCTGGCTGGCGGCAGGAGAGAAGTCTATCTTGAGCTCCACATCGACTTCGGCGTCCTCGCCATTAGCCTCCAGTATCTCGCAAAGCTCCTCGCGCGCCTTGGCCGTATACTTCTTGACAACGGATTCGATTTGGTCAGCGTACTCTATCACTGTTGATACTCCTTGTTGACAGCGAGTGCTCGCTGCTGCGGTCGGTCCTGTTGGGGTGCTCGCGAACATGCGTCGCGCATCCCCTCCCCAGGTTCTGATTCTCCCAGGTCGGGCTACTGGTCGCAATCGTACCTTCGTACTTCTGTGAGGAGACTTCCGTTTGGCGCGCTTGTGGGTTGGCAAGGGGCATAGGTTGACCGAGAGGACTGTTGTGATGCGGGGGTTGGTTGACCGGTTCAGGCGGCGGCGATCGGCTGCCAGTTGAAGCGCTTCCTGAACCGCTCCATTATGGCGATGGTCCTTGTGCCGAAGAACGCGAGGAAGGCTGCGTTACCCACGGCGTGGAAGCCCTCGAACCAGATGCTGTTCAGCTGGTATACGAGGAACGTCTTGAATGTGAGCGGGTATATGAAGGAGGCCCAGTACCATGTGTTGATTGTCCAGCCATAGACGAATGCGCCGACCACACCCAGAACGACCAGCCCGAACGTTCCGACCCGCGCTCTCCCTGCCGCCGCTCCCAATACGCCCATCATGCCCCAGGCCAGCATCTCGAACGGCGTCCAGGGGCCGTGGCCCAGGTAGAAGTTGGATACGAGTGGTGTCAGGGCCCCCACCATGAAGCCGGCAACAGGCCCGAAAACGTAGCCGGTGCATATGATCAGGTAGGTGCACGGTTGGACGTTTGGTATCGCCGCAAATGGAATTCTCACTGCGGCCGATATGGTGCCCAGCATGGCGACCAGCGCTATCTCCTTCGAGCCGATAGCCATTGATTGGTACTCGAAGAAGAACGCTATGACCGCGAGGACCGCTATGATGAACGACGCAAGACCCCACCCAACGGGGCCGCCTGATGACCCAGAAACGACGCCCTGCGCTACCAGACCAACCAACCCCAGAGCGAAGATGAGAAGCAGGATGAGTCGGCTCTTCCTCATTTCAGCAACCCCAGGGCCTCGTCCACCGTCAACACGTCGCTGAGAGCGCCCTTTCCCCCGATGCCCTGCATCAATCGATTGATCTGTGGAGAGAAGGCCAGAGCGCCGGACAGGACCTGCTTCTTGTGCCCGTCGACTACCACGGCCCCTTCGCTGAGCAGGATCACCCTGTCCGCGTACTCCGCCACCATCTCGACATCGTGCGTGACGAGCACAACCGTGTTTCCCGCCCGGCGGTACTCGTCCAGCAGGCTCATGAGTTCGGATTTGAGTCCATATTCCATTCCCCTGGTGGGCTCGTCCAGGATGAGGACCTCGGGCTCGGCCACCAGCACCGACGCCATGGCCACCCGCTGGCGCTCGCCGCCGCTGAGGTCCCTCGGGTACTCCTTCCGATACCCGGCCAGGCCGAATGTATCCAGCATCCGGTCGATCCTGGCCTGCGACTCTGCCTTGCTCAAACCCCTGTTCCTGAGTATGAAGGCTATCTCTTGCTCCACCGTGTCACAGAACATGTGATCGTTGGGGTTTTGGAATACGAAGCCGACGTTGCGTGACATCTCTGCGACGGTGTGCCTGGATGTGAGTTGGCCCAATACTCTGACCTTCCCCTTCGATGGCTTGAGCAGGCCGTTGAAATGCTTCACGAGCGTCGTCTTGCCGGAGGAGTTCCGGCCCATTACTGCCACCATCTCGCCCCTGCGAATGGTCAGGCCCACGTTCCTCAGTGCCGTCGGGCCGTCGGGATACACGTACCACAGCCGTTCCACTTCGATAGCCGGGTCTCCGGTGGGCTTGCTCGGGGCAGGCGTGGGGGTGCTCTCGATATCCTGGAAGGCGTCTCTCAGGGAGGATCGCCCTTCCTTCACGGTGAGCGGCATGATGGCTTCGCTGTCACCGTGCCCGTTGAGTCCCTGAACGAGCCTGACTATCGGTGGTACCCCGATGCCCCACCGGGCCAGATCGGGCCTGCTGAGCACGTCTCTGGGGGTGCCGTCGGCGATGACGCCTCCGTCGCGGAGCACGATCATTCTGTCCACCAGGTGAACGACCCTGTCCAGGCGGTGCTCGATGAGCACAACGGTTATGCCCAGCTCATCGTTGAGCCGCTGGATGATGGAGAGGACATCCTCCGCTCCCTTGGGGTCCAGCTCGGATGTAGGCTCGTCGAGCACCAGCACGTCCGGGTGCAGGGCGAGAACCGAGGCGATTGCCACCTTCTGTTTCTCGCCTCCAGAGAGGTCGCTGGTCTGCCGGTGCCGGATTCCTGGAATGCCTACGGCGTCGAGAGCTTCCTCGACCCTCTTGGCCATGACGTCCCTCGAGAACCGAAGGTTCTCGAGCCCAAAGGCCACCTCACGCTCGACATCGGTAGCCACCAGTTGGTTCTCGGGGTCCTGGAACACCATTCCCACCCTGCTGGCCATCTCGCGCGTCGCGTGCTTGAGGACGTTCAGACCGCACACGTCAATTCGCCCTCGGATTCTGCCGCCGTAGTAGTGAGGTATGAGGCCGTTGAGACATCTGCAGAGGCTGGACTTGCCGCAGCCGGAGGGCCCGGTAACCAGGACGAACTCGCCCTCCCCGATGTCGAGGTCGACACTCCTCAAGGCCGGCTTCTCGGAATCCGAGTAGTAGAAATCGAGTCCCCTGATCCTAATCAAGGTCCACCGCCCTCTTGAGGAAAGCCAGCGGAACGATGAGGCCCAGCAGGGCCGCCAGCAGCGCCAGCGCACCCCACTCGACAGCCGTCATCGCCACGGCATCGAGCGTGGGGTAGTAGGAATACTGGCCCACACCCCTGACCAGCATGACCAGACCGATTACGCATGGTGTGAAGGCCAGCAGCAATGCCATCCAATCGAAGCGGCTCATGGCTATATTGCGATAGAATGTCCTCCTGGCATCGCCGCCGAAGGCCCTGGCCTCCATTGCCTCGGCGACCTGGACGGACCTGTCCAACGAGTTCGAGAGAAGAGGGATCAGGACCGTCATGCGCGCCTTCACCTTCTGGACGAGACCGCTCCGGTCGAGTTCGACGCCGCGAGAACGCTGTACGTCCGATATCCGCTGCATGTCGTTGAGCAGTGTCGGCATGAAGCGTGATGCAAGCGAGGTCACGAGCACAGATTTGTACGGCAATCTCAGCTTGATCATTATCAGCATCATGTCGTCTGGATGGACGGTCAGCGTGAAGATGCTCAACGCCGAGATCACCGCGAGCAGGCGCAGCCCCATGGCCAGGCCAAACACGATGGCTTCCAGCGTAATGGTGGGTGTCCCCATGATGGGCACGCTGAAGGGAGCCGTAGCCAATACGTGGTCGCCATGATAGCTGACGAGCAGATTGATGACGACGATTGCTACGCATAGGAATGCCGCCAGCTTCATGAAGGATGCCCATTCACGCCAGGATCTCGCCGCAGCGACAACCGGGAGCGTGGAGAGGAAGAGCAGTACCAGGAAGAAGGGATCGTCGAGCGTCAGGGCCAGAACGAAGACGCTGACAACCCATGCCATCTTGCACAGGGGGTTCAGCCTGTGTATGATCGTGCCCTTGTCCCGATACTTGAATCTCATTTTTCGGGGACTCTGACTATCGTTCCGTCAACGACTACGGCGGCGAAGGCGAGGCGGAGAAGGTCGAGATTGTCAGCGAGCGCATTAACCGCGCTTCGTATACCCGCTTCGTCTGTTCCTGCCAGCATCGCGGCGACGTTCTCACACACGCCGGTGCCCTTCGAATTCCACGGGTTCTGCGTGGCCTGTATTACGCCGCTCCCGGCACCGTACTCTGCTGCTACCTCCCCTGTCGCGTCGTGGACGGTCATTACCCCGTCCTGGAAGTGCACGAAGAAGCCCATCCTATCCCACTTGTCGTTCATCTCGGACACCATGGGGCAATCCGGTGTCCCGATCACCAACAGATTGCAGTACTCTTTGTCTTGCTGGGCGAGCTCTGTGCATTGGCCGACGAAGGCAACCTCAACCCCTAGCTGTTCCAGGGCGGTTGCCAATCGTTCGGCGCAGTCGGCCAGGCCCGGCTCGTAGGCTACCGCAGCGGGCCGTGCATCCACTTCGAAGCCATACAGGAGCGTCTCCGGAAAAGCCCCGATAGTGGCGGGTATGAACGTGCGGAATCGCCAGTCGTGAAAATCGAGTTGGATGATGTCTCCGTCACGGACTCTACAATTGGCTGCCCCCTTGTTGCTCATGAACCCGTTGAGGAAGAGAAACCAGTCCAGTTCGGTCGACTTCCCGGATTCGATGCCGTTGACCGATTGCACGAAGCCGCCGCCGTACTTGGTGCCCACGTCGGCCACTTGCCTGACGGCGTCCATGGCACATGTCCCCGGTGCGACCGAGATTGTGTTATCGACCAGCACCTCGTCGCCGAAATCGAGTGTGGCGACCACCCGAACCGTGATATTCCCTTCGGCGGCCCCTTCGCTCTCAACCGTACATGCAGTCGGACAACACAGGGCGACGAGCAGCAGCAGTAGAAGAGCCTTACGCATTCGCGATAGCCCTTTTCCTCCGCAACAGCACCAGGAGGATCGCTGCGAGCACGATGGGAACGACTATGGCTGCTACTATCCACATCTGCAGAGTCGGGGCGGCCTTAGCGGGAGGTGGGAGGGTCTCAACGCTGACATATGCCGGTATCTTGACGCCTGCCCCCACCTTCAGATCGGCGGATGGTTCGAATGCGACGATGCGGATGCTAACAGTGTGGTTGCCGGAAGCCCCCTCCGGGGGCGAGACCGTCACACTCACCTCGCGGTTGGCTCCGGCATCCAGATTGAACTCGTCAGGTGTGATCACGAACCAGCTCGCGTACTCTTCGTCGGCGTATACATAGTACCGTGCCTCATCCTGACCGGTGTTGATGACATAGAGGGTCTGTGAGCGGCCTGTAGAGTCGAAGTGCAGCTCGCCGGGTGCGGCTCCCGCCGCGGCGGCAATGACCTGGCCCGTCAGCAATGATGCCAGCAGGACCGCTAATGCCAGCACCAGCATGCACCTGACTCTCATGAATCGACCCCCTGATCGAGTAGTCATTGGGTTATGCTTCCTCAGCCCAGAGGATGAGTGAGCCCTCGACGTCCCCGACCCCGGAATAGGTGCCAGGGACCTCTAGAGTCACGTCCGCTTGGTCGGAGCCGTTCCTCAAGACCGTGGTCTCGAAGTCGCTCCACTCCTGCCCGTCTACCCTCACTCCGTCGATGAAGAGACCGTCGGCATCATCGTCGACCTCAGCGGTCACTCGCACGTTCCATGCACCGGTGTTGGTAATAGTGACCTGCTGTGGGGCGCTGACGTCTCTCGGGCCGAGCACGCCGAAGTTCAGGCTCGATGGAGTAACCTCGATGGCAACAGCCGGGATAATGGTGGCCCCGAGTGTGACAGTACCCGAGGTGGAGGGGCCGCTGCTGCCTCCGCCACCCACGGTGACGTCGACCCTGTCGCTCCGGATGTAGCCGGACATCTCGGCGTACACCTCGATCGTGGCGTCATGGTCCACCGAGATCGCCACGGTACCGCCGGAACCAGTAGTGTAGTCCTGGTCTGCGTGTACGGTCGCGCCCTCCAGTGCCGTCCAGCTCTCGCTATCATCGTCGTAGTAGGTTACCGTGGCTGTGAAGGCTTCGTTGACTGCCACGCTGGTCTTGTCCAGCTCGATTGCCAGAGGCATCTCGCTGTAGGTGGAAGTCTCGTAGAACAGTACCTCCAGATGAGGAGGCGAAGGTGGCGACGTCACGTTCAGTTCGAAGGCGTCCGCGCCTACCTGCGCCGAAGCGCCGTTTACCTTATAGAGCCACCACGGCCCGTTCTCCCAGTCACCAACGCCGTCCACGGCGGTGATGGCGAGCCCCCAGCCGAAGTCCCTGACGACGTACGGGAACCCTCCAGCCTGTGATGCCTCATCGAGGGCACCGAGAGCAGTGGGATTGGGGAGGTAGTGGGGGCTTCCCGTGTCATCTATGATCGTGGAATCCTCCACCGTGACCTGGCCGCTCCACACCGTACCGGCGTCAGCCTCGATCCTGACGTCTACGGTGACCCCACTGGGAGGCTGCGGCGACATGATCTTGACGGGGTATGGCTGGCCAAGGAGGGCCTGTGCCGCACAAGCGGTGGTCTTCTCGATCATGCCTCCCGGGTTGCCGATCTGCCAGTTGAAGGAGCCATCGGGGTTCTGGAAAGTCATCAGGCTGGCGACCGAGTCGTTGCCGCCACCGGTCTGCCACGCGGCGCTCGTGGGGTCTTCGCCAGCAGCCACGATGGCCGCTATGCACCAGGCGTCCGTGTCGGCATTGGTGGCACCCCATGATTCGAAACCACCAGTGTCTACCTGTGTTGACTTGATGAACGCCAGCGCGTCCTGGATTGCGGATGAGCCAGCAGCCTCGCCACTGGCGACAAGGGCCATGATGGGCGCTGCAGTGCTGTCGGCGTCGCTTGCCTGACCCACGGCCCAGCCCCAGCCGCCGTCCGTGTTCTGGTTAGTCTTGATGAAGTTTGCGCTGTTCGCAATGATCGGTTCGCTCGGGTCGATTCCCGCCGAGACCAGTGCCATGATGCCCCAGGCATCATCGTTCAGGGCCGATGTGCTCCCTATCTGGGAACCGTCGTACGCTGCCTCCAGCAGGCTGACGAAGTCTATGCCGCCGAAGTTCGTCGGGTCCTGGTCGGCGGCCGTTATCGCCAGTATCATGCGGGCGTACTCGATGGTCAGCGTGGCCATGCCCGCGTTCGCTGCCAGATAGTCGACAATCGAGTCGCCACCTGCGTCCCATGTGTTCGGGTCCTCGCCGGCGGCGGCGGCCGCCATTACTACCCATACGGAATTGCTAAATCCCCCGATGCTGCCATCTGCCTGTTGCTGGTCCTGCAAGTAGGAGAGGGCGTCGGCGACGGGTGCATCAGCAGGCGTCAGCGGGTAGGGTGAATACGCCTGCGTGACAGGAGCACCCAGAAGCAGCACCACCAGCGCACATGTGAGCACTATGCCCGTCAGCAGACGGCTACGCTTTCTAATTCGCACCATGAACCTCCTCAGTTCGATAGCGAACCACTGCGACGGCCCGGAGGGCCGAGCGCAGGCGATCCGCACCCTCATTTGATCAGCTTGGACTGGCTTGACTTCTCTCACGGACACCGGTTGTTCGCTGTCCGACAGTGACTCCTGTCCCTCCTTTATCTCACCCTGTCAGCTGCTTCCAGGAGGAGACCCCCACGGGCCCCCGCAGCCTGTGAGAGCCCGTGGGGGAAGTGCCCGGACACCTAGCGAATGCCGGGAGAGACCTATCTCCCGACCCGTCGCGCCTTGGGATTCTCCTTGCCAGGAGTGTCGATTCCTGAGGGCGCAGGCCCTGAACTCGTTGAACAGGTTGTTCGGACTGTGAGTACACAATACCGGATTAAAGTCAAGCAAGGTTGATTATAGCATCGGCGTGACCCTGTGTCAACCCTCTATGGTTGTTGGTGCCTGACTTTGGCGGCGCCAATTGTGCAGCCGGATATTCTTGTTCTCGGCATGAGATGCTATGATATCCATTGGCATTCAGGGCACTCGCTGCAGGGGTGCCGGGTGATCCCTGTGTATATGGGAGACAGGAATGAAGCGAAGGGAATCACCGGTGAGCAAGGGATTGCGGCCATGTTTGCGCAGTCAACTCGGAGGACGAGATGACAGTAGCTTTGGAGCTGGCTCTCCGCGGATCATGAGCGATAGGAGGTACGCTTGACAGCAGTAATCTCATGGAGCGGTGGCAAGGATAGCTGCCTGGCACTGTACAGGGCTGTGTCGGCGGGTGTGCGTGTAACGCATATGCTCAATCTGATCGGCGAGGACAGCCGGAGGTCGATGTCCCACGGGTTGCCGCCCGAGCTGATCGGGGCTCAGGCCCGGGCCTTGGGTATCGAGCTGGTGCAGATAGGGGTCAGTTGGGATACCTACGAGCGCGAGTTCTGCAGGACACTGGCTGATCTGAAGGCCAAGGGCGTGGATACGCTGGTCACAGGTGACATCGACTTGCCTGCGAGCAGGGAATGGAACGAAAGGATATGCTCAGAGATAGGTATCGGTCTTCGAATGCCCCTGTGGGGAGAAGCCCCGGAGGCCATCATGCGGGAGTTCCTGGAGGCCGGTTTCCAGGCGGTCGTGGTGTGCTGTAAGGGGAGCGCTCTTGACGCCGGGTGGATCGGCCGGGGTGTGGATGGGGATTTCGCAAAGGACCTGCTGCAGGATGACGGATTGCCGGTCCATCTTTGTGGCGAGGGCGGCGAGTACCACACGGTGGTGGTCGACGGGCCGCTATTCGGGAGGAGCGTACGCCTCCTCGATGCTGCATGCGTGCACAAGGATGGCTACTGGTTCCTGGACATCAGGGATTTCGATGTTGAGGCCAAGCCGTGTCGCGAGGGAACGCAGAGATGAGGTTTCACTCTGACCCTGCACCGGCGATTGTGTGCTTGTGAAGGATGTGCGCGGGTAGTGGTCTGACGGGTAGCTCGGGAGGTAGCCATGATTCAGTTACTGCGGAACATCAACGTGCTCACCAAGTTCCAGATCCTGGTGGAGGTGGCGCGGAACCAGCCTGACGTACAACAACGCGATATCGCGAAAAGGCTCGGCATCAGCCCTCAGGCTGTGTCGGACTACGTCAAGGAGATAATCCGGGATGGCTGGCTCAGCTCTGAGGGACGTTCCAAGTACAGGGTGACCAAAGAGGGCGTGGACTGGATGCTGAAGAGACTGAAGGAATGGGAGGACTATTCCGGTACCGCACAGAAGGCGGTAGCGTTCATGCTGGTGTCGCCTGCCATAGCTGGCTGCAATGTGTCGAAGGGTCAGACGGTCGGGCTGGTGATGCGGGATGGCCTGCTTCAGGCCGTGGAAGATCCCGGGGCTGAGGCCAAGGGTGTGGCTGTCTCGGACGCAGGGAAGGGCGAAGATGTCGGCGTATCCAACATCGAGGGGATACTGCCCATCGACATGAGAAGGATTGTGGTGATCAGGGTGCCGGCGATCCAGAAAGGGGGCTCCAGGAGCACCGATTCGGGCAAGCTGAAGGAGATTGCCGACGGGAGGCAACTGATCGGTGCTATCGGCCTCGAAGCGCTTGTTGCCCTGAGGAAGGTCGATATTGAGCCGAACTGCGTCTATGGCGTGAAGGAAGCCATTGTACAGGCGCAGAGGAGCGGGCTGTCGGTTGCCGTAGCGTGTGTGGACAGTGATTTGCCCGACCTGGTCAAGGCCCTGGAGGACGCTGATGCCGAGCACGAGATACTCGATGGGCGGATGACCTCGTCGTGATTCCCTGGTCAGATGCCTGTATACAACCTCGGGCTAATCGCTACGCGTCTTCCTTCTTAAGCGTATCAGGCCCCTGACCTCATCGCAGATAGGCTCGTCGGGGCAGCTTCTGCAATCCACGTATTCGCTGGTGCACTCATATGTCC
>CAZGDV010000094.1:2174-11340 GCA_964524995.1 uncultured Dehalococcoidia bacterium | reverse complement strand
TGTGTGTACTTGATCCCGACCATCTCGCGAAACGGGCTTATCCCCTCGGTCTTCAGGTAGGACAGGATATCCATCGATGAGTTCCTCCCGAAAGCGCTCTGTGGTTGTACTGTCGCGCCACAGGCGTCCTGTGATAGTATAGCTAGCGGCCCGCAACGCAACAACCCGAGACACGCGGCACGGCAAGCGGCTTGAGGTGGATGGCATAAGGGGTCAAAATGGTTAAGTACCGATGATTGAAGAACGAGATCGTGCGCCGAAGGTAGCGGGCAAGTCGAAGGTCGCCCTGGTGAGGTGCGAGTCCTACGACGAGGACGCAGTACGCAGGGCCATTGAGGCCGGCATCGACCTGCTCGGCGGGCTCCCCCGATTCGCCAGAGCCGGAGAGCGGATAGTCCTGAAGCCCAACGTACTCATCGGCACCGACCCCGACAAATGCGTGGTTACGCATCCCTCCATCCTGAAGGCCGCCGGCAGGATACTCCTGGAGGCAGGCGTCAGCGCCTACTACGGTGACTCCCCGGCCATCGGCGGCGCCGAGCGAAACCTCAAGAGAGCCAGGCTGAAGCAAGCAGCGGACGAGGTCGGTCTCACACTCGCGGACTTCGATCACGGCAGGAGCGTCAACCACAGCGACGCACTCCTGGTCAAGAGCTTCGTCATCGCTAACGGCGTCCTGGAGTCGGACGGAGTGATCAGCCTGTGCAAGCTGAAGACCCACGGACTAACAAGGTTCACCGGCGCAGTCAAGAACACCTTCGGCTGCATTCCCGGCACCTTCAAGGCACAGCACCACGCCAGGACGCCGGACCCTTACCTCTTTGGCACAATGCTCGTCGACCTTAACACTCTGGTCAGGCCCAGGCTCTACATCATGGACGGCATCATGGCCATGGAGGGTAACGGGCCCCGGAGCGGGACGCCCAAGAAGCTGAACGTACTCCTGTTCTCCGAAGACCCGATCGCCATCGACTCGGTAGCCTGCAGGATTATCGACCTCGACCCCGAGTACGTGCCATCATCGAAACCAGGCGAGCAGGCCGGCCTCGGCACGTATCATCGGGAGAGTATAGAGCTCGTCGGTGACGACATCGAGACCTTCGTCGACAAGAGCTTCGAGGTTGTGCGGCAACCTCCGGTGCCGGCGGGCAAGAACCGGATGGCCAACTTCATCAAGAACCGCATCTGTCCCAGGCCGGTCATCAACGGCTCGCTCTGCACCAACTGCGGCACCTGTGTCAGGATGTGCCCCGTGGACCCGAAGGCCGTCGACTGGCACACAGGGGACAAGTCGAAGCAGCCAACTCACAAGTACGGGCGCTGCATACGGTGCTTCTGCTGCGGAGAGGTGTGTCCCGAGGGAGCGATAGACGTGCAGAACACCCTCTTGGGGAGGGTGTTCTTTCCCATGAAGTAGCGCTTGCGAGGATCGGGCCGCTAGCGAGCCAGTCTCTCCCCGACCCTGGCGAGCAGGCTCTTCCCCTCTTCGGAGAGGCCGAGCCGGTCCAGGTTGGCCCGCAGATCCCCCGACTCGCCATAGCCGCCAAGGTATCCGTTGACTCGGGCTGCCGCCGTGGAGTTCACGAAGTCCATCGCATCAGGATAGATTCGGGCATACTCCAGTATCAACGGGGCAACGTGCCTCAAGAAGTACTTCTGGTGGTAGTCCTCAGCGAGATAGAACCCAGCAAAAGGCCTGATCTCCGTGTGCACCTTCTTGCCTAGGCGGGTTTCCACACCGTTCTTCGATTCGACGGCGAGCCGCTTCTGCTCGTCGTTATGATAGAAAATGATCGAGGCGTACTGTCGCGACCACGGGCGCGTCGCGGGATCGTGGCCCTCCCAGAACACCTGCAGCAGCTCACCGTACGACACGCGATTGGGGTCGTAGTCGATCTCCACGGTCTCCGAGTGGTCACCCAGGTCGTAGTAAGTCGGGCCTCTCTTCTTGCCTCCGGCGTACCCTACGCGCGTCCGTACCACTCCTTCCATACTCCCGAACCGGGAGTCAGGCCCCCAGAATCAGCCCATGGCGAAGGTAGCCGTCTCCAATACCGCCGGCAGTTCGCCATCTATAGGCGGTAACTCCGCCGTGGCTTCAGTCCTATTTTTCAACACGTCCACAATGCCCCAGATTAGTTCCCGCTCCAGGATTCCCTCCTGCTGAACCGATATTGGCACACCAGCCCGGCGCCCGTCTGTGACTTTGGTCGCCCCGCCGGGCACCCGGACTGGCGTTGTCATTCCCACCCAGCACCCGATGGCAGACAAGATGGCGGATTTCGCTTCGCTACATCCGCCCTACGCCCCTTGCACACGCCAACACCGGTGCGTCGAGGGAAGCGGAGGGGCAGAACCAGAGTCCGGGAGCGCAGTGGGGCCATTCAACGTCAGATGGCAGACAGGACGGTGGCGGGTTTCGCTGTAGGGGCACGGCATGCCGTGCCCCTACGTTGGCATGGAGGGATCCTAGGTATACAGCGGCATTGCCGAGAAACAGGTCGGCGTAGCAAAGGCCGGGGTGCCAAGTTATTGCGAAGAACCCCGGGAGCGGGTAGGCGGGACCAACAACGCCCGATGGAAGTAGACCCGGTTTCCCCGGAGCACGCGCCAGACCCAATCACATGATCGCAGCAAGGGTCGACCAGCCGAAGTCCACGGCACCACCACCCTCGCCAGTGAAGGGGTTGTAGTATTCTCGGAACCCCGACTTCCTGACCAGCCCCCTGCTGCTCTCTGCTATTCTGTCCGCCTCCTCGCTGTAGCCGTGCCTGCGCAGGCCGCCGGTGACCAGCCAGTTCGTGTTGATCCACGTCGGCCCGCGCCAAAGGTATGTCCGCGACCGGGGCCGGAAGTGGGGGGTGTTCTTCGGGACAGACGGGACAGGGTAGTCCAGCCAGTACTCGCCGGGATTGGTCAGGTGCCTGAGCAATCGTTCACATCTCTGCTTTGGAACGGTGTGGAGTGCGACCGGCAGCAGGCAGGATACGCTCGGCTCCCGAAGCTGCTGCCCGGTATTGGCATCGACGTCGAAGTACAGGCCCGAGTTCGGGTCATAGCACTCGCTCAGTATCGCCCTTTCGACCTCCACCCCCCGTGCCGCGAAGCGCTCGGACCTCTCCGAGTCACCGGTCGCGGCGAGCATGGAGGCCAGAGCCTCCAACCCGACGGCATACACCGTGTTGAACAGCACCTCCCTCACGTTGAACAGGCCCCTGCGAGCCACCTCGCCCAGGTCATAGCCGAGCCTGGCCAAGCGCATCTCCGACGTGTATAGGGCGATGTAGAGACCAAACGGTACCCGCGCCAGCCAGCCCATCAGCGGATCGAAGGCAGGCTTGTGGTCCAGGCCGCATTCCCAAGGCGAGATAATCGAGACGAGAGCCGACTCGTCCGAGCGCCGGGTGCGGTGAAGCCACTCGAAATGCCTTTCGAGGAAGGGAAGAGCCTCCTTGAGAAAACCAGCGTCCTCGGTCGCGTCCCAGACCTCCTTCGCAGCCATCGCGACCACCGGAGGTTGCACCAGCGGAGAGCGGCCGGGTTGGCGCCAGTAGCGTCTGAGGAGGCGTTCAAAGAAGGAGGCCAGGTTCTCGTCGTGGAAGATGAGATGCGGCAGCCTGCCGTCGGGCAGGGTGTTCGAGAGAAGCGTCAGGATCTCGTCTCTGGCGAGCTGCGGCCTGCCCAGGTGGCAGTTGACGATGGCGTGGAACGACGAGTCCCACGACCATTGGTGAGGGTACTTCCCGTTTGAGGGCGCGATGTAGAAGTAGCCCGGGCCCTTCTTGGCGTTGTTGTCCAGGAGCTCCCAGGCTCTTTGCCGCAGGCTGGAGTCGGAAGAGTCAGTCACCCTATCTCGCGGGCCCCCGACGGGAAGCCCTGCTAGCCGCCTCAGGGGCACGGCTGTGAGACCCGGAACTCCGGGAACTCCGCCAGCACGTTGTCAGTCACGGCTGCATCGGGGGCGAGCACAACCAGTATGTCCACGCCGTCCTGGCCCAGGTAGACGTCCGAGTCAGCCATCGTCCACTGCCGCGACGTCCCCATCTCCGACATGGACTCCCACTGGGCATCGTACTTGTCGTATACAAAGGCGCTGTAGGCCTCGAAGAACTCGTCGGCATCCTCCGCCGTGTCCCAGGTCAAGCGCCAGACGAGCAGCTTGTCGCCGGCATCGTTCTTCAGATAGACGAAGCGGTCTCCGTCCCATCCCCCGGCAGCTTCCTTGGCCATCCCAAGAGCCACGTACGTCTCCAGGTACGTCCTCACGTACAGCTCTCCCAAGACATCCGTGTCATACCGGGCCCAAGTCCCGCCGAGAGCGCCCGACAGGGCCGGCAACGTGATCTCCACCGGATCATCCCTCTCCACCAGGTACTTCTCCGGATGCAGAATCTGCTCGGTCGACCTGGGGGGATCGGCGAACGCCTGGTTAACGGCCTCCCACTCGTTCTCGTTATACAACGCCGCGACGAACTGCAGACCACCCTCGATTTCATCCTCGCCGTACTCACGGCCGTACGGGAAAAGCAGGTCCACCTGGATGAACCTGGGAGCGCTATCGAACTGCCCCGACTCCGCCTGCTCGGCCTCTTCCAACACCAACATCCAGTCATCGGCGGTCAGACTATTGAGCATGTAGTAAGTCTGCGACATGACGGCGTCGCCCTCGACCAAGCATAGGGCTGCCATGGTGGCATCCGAGTTGTTCCCGTCTTCGAGCGGCAGCTTGTCAAGACCGAAATGATAGTCCTGGAGGGCATGAGTGTACTCATGGGCGAAGGTGACTCTATCCAGAGGGCTCAATTCGGCGCTCTCACTGACTACGTTGAGCTGCTTCGTGTCATCGTCGTAGAAGCCAATGATCTGCTCCTCCAGCACGCCGACTATGATCGTCCTCAGCTCCCGATCCTCACCCAGCAGATCGAGCAGGACGTAGATCTCTTGGTCAACGAGAGCTTCTTCCGGTGGATACTCCTCGTCCATGTCCTCGAGCAGGAACTCCCCGAGCTCGTCCCTGGTTACGAACCTGTACTCGACATCGGCAGCGGGGCCGAGCTCGCGTATCTCCTCGACCTCGGCAGCTATCCGGTCAAGCTCCTGCCTCAGTGCATTCTCGGTTGGCGTCGGGGTCTCGCCACCGTTGCAGCCACAGACCACGAAGCTTGCCAACAGTAGAGACACAGCCAGAATCCAGGCCGGCGTCAACTTGCCCATATCAACATTCACTCTCCTACTCATACCTGCCCACCCGAGGTTCAGCATAACACATCGGTCGATCGGATTCTACAACGCCCCAGGCCGAAGTGTTATACTGGGGGACGTTCGAAGCCGCCACCCACACACCCCCGGGAGGAAGCCATGGCTATCGCCGTTCTCTATCGCGAAGAGCTCAAGGAGTACGATTTCGGCCCCGGACACCCCTTCCGGGGAGACCGCTACCCCATGTTCTACCATTTCCTCCGCGAGCACGTGCCCGAGGACGACAGCTACAGGGTCATCAAGGCCAACCGGGCGACCGACCAGGACCTCGGCCTGATCTGCCGTGACGACTACATTACGTTCACCAGAGAGTACTTCAGGGCCGCGAATCTAGGCCAGGAATTCTACGGCAACTTCCACCATTTCCACAGCGGCGACAATGTCCCCATCGGGCCGCCGGGCAAGATCGAAGAGGCAGCGAGGTACGTCGTGGGCCAAGCCAAGAGGGCCGCGGATATGCTCCAGAACGGCGATTTCCAGAAGGCCGTGTGCATCGGCGGCGGGCTGCACCACGCCAAGCCGAGCTACGGAGAGGGTTTCTGTATCTACAACGACGTAGCCTTCTGTGCCCGGCACCTGATTGCGGTCCACGACCTGGAGCGCGTGCTGGTGCTGGATACAGATGCCCACGCCGGCAATGGCACCGCCGAGTACTTCTACAATGACCCGCACGTTCTGCTGATCGACATCCACCAGGATCCGAGAATGCTCTATCCGGGGACCGGCTTCCCGCACCAGATCGGCGCGGAGGAGGGGAAAGGGTTCACGGTGAACATCCCGATGCCCCTCCACGCCGGGCACAAATCGTACAGCCTCGTGTTCGACCAGCTCGTCGAGCCGATTGTCCGTGAGTTCCAGCCGCAACTCATCATCAGGAACGGAGGCTCAGACCCTCACTACGCGGACATGCTCACCAACCTCGGCCTGACGGTCGAGGGCCTGAAGATGATCGGGGACCGTGTCCGGAAGCTGTCCGAGCTCTGCGCCGGCAAGGTGATCGACCTCATCGCGTCGGGCTACAATCGAGAGGTCCTGCCGTACGCGTGGCTGGCCCTGATCGCGGGGCTGGCGGGCTGGCAGACCGAGATAGAGGAGCCTGCGGCGAGCCCGCAGAAGGAGATGGAGGCCCACTTCTTCTCCAAGACCGAGAGCATGATCGAGGACGTGAGGGCCAATCTCAAGGACTACTGGAGTTGCCTGCGGTAGGGCAACGAGGTTGCCAGGCATAACCCCCTAATGGCCCCTCACCATCACAGCCAACGTTGTTCTCCCCACCCTCCCCCCGCCTTCGGACGCTTCGCCGTTCTGTTACGTGCGGTCACCGGGAGCAGATGCTCCCTGGCTACCCGTAGGGCAAAGAGTCCGGGAGCGCAGCTCCTGTGGGCGGGCGGGTGGGCACCACCCAACGCCCGATGGCTCTCTTTGACATCACACGTTCCCGCTGATAGCATAGTGCCCACCGAGCGGCGAAACTACGAACCCCACCGCACCCGCTGAGTCCATAAGCAAGGGGTCCTCACCATGCAACTAGGATTCTTCTTCGATCAGACCAGGTGCACCGGCTGCTACGCGTGCGTGGTCGCCTGCAAGGACTGGCACGACGTCCCGGCCGGGCCCGCAAGCTGGCAGCGTGTTGTCACCATCGAGCGCGGCAAGTTCCCCGATGTCTTCGTGGCATACCTGGCCACGTCGTGCTATCACTGCGAGAACCCTGCCTGCGTGGCCGCCTGCCCCGTTAGCGCTATCACAAAGAGAGAGCAGGACGGCATCGTGGTTGTCGACGGGGATAAGTGCCAGGGCAGAGACAACTGCGACCTCTGCCTGCAGGCCTGCCCCTACAATGCTCCGCAGTTCGGCGCCGAACCGAACGCCAGGATGCAGAAGTGCGACCTCTGCCTGGACAGGCTGGCGCAGGGCAAACAGCCGATCTGCGTCGCCGCCTGCCCGACGAGGGCACTGGACGCGGGGCCGATCGACGAGCTGAGGGCCAAGTACGGCGGGCGAACCGAGGCCGAGGGCTTCGCCTACTCGGCGAACCTGCGGCCTGCGGTGGTGTTCAAGGCAAAGATGGCCGAGCAGGCCGAGGTGACCGCATGAGCGCACAGGAATCCGGCGAACGGGCGATAATGACCACCTGCTGCAGCCACTGTGGCGGCGCGTGTGGTCTGAAGGTATACGTCAAAGACGGCGTGATCACCCGGATCGAGACCGATGATGCCGACGAGCCCCAGGCCAGGGCCTGTCTGAAGGGGAGGGCCTACCGACAGCGCGTCTATCACCCCGGGCGGCTTCTTCATCCTCTCAAGAGGGTAGGAGAGAGGGGAGAGGGCAAGTTCGAGCGCATCTCCTGGGACGAGGCGCTTGACACTGTTGCCGGCGAGATCAGGCGCGTTCGGGACACCTACGGCCCGCAGGCCATCCTGCTCAAGATGTCCGTCGGTGATATGAACTTCCTCCACACAGGGGCCATGGTCGCCGACAAGCTGCTGTGCATGGCCGGAGGCTACTCCTCGACCTGGGGCTACTTCTCCTACGAGGGCGGCACATTCGCCGAACTCACTACGTACGGCACGTTGTCGACGCAAAGCTCGCGCCACGATTTCCCCAACTCACGCATGATCATCATGTGGGGCTGGAATCCGGCGTCGACTGTACAGGACACGAACACGACGTGGTTCCTCGCGCAGGCGCGGGAGGCGGGATGCAGGATCGTCTCCGTCGACCCGCGCCACACGGACTCGACCGCCACCTTCGCCCACCAGTGGATACCCATCAGGCCCGGCACGGACACCGCCATGATGCTCGCCATGGCCCATGTAATGATTCAGGACGGTCTCCAGGACCAGGCGTTCCTCGACAGGTACACCTACGGGTTCGACAGGTTCAAGGCGTATGTCACAGGCGAGGAGGACGGGGTTCCCAAGACGCCCCAGTGGGCCGAGCCGATAACCGGAGTCGCAGCCCCGGTGATCGAGAACTTGGCGCGGGAGTACGCCATCACCAAGCCCGCAGCCCTCATAGCCGGCATCGGCCCCGGCCGCTCCGCGAGGGGTGAACAGTATCACAGGGCAGCGATAACGCTCTCCGCCATGACCGGCAACATCGGTATTCCAGGCGGGAGCGCAGCCCAGAGATCGTGGCCTGCCGGATTGCTTCCCTTTCCCTTCATGATGATGGGCATCCCCGAGATGCTGCAGAATCCGTGGGAGGCACAGCAGCCGGCCGCCAAGGACATGCTGCCGCTACGACGCTTCTGGCCATGGGGCATGGGGGGTGTTCACGTCGCGCAGATGGCGGACGCCCTACTCGAGGGCAGGTCGGGTGGCTACCCCGCCGACTACAAGCTGCTCTACATAGCGAGCACGAGCTACCCCAACCAGTACCTGAATGTCAACAAGCACGTCCGGGCTATGAAGTCCCCTTCTCTGGAATTCATCGTGATGCACGAGCAGTTCATGACGCCGGGTGCCAAGCTCGCCGACATCGTTCTCCCCTGCAGCACCTTCCTGGAGCGCAACGACATCGCCCAGTGGAGCTCTACATGGTTCTACGGGTTCCAGAACAAGGTGATCGAGCCGCTGGGAGAGTCGAAGTCCCAGTTGGAGATATGCCGCGAGCTTGCGAAACGGCTGGATATACTACACTACTTCGACCAGACCGAGGAGGAAGCCCTGAGGGCGATGGTAGACGGCTGCGCCGATATCTCGGACTTCGACGAGTTCAGGACGAAGGGGCTGCACAAGATGCACCCCGACCAGCCGCACGTCGCCTTCCGTGAGCAGATCGAGGACCCGGAGAACAACCCGTTCCCCACCCCATCGGGCAAGATCGAGATCTACTCGCAGTCCATCGAACAGATGGACAACCCCGAGCTGCCGCCTATCCCCAAGTACCTGCCCAACTGGGA
>CAZGDV010000094.1:0-2074 GCA_964524995.1 uncultured Dehalococcoidia bacterium | reverse complement strand
GTCGTCGACGTGCCGCAGGGGGCCTGGTTCGACCCCGACGAGAACGGTGTGGACCGGGGCGGCTGCGCCAACGTGCTCACCAACGACGCCTACTCGCCGGGCGGAGCGTGCGCCACCAACACCGCGTTGGTGGAGGTAGAGAAGGCCCGCTAGCCCGGACGCTGCAGCTTTCCACACCTGTAACAGGGCCCTCCCCGTGCCGTTTCCGCGGACTGACAGGATGTTACAACACCGTTAACCGCTGTTACGAAAAGTGCCGGCAAATACACAGAAACCCCGGAAAACATCTTGACAACAGCAGGTTTTGTGTCCCATAATCTAGTCCGTCCAGCCGACGGACTGTCTACACCGCACAATGTGAACGTAGAAAGAGCGGTAAGTCCGAAGGTTGATACGGACTGATCTCTCCCTTCGATATTACAGGTTGCGATCTATACTTCGCACAAGCGTGCGGCGGTACTCGGAGGTGTCACATGGTAGGGTCCGGCTCACTAACCGAGGAACTGCTGGAGCCCTTCCCAAACAAACGAGGCGGGCGACGGCTCAGGGTCGAGCTGCTGGCCTTCTGGAGCAGGTATCCAGACGCGCGGTTCACCGCCTGCGCAGTATCGCGGGCGCTGGACTGCAGGAAGCTGGATGCGACCAAGGCCCTTCAAACAATGGTTGCATTCGGGCTGATAGATACCCATCTCGTGAACGGGGAGACCTTCTATTCACTCACCAGGAACGAGTCGAGACGGGATCAGGTTGTAGAGCTGGTCTCGATAGCGAGCTGATGCCTGCGGACGGCCCAGCTCAGCCGCACAGCAACAGGAGCACACCGCAGCATTACACCGTACATCAGGCCGTGGAGCAGTCTCCCCATTAACAGCTCATGAACGAGGAGGGTCGACAGTCATGAGCGAGTGGGTGTCAATTGTCCCAACGAATCCAAAGCGGCCGTGCACGAACTTCCAACAGGTCAGGGCCGATCGAAGAATGGCCTGGGCCGGGGAGCGGGGGCCACCCTCCCAACCCCCACCCGCTAGTGTATGCGAACCCTGCGCGAAGTCTGCCTGATGAGCCCCCAACCAACCCGGCCCGGCCCACCCCACCGCTACCAGCCCCCCACTCAGTCCCGCATCTCTTGCACAAGGATGCGATAGAACTCATCTCTCGCGTTGCGTTCGATCCACGGACGGTGACCGCACCGCTCCAGCAGGATGAACCGGAAGTCCTCTAGGATGCGCGATAGGGGCTCCCTGACCCCTTCTGCGGGATGGGGATCGTAGTCGCCATGGATAGCGACCACGGCACAACGGACCCCCTTCCCAAGCCCCAAGAGCCTCCGGCTTCTTCTGAGCTCGCTGGCCTGCTCCCATACGCCTTGGTATACCTCATACTGGCATTCAACAGGCCCGCTGTCGGTGGGCATAGGATCATACGAGTCAGCTTTGGCTATCAGTTCGCCCAGTCGAGACATGATTGCGTTCTTGCCCGCGGTAGCAGGCCCGTCCAGGGCCTCCGACAGGCGAATGGCTCCCTTCCTGTCCTCCCCCTCAAGCCGACTCAAGCGAGTCTGCGTTATACCCAGCGCGTATTTCTCCTCGTAGGGCCCGCTGCTGACCAGCACGAGCTTCTTCACGAGCCGGGGGTGTTGAGCAGCGAAGATGAAGCTGAGCATTGCACCCCATGAGAAGCCAATCAACGTGACCGGCAACCCAGCGTTCTCCTGCAATAGCACGTGCAGCTCCTCGATCTGTCCAGCGACTGTCGTCGCCATCTGGAGGGGCTCCAGGATGCCCGTGACCTGGGAGAGCTCTCGGGCAACCGGCGCCATCTCGCCCGGCGCACCGGGGCCGCCATGGATGACGGCTACCTTGAATGGCGCGCGACCATACCTTCTCAGGTTTTCCATGCCCACGACAAGTCTAACTCCTTCTTCGAGCGAGAAACAAGCATGTGTTCCCTTATGCCGGGGCCTTTAGTATAATGTGTGTCCGCTCTTCCGTCGCGAGCCCGGACAGAGCGACGTTCCGCATGAAGGAGGGAGGTATACCCGATGAGTCTTCAGGATCACGTCAAGGTAGTGCCG
>CAZGDV010000093.1:8020-11435 GCA_964524995.1 uncultured Dehalococcoidia bacterium | reverse complement strand
CTCGCAGCCGGAGTTGCGCACGAGCTGAACAACCCGCTGAGCGCCATACAGGGCTTCGCGCAGCTGTTGGAACGCAACGTAGATCTCCAAGGAAGCATCAGGCAGGACCTGGAAACGATTCTCAAAGAGGCCCAACGGGCTAGCAGAATCACGAGCAATCTCCTTTCCTTCGCACGCAGGTACAAGCCCGAGAAGAAGCCCATATCAGTCAACGAGGCCCTGGAGAAGAGCCTTGAGCTTCACACTTACCGCATGTGGGTGAACAACATAGAGCTCTGTCCCGAACTGGACTACGAGCTGCCTGTGACCATGGCCGATTTCCATCAACTGCAGCAGGTCTTCGTGAACATCATCAACAACGCCGAGCAGGCCATGACCGAGGCGCACGGCAAGGGCAAGCTCACCCTCAGAAGCGAACGCGTTGATGACATGATTCACATATCATTCATCGATGACGGCCCGGGCATCCAGGAAGAGAACCTGGGCAGGATCTTCGACCCCTTCTTCACAACGAAGGAGGCCGGCAAGGGCACAGGCCTCGGACTCGCCATTTGCTACGGCATCATCAAGGAGCACGGTGGTCGCATGTACGCGATGAACAACAAGACCGGCGGGGCGACATTGCTCGTCGAGCTTCCCATCACAACGAACGAAGACTCGAAGCAGACAGCGACCGAACGCGCCGAGCAGGCGGCGCAGTGAATCGAGAGCCCCCTCCGCCCCAACGCACGACTCCACGCTGAGCATACCTCGCATTGACAAACCGGTCTCCTCACGAATAGACTCACTTCGGCCACGCCGTTCGCCCGATTGCAGCCCGAGTTATGCGCCCGGCGCCCAACGTGGGGCGGATCGCAGCCGAGGACCGAGACGGCATGGAGTCAGTATCCCCCGAGCAGGACGTACAATGGATAGTCTGAATATAGTCAGCGTCTCCTGGGGAGACCACCTCCTGTTCGGCGAGGGAGACGGCAAGCTCGACACCCCCAAGGCGGTGAAGCGCGCTGACTGGAGGGCATGAGATGGGCCTGACTATACGCGCCGAGACTCCCGAGGACTACTCGCACATCTACCGGATAACGGAGGCAGCCTTCGGCCAGAAGAACGATGCCGTGCTGGTGGATCTTCTGAGGGCGGCAGAGCACTTCGACCCCGAGCTGTCCCTCGTCGCCGAGAAGGACGGCGCCGTCGTGGGGCATATCCTGTTCTACCCGATGGACATCGAGTTGGACGCCGGGGGAGAATACGAGGTACTGTCGCTGGCCCCGGTCAGCGTAGCGCCGGAACACCAGCGCACGGGCATAGGCGGCAGGCTGATCCGCGACGGGCTCGCCAGGGGCAGGGAGCGCGGCCACCCGGCGGTGGTACTGGTCGGCCACCCCGACTACTATCCCCGGTTCGGCTTCGGGCGAGCGAGCTCTTGGGGACTGCGCCTGCCGTTCGAAGCGCCGGACGAAGCGTTCATGGCAATGGAACTCGCTCCTGGAGCGCTCGACGGCAAGGCCGGCGTCGTGCGTTACCCGCCCCAGTTCGCCGAAGTCTAGCTCCGAAGCCTGTAGCAGGCTGTGTCCACGCAAGACCCGTGAGACCAGCACAATGCCAGGGGAACCTCCTCGCTCTACCATCCGTCTGATATGTTGGGAGCGGTGAACAGAGTACGGACAGCAGGAAGAAGGAGGAGCCCACAATGAAGAAGCTGCTACTTATAGCGCTGATGGTGTTACTGGTCGTCAGCGTGTCAGGCTGCGCGGAGGTCGCGGGGGCCGTGGTCATGTCAGACAAGCCGCGCGACACATCGCCCGACGCGACCACGTCAGAACTCAGCGAGCTCGTCTCCGGCAACAGCGAGTTCGCCTTCGACCTCTACCAGGCCATCAGGGGTGAAGAGGGCAATCTCTTCTACTCACCCTACAGTATCTCCGTCGCCCTGGCCATGACCTACGCCGGCGCCCGAAACGAGACCGAGCAGCAGATGGCGGACACCATGCATTTCACTCTGCCGCAGGACCAGTTGCACCCGGCCTTCAACTGGCTCGACCTCGAGCTGGCCAAGCGCGGCGAGGGTGCCCAGGGCAAGGACAGCGAGCCCTTCCGGCTCAACATCGTCAACGCCATCTGGGGCCAGAAGGACTACGGTTTCCAGGACGAGTTCCTCGATACGCTGGCCGAGAACTACGGCGCAGGGCTCAGGGTCCTCGACTTCATGAAGGATGCAGAGAAGGCCCGCGTCACCATCAACGAGTGGGTCGCAGACCAGACCGAGGACAGGATCGAGGATCTGATCCCCGAGGGCCTTGTCGATGCGATGACCCGGCTGGTCCTGACCAACGCCATTTACTTCAATGCTTCCTGGAAGCACGCTTTCGAGGAGGACTCGACCTATGACGGCACTTTCTACCTCCTCGATGGCAGCGAGACCACTGTCCCGTTGATGTTTCGCGCAGAGCAGTACGGATACGCGGAGGGAGACGGGTATACAGCTGTCGAGCTGCCCTACGACGGCGATGAGCTGTCGATGGTAGTCATCATGCCCGACATCGACGAGTTCGAGGCGTTTGAGACCTCGCTGACCGCCGGGCGCGTGGCCGCCATCATCGGCGACATAGAGTACACGCAGGTGGCGCTAACCATGCCCAAGTTCGAGTTCGAGTCGGAGCTCAACCTGTCCGACACGCTGATCGATATGGGCATGCCGATCGCCTTCGGGGCCGGTGCGGACTTCTCCGGCATGACCGGCAGCCGCGACCTGTACATCTCCGACGTGCTGCACAAGGCGTTCGTCGGCGTTGACGAGGCTGGCACTGAGGCTGCTGCCGCAACGGCGGTTATCATGTATGAGTCAGCCGCGCCAGAGGAGACGGAGGTAAGAGTAGACCATCCCTTCATGTTCCTGATCCGGGACATCGAGACCGAGGCCATCCTGTTCGTGGGCCGCGTGATGAACCCCGCAGCATAGCCGGTCCGCTCATTGACATGTTTGAGCAAGGCAAGAGGAAGGCATAGAGGAAGGGGGTAAATCTGAAATGAAGAAGCTGCTGCTGACAGCCCTGATGGCCCTGCTGATCGTCAGCCTGTCGGGGTGCGCGGAGATCGCGGGGGCCGTGGCGATTTCAGACAAGCCTCGTGACACATCCCCCGACGCGACCACGTCAGAACTCAGCGAGCTCGTCTCCGGCAACAGCGAGTTCGCCTTCGACCTCTACCAGGCGATCAAGGGAGAAGAGGGCAATCTGTTCTACTCGCCCTACAGCATCTCCGTCGCCCTGGCCATGACCTACGCCGGTGCCCGAAACGAGACCGAGCAGCAGATGGCGGACACCATGCACTTCACCTTGCCGCAGGACCAGCTGCACCCGGCTTTCAACTGGCTCGACCTGGAGCTGGCCAAGCGCGGCGAGGGTGCCCAGGGCAAGGA
>CAZGDV010000093.1:0-7920 GCA_964524995.1 uncultured Dehalococcoidia bacterium | reverse complement strand
TCAACTGGCTCGACCTGGAGCTGGCCAAGCGCGGCGAGGGTGCCCAGGGCAAGGATGATGAGGGCTTCAGGCTCAATATCGTGAACGCCATCTGGGGCCAGAAGGACTACAGCTTCCTCGATGAGTTCCTCGACACGCTGGCCGAGAACTACGGCGCGGGGCTGAGAGTGGTGGACTTCATCAATGAGACCGAAGAGGCCCGCGTCACCATCAACGAGTGGGTGGAGAAGCAGACCGAGGGCAGGATCGAGGACCTGATTCCGAAGGGTGCTGTCGACGCAGCGACCCGGCTGGTCCTGACCAACGCCATCTACTTCAACGCCGCCTGGGCCTACCCCTTCGAGCCGACCGACACGCAGGATGGGCCATTCCACCTCCTCGATGGTGGACAGGTCACCGTGCCGTTCATGTTCCGCGCAGAGCGGTACGGATGTGCGTACGGAGATGGGTATGTAGCTGTAGAACTGCCCTACGACGGCGACGAGCTGTCGATGGTGGTCATCATGCCCGATATCGACAACTTCGAGACGTTTGAGGCCTCGCTCACCGCCGAGCGCGTCGCTGGTATCATCGGCGACATCGAGTACACGCAGGTAGCATTGACCATGCCAAGGTTCGAATTCGAGTCGGAGTTCAAGCTCAACGACATGCTGATCGAGATGGGCATGCCGGTCGCCTTCGGGCCCGGTGCGGACTTCTCCGGCATGACCGGCGGTCGCGACCTGTACATCTCCGACGTGCTGCACAAGGCGTTCGTCGGCGTTGACGAGGCCGGCACTGAGGCTGCCGCCGCAACGGCGGTTATCATGAAGCAGTCAGTCGCGCTGGAAGAGGCAGAGGTGATAGTAGACCACCCCTTCCTCTTCCTGATTCGAGACATCGAGACCGAGGCCATCCTGTTCGTGGGTCGCGTGATGAACCCTGCAACATAGTCACGCCTAGTCAAAGAGTAGCTCGCATCAGACAACCCAAGCAAGTGAAATGGGAAAGGAGGGAGAACCATCATGAAGAACATACTGATGGGCCTGTTGCTGGTCCTCCTGGTGGTCAGCCTGTCGGGCTGCACAGGAGTGACAACCGCATCGGTCTTGAAGTCCGACGTGCCGCGCGATGAGTCGCCCGCCGCGACCACATCAGAACTCAGCGAGCTCGTCTCCGGCAACAGCGAGTTCGCCTTCGACCTCTACCAGGCGATCAAGGGAGAAGAGGGCAATCTGTTCTACTCGCCCTACAGCATCTCCGTCGCCCTGGCCATGACCTACGCCGGTGCCCGAAACGAGACCGAGCAGCAGATGGCGGACACCATGCACTTCACCTTGCCGCAGGACCAGCTGCACCCGGCTTTCAACTGGCTCGACCTGGAGCTGGCCAAGCGCGGCGAGGGTGCCCAGGGCAAGGACAGCGAGCCCTTCCGGCTCAACATCGTGAACGCCATCTGGGGCCAGAAGGACTACAGTTTCCTCGACGAGTTCCTGGACACGCTGGCCGAGAACTACGACGCCGGGCTGAGAATCGTGGACTTCGTCAATGAGACCGAGGAGGCCCGCGTCACCATCAACGAGTGGGTGGAGGAGCAGACCGAAGGCAGAATAGAGGACCTGATTCCTCAGGGCGCTCTCGACGCGCTGACCCGCCTCGTTCTCACGAACGCCATCTACTTCAACGCCGCCTGGGCCTACCCCTTCGAGCCGACCGACACGCAGGATGGTCCGTTCCACCTCCTCGACGGTGGACAGGTCACCGTGCCGATGATGACCCAGAGCGAGCGGTTCGGCCACGCAGAGGGCGAAGGCTACGTTGCGGTGGAGCTGCCCTACGACGGCTACGAGCTGTCCATGGTCATACTGCTGCCGGACGCGGATCAGTTCGAGGCCTTCGAGGACAACCTGGACGCACAAGTCGTAGATGCTATCATCCGCGACATGGAATACAAGGAGGTTGTTCTGACCATGCCGAGGTTTGAGTTCGAGTCGGAGCTCAGCCTCACCGACACGCTGGCCGAGATGGGAATGCCGATCGCATTCGATGACAGCACAGCCGACTTCTCCGGCATGACGGGCACGCGCGAACTCTTCATCGCAGACGTCTTGCACAAGGCATTCGTCTCCGTCGACGAGGCGGGCACCGAGGCGGCAGCGGCAACAGCCGTGATCATGGCGCTGTCGGCCGTGTTCGAACCTGTCACTGTCACCCTTGACCATCCCTTCATCTTCCTGATCCGGGACATTGACACCGGTGCAATCCTGTTCGTGGGCCGGGTGATGAACCCTGCAGCATAGACAACCCGCTCACCTCCTCACTGGGGGGCGGGGCCTTCGGCCCCGCCCCTAATGTTTTCCACCCCCACCCGCCGATCGCCCCAAACTCGACACACAACGCCGTAGGCTCCAGAGGGAGGCGAGGCAACCCAGGTCCTGGCGCGGGTTCGGGCGTGCAACGCCCGTGGGTGGGCGGGTGGGACCAAACCACGCTCGATGGCGGTGACAGCGGGCCGAACCCGCTTGACAAGCACCACAAATGCATGCATAATGGTTCCATACTGGAACCACAGGAGCGCTCTGCGATGGCAACGATCACTGTGAAGAACATACCACCGCAACTCTACGAACGCCTTAAGGCGAGGGCCAGCGAGAACCGCCGCAGTATCAACAGCGAAGTCATCGTCTGCATCGAGCGTGCCGTCTCCGGCAAAAGGACAGACACAGCCGGCGACATCCTGTCCAGGGCACGCGTGCTTCGAGAGAAGACCGCCGACTACACTACAAGCGACGAGGAGTTCACCCAGCGCAAGGCGGCAGGCAGACCGTGATCGTCGTTGACACCAACGTCATCGGCTACCTGTACCTCTCCGCAGAGCGCTCGGGACAGGCCGAGAAAGCCCTGCTGAAGGACCCCGACTGGGTCTCCCCCCTTCTGTGGCGCAGCGAGCTTCGCAACGTGCTCGCCACCTACGTCAGCCAGCAGATCATCGGGGTCGAGGACGCCCTCGGCATCATGAGGGAAGCCGAATCGCTGATGAGCGGCGGAGAATACGATGTGCGCTCGGCCGACGTACTGCGCCTCGCAGCTCAGAGCGGCTGCTCGGCCTACGACTGCGAGTTCGTAGCGCTGGCCCGCGATCTCAACGTGCCGCTCGTCACGATCGACAGGACGCTCATCAGGAAGTTCAAGGACGTGGCCGTTCCCCTGCCCCGTTTCGCAGTCGCGTAACACATCGGGAACAGACAGGAGCATCATCTATGTCACTAAGGTACTTCGAGGACCTCGAGGTCGGCGACAAGCTGTACGGTTCGGAGGAGTTCGTCGTCGCAAAGGAAGAGGTGGTCGAATACGCGAAGAGGTGGGACCCGCAGCCGTTCCACACCGACGAGACAGCGGCCAGGGACTCCATGTTCGGGGGGCTCGTCGCCCCGGCCAGCTTCGTGCTGGCCATCGAGAGCTGGCTGTGGCACACTATCGAGGACAGGCCTGCCCTGGCCGTAGGGGTGGGGTACGACGACCTGCGTCTGCTCAACCCGGTGCGCCCCGGCGACCGGCTAGCGATATCAATCGAGGTCATGGAGGCCAGGCCATCGGAGAGCAGGCCCGACTGCGGGGTCGTCCGCACGCGGGTGATCCTCACCAACCAGAGAGACGAGCAAATACTCTCGCTGCTGGACACCTGTCTCATCAGCAAACGTGAGGCTTGACGGAGGAGAACGAAAGCATGGGCCTACCACTGCCGCCGAGCCCGTTCGTGCACCTTCTGGGCATGGAGCTGCACGAGTCCGAAGGGGGCCGGGCCAGGATGTCCCTCGAGATCGAGGAGAGGCTGCACAACAGCGTCGGCATCGCGCACGGAGGCGTGCTCTGCACACTCGCCGACGTGGCCGCGGGGATGGCCGCCCTCTCGGTGATGGAGAAGGGCGAGGCCCCGCTCACGACCGACTTCAACATAGCCTACTTCAAGCAGGCCGGCGACGGTGAGCTGGTCTGCGAGGCGGAGGTCATCCACAGGAGCAGGAAACGGGTCAGGGCCGAGTCCTCCATCTACAAGGACGGCGACCTGATAGCCAAGGCCGCCGCGACCTTCGCCGTCGTGAAGTAGGGGTCAGGTTACCTGACCCCTACGGGCGGGGCCTGCGGCCCCGCCGCATTGACCAAGCCATACTCCCTCTGTTATCACTCGGGCACGCAGGAGACTGTCGTCATGACCGATGATGAACTGCTCAAGCGCATAGTGATAGACCCAGTCGTAATGGTCGGTAAGCCTGTGGTCCGAGGCACCCGGCTGACTGTGAACCACATACTGAACCTGCTCGCACACGGTACCTCTGAGGCCGAGATCCTCGCGGAGTACCAGGGCCTTACCGTCGACGACATTCGTGCCTGCTACCTTCGCGGTTGACAGAATGTAGGGGTCAGGTAACCTGACCCTACGGGCGGGGCCGCAGGCCCCGCCACCCCCACCAACAACAAAAAGAACGCTCCAGCATCATGGCGGGAGATACATCAGGTATGGCCGCGACACCGTCCGTGCGCTATAATCTGTCGCGAGGCGGTACCGATCATGTTACACCTGCAAGAACCATCATTAGCTGACCTTTCCCAATACATCCCTGACGAAGTCAGACACATCGGCGATCTTCAGATTGGAATCCCTCGCATCGCGAAAGACCATCAGGTCATGGCCCAGATTCACAATGCCCTCATGCGGGTTCCTACCAGACATGTTCTAGTGCAGGGCGATTCCCGAAAGGCAGACTTCATACCACAGGGGAGTGTGCATCTGATCGTGACTTCGCCGCCATACTGGACTCTCAAGCAATACCCCACTAACCATGGACAGTTGGGCCTCCTTCAAGACTACGACCAGTTCTTGAATGAGTTGGACAAGGTCTGGAAAATCTGCTATCGCGCACTGGTCCCAGGTGGAAGGCTGGTCTGCGTTGTTGGAGACGTATGCATTGCGAGGCGCAGAAACAAGGGCGAACACACCGTCGTGCCTCTCCACGCATCGCTCCAAGACCGCTACCGGAAGCTGGGATTTGCCAATCTGGCCCCTATCATCTGGCACAAGATAGCGAATGCATCATATGAGGTTGAAGGGAGTTCATCGTTCCTGGGCAAGCCATACGAACCCAACGCCGTGATCAAGAACGATATTGAGTATATATTGATGGAGAGAAAGCCAGGAGGCTACAGGAAGCCTTCCCCAGAGAGTCGTGTCCTAAGCGTGATATCGGAAGACAACCATAGAAAGTGGTTCCAACAGATATGGGAGGGTGTAACAGGTGCTTCAACAAGATCACATCCCGCTCCCTTCCCTCTTGAACTGGCCATTCGCCTAGTACGCATGTTCAGCTTCGTGGGTGACACCGTCCTAGACCCATTCATGGGAACCGGCACTACCAATCTGGCCGCGGCCCAATGGGGACGCAACAGTATCGGTATGGAGGTTGACCCCGACTATTTTGAACTTGCCCGCAACAGGATCATAGCAGAAACGGCCACCCTCTTTGCCAATACCACAGTAGAATCCTTCAACATGGAGACCGCCCATGCAGAAACTGGAGAGCAGAGTAGCTGAAGCCGTCAAGCACTTCTGGCGTGTTCGGCAAGAGCAGGAATCGCGCCAGGGATCCGCTACCGGCCGTAGGGATTATGGAAACCGTAGCGCCGTCACTGGAGGAGCCCAGTTGGGCGGTTTTGCCGAACTCGTACGGCAACTACTTACCGAGAGTGGTCTGTCTGACATACATATTCACCGAAGCAGAACCAAAGCTGTGCTACCTGGGTACTTTAGGCCAACCAAGGATTGGGATTTGGTCGTAGTTGCCGAGAGCCAGTTGGTAGCGTCGATTGAATTCAAATCACAAGTGGGGCCTTCGTTCGGCAACAACTTCAACAATCGGGTCGAGGAAGCACTCGGTAGTGCTAAAGACCTTTGGACTGCCTATCGTGAAGGTGCTTTCAAGCTCTCTCAGCGACCTTGGTTGGGATACCTCATGTTACTCGAGCAGCATCCTAAGTCCGTGCGCGGCGTCAGAGTTGATGAACCTCACTTCAAGGTATTCGACGAATTTCGGGATGCCTCATATTCGAAACGCTACCAACTGTTCTGCGAACGCCTCGTGAGGGAAGGCCTGTACGACTCAGCCTGTTTCCTGCTGACAGACAGAAAGAGTGGCCTCAAAGGCAAGTACAGCGAACCCAATCCCGAGCTGTCCTTCAAAAACTTTGCCATATCTCTTACGAGCCGCGCCACAGCCATCGCAAAGACTCTATCCTAGCTACTTACAGGGTACAGCACCACTCACAAGACCCTGTCTATGACTTAGCCGCCCCCTCACACCTCCACCACCATCCCGTCGCAGGCGAAGCGGATGTGGGGGTGCTCCCTCTCCAGGGCCAGGTAGTCATCGTGGCCCCGGTTCCAGTACTCCTCCAGGTGCACGAACAGCACCTTCTTCGCGCCGATGCGCCAGGCCAGCGCCATCGTCTCCTCGAACGTGTACAGCGTCATGCGTGAGATGTGGTCAGCCGGGTAGTGGAATCCGTGCTTCAGCCCCTCCTCGAATATCCCCGGCTGGATGATGAGGAGGTCGGGGCTCTGCACCTCATCGCGGCCCTCGGGGAAGGGCTTGAGGTCGCAGGGCGCGTAGACAACGCGCTTCCCTCCCTGGTCGAAGGCGTAGACGTAGGCGGTCTGGACGACGCGGTCGACCGGGATGGCCGTGATGTCGATGTCCCCTACCCGAGTCTTCTCCGGCAGCGGCTCCAGTCGCACGAAGCCCCGGTCGACGTACCAGTCCATGACCGGCCCGAACTGCGACTGGATAGCCCGGATGCGCTCCGACAGGCCCTCCGGCAGCAGGAGGGTGACCTGCTTCTCGGGATAGGCGGCCCAGGTGCGGAAGTCGAGCGCCATCTGCTCGACCAGCCTCGACCCTTCGACGTGGTCGGGGTCGAGATGGGTGTAGGTGATGTAGTCGATGCGGTCGATGTCGCAGCGGTTGAGCTGCGAGATGATCTCGGCGGGCGTGTCGATCAGGAGGTCGATGTCGTGCAGGAAAGCGGACGGCCCCGTGCGGGCATAGGGAAGCCCCTTTTCACGCGCTTCCCGGCAAACGGGACAGCGGCAAAGGGGCTTGGGGATGACCATGCATCCCCCGGAGCCCAGGATGGTCCACTTCATGCGCTAAGGGAGCCGTCCCCCTACGAGACCTTGGCGCTCTCGTCCTCGTCGTGGACGTGCTTCAGGTCGCCGTCCACCGTACCCCGGACCCGCTCCCTTTCTTCTTCAAAGTCAAAGCCTGTCCAGATTCCAATAGATCCAAGCACTGAGTCTTGGGGATGGAACTGTCGGAAGAGCTTGAAGTAATATGCCGCCTCTTTACTGTTAAGCACCGCCTGGGGATTCTCGGCCTTGATGCGCTCGTACTCATCGTCGGTCATCTCGCTTTCGGCAAGCTTCTCACCTAGGCTTTCGCACCCTGCACCTTGCGTATATTGTACCTTATAACGCCAGAGGATGTCTTCAGGCAAATACCCTGTATCCTCGAAGGCCCTGCGCAGAATCCACTTCTCTATCTTATCGCCCACCTTCTCCGACTCGCGTATCTTCAGCTCGGGCGGGATCTTCATAGCCAAATCGACCATTGCCACGTCCAGGAAGGGCACCCTCAGCTCCAGGCTGAAGTACATCCCCATCCTGTCGGCGCGCTGCAGATTGATGTTGTGCAGGTTGCCGATGCAGCGCCGGGCCTCCTTGTTCAGCAGGTCCGCCGGGAAATGCTTCATGTAGTGGTAGCCCGTAAATATCTCGTCCGCGCCCTCTCCGGTGAGCACTACGGTGACCCAGTCGGCAGCGCACTTGCAGGTGAAGTAGCAGGGAACGGCGCAGCGAACCAGCGACGGATCGTAGCTCTCCAGCTTGTT
>CAZGDV010000092.1:0-11522 GCA_964524995.1 uncultured Dehalococcoidia bacterium | reverse complement strand
ACCCCACACGTTTTACATTGGCAATTAGTCAATAAGCTCGTCTAAGAAGTACATGCAGGATTCTAAGAAGCTACGACCACCGGAAGGTAGTCGAGAGCCCAAGCGCATGAGACCCTGGGTCGACTTCGTGCTGTTTGCAGTCTCAACCGGCGCTACGTTGGGCCTTGCCGTCTGGATGATGGAGAGGTTCCTGGAGCCCCATATGGAGGGCTGGTTTCATCTCGTCGGCAACTAGACCGTGTATCGTCCTGATGAGAAGAGCCCCTTCTGAAAGGGGCTCTATCCTATCACTCTGTAGCGGGCTGCCTATCGTAGTAGTTGTATGCTAGCCCAGCTCACTCAACTGCCTTCCGGCCAGCAGGTGCATATGCAAATGGCCTACAACCTGGCCTGCCTGCGGGCCGCAGTTGACTATGAGCCGGTATCCCCTCTCGATTACCCCTTTGTCCCGCGCGAGTTGGTTCGCTACAGTCACCATGTGCCCCATCAGAGGCTTGTCCTGTTCGGTGAGATCGGCCACGGTCTCGATATGCCTCTTGGGGACAATGAGCAGGTGCACCGGTGCCAGCGGCTTGAGGTCGCGAAAGGCGACGACCTGATCGTCCTCATAGAGGATGTTGCTGTCCACCTCGTGTGCAGCTATCTTGCAGAATATGCAATCCATCCTCTGGACCCCCGCTTCTGCCCCGACTACAGGCCGATCTGCTGCGCTACCAGTTCACGATGGAAATCGCCGTCCCCGAATGCGAGTTCGGAGGCCTTGACCCGGCGATAGTAGAGCTGCATGTCGTGGTCCTTGATGAACCCGATGCCGCCGTGTATTTGCTGCCCCTCGACGGTCGCGCGCCGGTAGGCCTCGCTTACCCAGGCCTTCGCCATGGAGACCTCGAGACTGCAGGGGAGTCCTTCGGCCATCTTCCAGGCCGCTTCGTAGGTTATGAATCGCGCGCCGTCCACCTCCACTGCCATGTCGGCGCATTTCTGCTGGATCATCTGGAAGCTGCCGATCGGCTTGCCGAACTGCACACGCTCCTTCGCATAGGCCACACTCATCTCCAGCACCTGCTGGGCTCCGCCCACCATGTAGGCGCACTGCGCGACCGCACCTCTCTGCATCAGGTCCTTGATGATTGGCCAGCCCTTGTCTAACTCGCCCAGCACGTTCGCCTTCGGAACCTTCACCTTGTCGAGAACGACCTCGAATTGCTTGTCGAGGGCCATGGTCTTGAGAGGCGTTAGCCCTATGCCCGGGCTCTTGGCGTCCACCAGGAACAGCGTGATGCCATCCTCCTTGCTCGCGCCGTCCTTGGTCCTGGCGACAACGAGCATGTAGTCAGCGATGTGGGCATCGGAGATAAAGAGCTTGGTGCCGCTGATAACGTAGTCATCGCCCTCGGCGGTCGCCTTCGTCTCGACGCCGGAGGCCTCCCAACTGGCGCTGGGCTCCGTGAGTGCGAGTGTCATTATCATGTCGCCCTTGGCGATCTTGGGCAGGAACTCTTTCTTCTGCTCGTCGCTGCCCGCTTCCGCGATGGTCATTCCACAGTACACGACTGTGGGCAGGTACGGCCCCGGTACCAGCGCCCTGCCGAACTCCTCGATTAGCACTGTGAGGTCGAGCAGGCTCATCCCCTCGCCGCCGTACTGCTCGGGGAAGACGAGTCCCATCCAGCCGAGTTCGGCCATCTTCTTCCAGAGGTCGGGCGAGTAGCCCTTGTCGTCCTCTTCCATCTCTCGGATGAGCGTCTTCGGGCACTCGTTTGTCAGGAAGTCGCGGGACATCTTCCGCAGCATTTCCTGTTCTTCGTTGAGCGAGAAATCCATGGTGTTTACCCCCCTGTATCTACTTGAGGTTGTTTCGCGACTAGTATCTGGGCAAGCCCAATCCCATTGTGGAAATGATGATTTTCTGAATCTCGGATGTACCACCGGCTATCGTCAAGCTGATGTTCCACATGTAGTCCCTGGTGAGCCAGCCCCCGATCGGGGCATACTTCGAGCCTTCGTCCAGGCTGCCGTACGGGCCGAATATCTCTAAGCCCGTGGCAGCTATCCGCTGCATCAGCTCACTGCCGAACAGCTTGATTATCGCACCGACGGAGGTAACATCCTGTCCCGTGGCCTGTACCCAGGCTGTCCGGTAGGCAAGAAGACGGCAGACCTCGATCTCGATGGCCATCTCCGCCAGCTTGCTACGGACGATGGGATTCTGGGAAAGAGGTATGCCGTTGGCCTTGGTCGCATTGCAGTACTCGACCAGCAGGTCCAGAATCAGCTTCGGCATGGAGGCGAAGCCGGTGCCCGACCTCTCGATATTCACCAACGCCATGGCGGCCAGCCAGCCACGGCCCCTCTCGCCGCACAGGTTCTCCGTCGGCACCTTGACATCATCGAAGAAGGCCTCGCACAGATGCCCTGTCCCTTCGATGCTCTCTAGCGGGTTCACCGTGATGCCCGGGGTTTTCAGGTCGATGAGAAGCATACTTAGCCTTCTCGACCTCTTCTCGGCATCCGGGTCTGTCATAACGGGCGCGAAGCACCAGTGGGACCTGTGGGCTCCTGTCGTCCATATCTTCTGGCCGTTTACCAGGAAGTGGTCACCCTTGTCCACCGCCCGGACCTGTACGGCGCCGAGGTCCGAGCCTGCTCCGGTCTCGCTGAAACCCTGGGTCCAGTAGACCTCGCCGCTGGCAATGCCGGGAAGGTGTTTCTTCTTCTGCTCCTCGTTGCCGAAGTTGAGCAGCAGCGCTGCGATCATCTTCCACCGGAACCAGTAGTCCATCGCCGGAGCCCTGAAGTACGCCAGTTCCTCGCCCAGGATCGCGTCCTCCCATGATGGCCGCTCCTCACCCCCGTACGCCTTGGGCCAGGTGGCTGATATCCATCCCTTGTCTGCGACCGCCTTCAGGAACTTCTTCGTGAACTCAAACCACTCCTCTGTTTCCTCTCTGGGGGCTCCACCGGTGAGCCAGTCGGGTGGTAGCTGCTCCCTGAGGAACCCTCTTACCTCTTGCCGGAACTCCTCCAGCTCCGGGCTGAGCCGAAAATCCATAAACTGCTCCCTCCCAAGCGTTTATATCTTCACTCGACCAGCAAGGTCGAGCGATAGCCGCCCCACTCACGCCACCGCAGGGGCCAACCGGCCCTACCCCAGCTCCACTGCCAGGCAGGTTACGGTCCGCTCGATTCCACCCACTGGGTGAATCTCGTCCGCCACCAGGTTTCCCACAGCGGTCAGGTCAACGCCTTCGACGACCGCGATCACATCGTAGGGGCCGGTCACCGCGTTGACCTCTTTCATTCCCCTCACCTTGCGCAGAGCAAGCACGACGTCCTTGGTCTTCCCTACGGAGGTCTCGATCAGCACATACGCTCTGGCAGCCATTTCCATTCCCCCTTCCGACCCTCTGTGAATCGAGATCGAGGCGAACTGCTGGCACCGATGTCAGTAGTGGTTTGCCCCCGTCCTGCCAGCGGCAGACCATTCTACATTATACAATTGTAGCTCGCGATTGAAAAGCGATACCGTGGTGAATCAGATGACCCGCTTCAGCCTGGGGTTCGGCGTGATGCCGGGTATCCTGCCCCTCTTCGCGATGGGCTTGCCGTCGATCTCGTGCAGATCTGCGGTGAAATCGATCGGCTTGGCACCGCTTATGTAGCTGCCTATGCCGAAACCGTCCACAGGGGCACCGTTCTCGATGAAATACCTGATGCGGTCCGGGTCTACGCCACCGCTGACGAATACCTTCACATGCTTGAACCCGGCAAGGTCCAGTCTCGCCCGTACCTCCTTGACCAGGTCGGCTGTGACTCTGCCGCGCTCCGAAGGCGTGTCCAGCCGCACCCCGTCCAGATGGTCCTGCAGGGCTTCGGCCACCAGCAGGCTCTCCTCGGCCTCATCCTTGAAGGTATCGACGAGGGATATGCGAGGCACACCGGGCTCCATGTGCTTGTCGAAGGCGACTGTGGCACTCACCGTGTCTCCCATGCATATGATCAGGGCGTGGGGCATTGTGCCCGCCGGCTCTACCCCCGCCAGCTTCGCGCCCGAGATCGAGGAACAGCTGTTGCAGCCACCGACCATAGCTGCGTAGTCCATGATCCCACTGACCAGAGGATGGACATGACGTGCACCGAAGCTGATTATTGAGATACCATCCGCAGCCTCGACACAGTGCCGCGCAGCCGTGGCCCAACCGCTGCAGTGCGCCAGTATGCCCACTATGGCCGTCTCGTATACCCCGTAGGACTGGTAGGGCGCCTTGATCCTCAGCACGACCTCTTTCCTCTGCATGGGGTCGCCCTCGGAAAGGGCCCATACCTCGCTCCCCTCGGGCAAGGCCTTCTTAAACAGCGCCTCGACCTCCAGAATGCCGCAGAGCACGCCATCCCTGCTGGGGAAGACCTCCATGGCGGCTACAGGGTTGATGCCCTCCTTGCGCAGGATTTCCACTGCATGGGGGAAGTAGATATCGGAGGTCTCGCCGGAGATGACGGACGGGTGGACTTCGAAATGAGGCTGGTGCATCTTCACTCCGGCCCGACGAGCCTGGCACCGAGCACCTTCTCCATATGCTCGATGGCACAGTCGTGGCCCTTGTGATTGAAGCTGGCAACGCAATCCAGAGGTACTTCGACGTCGTAATCACGGTTGCGGGCGTCCGCCACGGTATGCATCACGCAGATGTCCGTGCAAACGCCACAGACGATGACCTTGTCAGGCCTCAGTTGCCTCAGTATGCCCCCCAGGGGGGTGTTGAAGAAACCACTGTAGCGGTTCTTGGGCACCGTCTCTCCATCGAAGCCTGCCAGCTCCGGGATCAACTCTGACTCCTCGGTGCCCGCGATACAGTGCGGCGGGAACATCTTGAACTCGAGGTCATCGGGATCGTGACTGTCGCAGATGAAGAAGAGCCTTGACCCCTTGGCCGATTCACGCTCCAGCAGCCTGGCCACATGAGGGATGATCCGCCTTGCGCCCTCGCCGCAGTACAGTGGGTGACCTTCCTCCAGGAACCCTCTTATCATGTCGACGATGAGCACGGCGTTGGCCAAGCGAGAGACTCCGTTCGGGGGATAGGGCTGCGCGGTGTGTCGTATGATAACACTTCATACGGCCAACGAGCAACAAGCATGCACGCCCGGTCCGCGTCGACTCTCGGCGGCTCATTTGAGAAACAACGATGCACGATATATAATGGCGTGGTGCACGACTCCTGGCTACACGGGGAACCACGTGGGCACACTGGGTAAGCACTTCCTCCTCGACCTGAAGGACTGCAACGCTCACTTGCTCAACGACATGGACTTCATCAAGAACGTCCTGTACTCCGTTGCGACCGGGGCCGGTACACCTGTCATCGGAGAGTCCTTTCACAGGTTTGAACCGCAGGGCCTGAGTGGTGTCGTGCTCATCACCGGGGCGCACCTGTGCATACACACGTGGCCGGAGTACGGCTACGCTGCGATCGACATATTCACCTACGGCGATCCGTTCCAGCCGGACGATGTCGCGGGGACGATAGTCGAGAAGCTGGAGTGCAAAAACCCGGCCATCGTCGAGTTGAAAAGGGGGTTCTAGCAGATGAAGGGAATGGAGACGAACTGGTTCTGGGAGTTCGTAACCCCCCACTTCATTCAGCAGTTCAGCATAAGCGACATACTCTACACTGGCGAATCCGAATACCAGTCGATTCAGGTCCTGGACAGCCCGGGCTTCGGGAAGTGTCTGATACTGGATGGCAAGATCCAGTGCAGCGAGTTCGACGAGTTCATATACCATGAGGCGCTGGTGCATCCTGTCATGATTGCCCATCCGAAGCCGGAGACGGTCTTTGTAGCCGGTGGTGGGGAGGGGGCAACCCTGCGCGAGGTGTTGGCCCATCGGAGCGTCAAGAAGGCCGTGATGGTCGATCTCGACAAGCAGGTTGTGGATGTCTGCAGGCAGCACCTCCCCTTTCTGAGCGATGGGGCCTTCGATGACGGCCGGACCGAGCTGCTGCGCCTCGACGCCATGAAGTACCTCGAGGAGACCGAGCTGAGATTCGACGTAGTGATCATCGATCTGACGGAGCCGCTCGAGGAGGGGCCGGCTTATCTTCTGTACACGAAGGAGTTCTATCGGGGCCTGCTGGACAGGCTGGCGCCGGGGGGCATGATGTCCCTTCAGGCTGGCTCCACGAGCATGGTCATCTCCTATGGCTTCTCTGCCGTCATTCGAACACTGCGGACCGCGTTTGAGATGGTGGCCCCGTATCTTACTGAGGTGCCGGCCTTCGGCGGCACCTGGGGATTCGCGGTCGCCTCCCGCGATGTCGATCCCACCCGGCTCTCACCCGATGAGGTTGACGGCAGGATTGCCGAACGCGTAAGCAAGCCGCTCCGGTTCTACGACGGCGTGACCCACCAAGGCATCTTCAGCTTGCCCAAGCAGCTGCGAACCGAGATGGCCAGCGATACGCGCATCATCACCAAAGACCAGCCCTTGTTCACCTACTAGCCTGGGCTATGAGCCGCACTCACCGGGCGGCGGGCCCTTGAGTTGCACGACATGGACATCCTATCTGGACTCAACCCTGCGCAGAGAGAGGCCGTAGAGGCCATAGAGGGACCTGTGCTCATCGTCGCGGGCCCCGGGTCGGGCAAGACCAGGGTGATCGCTCACCGCGTTGCCTACCTCATCAACGTGTGTGGCGTCAGCCCCTATCGCATCATGGCAGTTACCTTCACCAACAAGGCGGCGCGCGAGCTGCGTGACAGGGTTCAGGGTCTCGTGGGACAGGTTATAGAGGGTGCTACCATCGGCACATTCCATGCCACCTGCGCCCGGATTCTACGGATCGAGGCCGGGCACCTCGGCCTGGACAGAAGCTTCGCGATCTACGACGATTCCGACCAGATGACCCTCCTCAAGCACACGATCGAGGACATCGGGCTGGACCCCAAGCAGTACACGCCCCGTGGCATCGGCTCGGCGATCTCCTCCGCGAAGGCGCGGCTGCTCGCTCCGGCGGACTACAAGGCTACGGTAGGCAGCTACTTCGAGGAAGTCGTGGAGCGGGTCTACGAGCGGTACCAGGCGCGCCTGCAGCAGAACAACGCGTTGGATTTCGACGATCTCATAATGAGGACGGTGCACCTGTTTCGCAGGGAGCCCGAGGTACTCGGAAAGTACCAGTCCCGCTATCTCCACGTGATGATCGATGAATTCCAGGACACGAACAGGGCACAGTATATTCTGTCGAAGCTGTTCGCGGACAAGTACCGCAATCTGTGCGTGGTCGGCGATCCCGACCAGTCCATCTACTCGTGGCGGCACGCCGATCTGGGCCATATCCTGGATTTCGAGAAAGACTACTCCGACGTGAAGGTCGTCTTCCTGGAGCAGAACTACCGCTCCACACAGACGATTCTGCAGGCCGCTGACCACGTCATCGCTGCCAACCAGCAGAGAAAGCAGAAGACGCTGTGGACCGAGAACGAGGAGGGTGTACCCATAATCGTCGCCCAGACGTACAACGAGCAGGAGGAGGCCCACTTCATTGTCAACGAGGTCGAACGTCTGGTTGCGAACGGACGGCACAGGTCGAGGGACCTGGCGGTGATGTACCGCACCAATGCCCAGTCGCGCGCTCTGGAGGAGGCTTTCGTCCGCTATGGGCTGCCTTACAGGATAGTCGGTGCAACGCGCTTCTATGAGCGGCGCGAGGTCAAGGATGTGCTCGCGTATCTGAGACTCATAAGGAACCCGTACGACAGCGTGGGCCTGGCCCGGGTGATCAACGTGCCCGGCAGGGGAATCGGCCAGCGCACGGTGGCCGATCTCAACGCGTGGGCCAACGAGAGGGGTATCCCTCAGTACACGGCGCTGCAGCTTGTCGCCGAGGGCCAGGAGGAGACACCGTTCCCGCAGCGAAGCGCCAAGGCGCTGACCGGCTTCGTGCAAGTGCTGGACGAGCTGATCGACAAGTTCGGGGAGCTCAACCTGCTGGAGCTGTTCGATACGCTGCTCGACCGTACCGGCTATGCCAAGTACATTCGCGAAGGGACGGAGGGTGAGGAACGCTGGGAGAACGTCATGGAGCTGCGCAGCGTGGCTGCCGGCTACCAGGACCTCGATCCGAGTGAGGCGCTCGACTACTTCCTGGAGCAGGTGGCGCTGGTCTCCGACGTGGACGAGCTGGACGAGAAGGGCGACGCGGTCACCCTGATAACGCTGCATCAGGCGAAGGGGCTGGAGTTCCCGGTGGTGTTCATAGTGGGCGTGGAGGAAGGGGTCTTGCCGCATTTCAGGTCGCTCCCCGACCCCGGTCAGATGGAGGAGGAGCGCCGCCTCTGCTACGTGGGCATAACCAGGGCCAAGGAGAAGGTGTATCTGGTCTACGCGTTGCGCCGGGCGCTAATGGGGAGCGTCGCCCACAATCCGCCCTCCCGCTTCCTGGAGGACATACCATCGCACCTGACCGCCTCACCCGGCATTCGCACCGAGGAGGCGTCGTCCGCGATTGCGGAGCGCGTGCCGGTGCGAGGACGCACCGGATCTTCTCCCTCCGTGCCGGACCTCAAAGCCGGCGACCACGTCAGCCATGCGGCGTTTGGAGAGGGGATCGTAGTCAGCTGCCTTCCATCGTCGGGCGACCACGAGGTGACTATTGCCTTCAAGGGCGGCGCGGGCGTCAAGCGCTTTCTGCTGAGCCTGGCTCCGCTGCAGAAGCTGTCCTGATGGTTGGCGTTTGGATTGCAGGCCAGGAAGGGGGCCGCCCGTTCTTCACTTGGCTGCTTGCGGAATGGGCAGATCATGAGAGCGAACGGATCGCCGGAAAGGCGACGCGAGACGGGTGCGAGGGGCGAGGATATCGCCGAGAAGCACCTCCTCCGGTCGGGCTACTGCATCGTCGAGCGGAACTACCGGTGCCGTGAGGGCGAGCTTGACATCATCGCATGGCAGGATGACTGCCTTGTCTTTGTCGAGGTCAGGACCAGAACGGGTGGCGGTTTCGGCACTCCCGAGGAGTCTGTGACCCCGTTGAAGCGGGATAGGCTTGCTCTCTTGGCTGATGCGTACATACAGGGCTTGGACGAGCCGCCCGAGTCCTGGCGCATAGATGTGGTGGGGGTGGAGCTGGGCTCGGGCGGGCGTGTTGTGCGGCTGGAGCACATCGAGAACGTGACCGGATAGGCAGGCCCGCGTACGCTTGCCGAACTCAGCCGGTTGACTTGACCCGTTTATGGGTAGTAACTATACTTAGTCGCGAATTGCGCAGTTGCGGAGGCTCATGAAAGCATTCCTAGGCATAGACGTTGGGTCGGTGACCACGAAGTTCGCTCTTCTGGATGAGAGCAATGAGGTGGTTTTCACCAGCTACGACCGCACCGAAGGAGACCCGGTTGGCGCTGTGCAGCGGGGGCTCAGAGAGCTTGAGAAGCAGCTCGGGCCGGGAGTGCGACTGGGAGGGGTCGGGACCACGGGCAGTGCCCGCTACCTTGTTGGGGCTGTGGTAGGGGTGGATATCGTCAAGAACGAGATCACGGCCCAGGCGGTGGCGGCCGCGCACTTCTGCCCCGATGTCCGCACTGTCATCGAAATCGGCGGCCAGGACTCCAAGCTGATCATCATCCGTGACGGCATGGTAGTCGACTTCGCCATGAATACGGTATGTGCGGCGGGGACGGGCAGCTTCCTCGATCAGCAGGCGCTGCGTTTGGGTATCTCTGTGGCTGATCTCGCGGAGCTCGCATTGTCTTCGAGCCGCCCTGTGCGTATCGCAGCTACGTGCACCGTCTTCGCAGAATCCGACATGATCCATAAGCAGCAGATGGGCCACGCCCGGGAGGACATCGTTTCAGGCCTGTGTCGGGCATTGGCCCACAACTACCTCAGTGACGTTGGCCGTGGTAAGGAGATACTCTCTCCCGTTCTGTTTCACGGGGGCGTGGCGTTCAACGGGGGTATCGTGCGCGCGCTCGAGGACAGCCTCGGCATGCCGATAATCGTACCTGAACGGCAGGAAGCCATGGGCGCTATCGGCATGGCCTTGGTTGTAGCGGAGGAGTTCGCAGGGACTCGGGGGTTGAGCGCTTTTAAGGGTTTTGAGATCAGCGAGACCGACTATCGAGCTTCGTCTTTCGAATGCACCGCTTGCACAAGGCTCTGTGAGATAGCGGAGCTTTCAGAGAACGGAGACGTCGTCGCCCGCTGGGGCGGGCGATGCGATCTGTGGGAGGGAACCGAGAGTGGCGAAGAGCGAAGCGTCTAAGCAGGCCAGAATAGCGCTGGATGCTATGGGTGGTGACCATGCCCCCGAGGAGATAGTCAAGGGGGCAATTGAGGCGGCGCAGCAGGATGGCATCGAGGTCGTGCTCGTTGGGCAGGAGGGAGTCATACGTCCGCTCCTGGAGAAGCATGGCTGCAACAACTCGAGCGTGGACGTGGTACATGCCAGTCAGGTTGTGGCCATGGACGAGCGCCCGGTCTCGGCCATCAGGGAGAAGAGGGACTCATCCATAGTGGTGGGCATCGACCTGCTGAAGAGGGGAGAGGTACAGTCCTTCGTATCCGCCGGCAACACGGGCGCTGTGATGACCGCGGCCTGCCTGATGGTGGGCAGGTGCAGGGACCTCGACCGTCCGGCGCTGGGAGCGGTGTTCCCCTTCCCCGCTGGCCCGGTCCTTTGCCTCGATCTGGGGGCCAACTCGGACTGCAAGCCGCCTGCCCTGGTTCAGTTCGCCGAAATGGGCAGCATATACATGCAGCGAATATTCAACATGGAGAGACCGCGACTCGGTCTCCTGTCCACCGGCGAGGAGGACACCAAAGGCAACCAACTCGTGCTCGAAACAAACAAGATGCTGCGGGAGACCGACCTGAATTTCATAGGCAATGTAGAGGGGAGGGATATAGCCAGCGGCAGGGCGGATGTGATCGTTACTGATGGGTTCACCGGAAATGTGCTGCTGAAGCTTGGCGAGGGTTTGGGCGAGATGCTGTTGGGCGCTCTGAGGAAGTCCGTAGCTGAGAACCATCAGCTTCAGCAGGCTGCCCACCTGCTTGAGCCTACGTTCCGTTCCGTCATTGGCATGCTGGACTATCGGGAGTATGGCGGCGCACTCATGTTCGGTGTCAACGGGAACGTGGTCGTCGCCCATGGGCGTAGTGAAGCCGAGGCGATCAGGAGCGCTGTGGCCGCAGCCAAGAGAGCGGTGGACCAGGGAGTGGTCGAGGCGATCCGCGGTGGCTAGCGCCTGGATCAAGACACGTTCGGAGGAATAATGGCCGGGTCAGTCAATGTGAATGATGGTGATTTCAGCCGGGTCGTCCTGCAGGCCAAGGAGCCCTATCTGGTGGATTTCTGGGCCCCCTGGTGCAGGCCGTGTCTCGCTGTGGCCCCGGTAATCGATGAGCTTGCTGAGGAGTACGCGGGCCGGGTCGGCTTTGCCAAGGTGAATGTGGATGAAAACCGCAGAGTGGCGAGCGAGTACGGAGTCCGCAGCATTCCGACCATACTGCTGTTCAAGGATGG
>CAZGDV010000091.1:0-11806 GCA_964524995.1 uncultured Dehalococcoidia bacterium | reverse complement strand
TCAAGGGCGAGCGCAAGTCGAGCGAAGAAGTCAAGGATGAGCAGTATCATCGTTGCGAGGTATGCTATGGCAGCTTCGTGCGTTCCGTTGTACTTCCGCAGCCGGTCGATGCGGAGAAGATAGAGGCAACGTACGAGAACGGCATGCTGGAGATACGCGTCCCCAAGGCCGAGGAGGCCAAGGCTACCAAAGTCAAAGTGAAGGCCAAGTGATCCGAACCAGTCACGTAACGCGGCTGTGTCCCCGGCCCCCAACCTGTCCGTACATCACATAGTCACCGTGAGCCCGATTCGGCCCCGGTCGGCGTTGTAGCGCAACCCCGGATGAAGATCGCCGACTAGGGCTGTGTCCGGCCACGATAATGGCCAGCCATGAGAGAGCGAAATGTTGGCAGAGGCGAACTGTAGGACAACGGCGATGGGCATAATGCCCCACAAGGACATCGACAGAGCGCTTGAACTGGCGCTGAGTCTGGATATTCCCTTCTGGCCCCAACTCCCCAACGTGAGCTTCCATGAGGACATGTACGCTCAGACATCGCAGAACCTCCCGGGCATTGCCATAGATGTCGAAGGGGAGCGAGTGCTATTCGACACAGCCAAATTCGCCGACGAGTTGCCCGTCTACTCAGAGAGGATGGCAGACCCGGCAACCTTCGCACTGACAGAGGAATACTCAGCCGTCTACCATCGTTTCCTCAGCGAGAACCTGGCAGGCAGGTATGCTATCCGAGGCCAGTTGACGGGGCCTGTCAGCTTCGGATTCAAGATCGTCGACGAAAGCGGCAAGCCGATAATCTACAACGACGAGGTGCGGAGCATCCTGTTCGACTTCGTTCAGCGCAAGGCCAACGCGCAGTATCGAGACCTGCGCGAGAGGAACTCGAACGCCTTCGTCTGGGTCGACGAACCCGGTCTTGGCTGGGTCTTCAGCAGCATGTCCGGTTACAACGAGACGCAGGCCAAGAGCGACTATGCCGAGTTTCTCAGCGGCATCGAGGGACCCAAAGCCCTACACCTCTGCGCTAACGTCAACCTGCCTTATCTGCTCGAACTGGGCATCGACATCCTCTCATTCGACGCCTACCAACTGTCCACTATGCCACGCGAATACGCCGGTGCAGTCGCTCGCCACTTGCAGAACGGCGGCATCGTCTGCTGGGGCATAGTGCCCACTGACTCCACGAATCAGGAGAACGAGAGCCCGGAATCACTCGCACGCCTCCTCGACGGCTACTGGAACGCCATATTCAGAAGCACGCAACTGTCGCCGGATCAGGTAGCGCGCCAATCGCTCCTGGCCCCGGCTAGATGCTGCTTGAAGAACATCGGGCAGGTGGGAGCCGCAGGCGAGGCAGCATGCCCGATGGACCAGAAGGGATACACCGGCAGCATAGAGGAGACGCTTGTCGAGAGGGCCTTTGTCTGGCTGCAGGAGATGTCCGAGATAATGGTGCGCACCTATCAGCTCCAGGCAGTGCGATAAAAGTCACATACCAAGGCTCGTGTCCCGACTAAAATTGGCCCAAGTACTCGACGCACGAGGAGGAGAGCACAATGGTCAACCGATGTCCGGGTCAGGACCCCAGAGACCTCAGGTCGGAGATGTACGAGTGCCCGAGCTGTAGCGCCGAGGAGGAGATCTTCTCCAATGAGACGCGGGTCAAGTGCCACGGCTGCGGGCAGTGGATCGACAAGACGGGACTGACACCCCTGCCCGAATAGGTGAGGTAGGCAACCATGCCCAACCGCCTGATCGACGAGTCCAGTCCGTATCTTCAACAGCACGCACACAATCCGGTCGATTGGTACCCGTGGTGCGACGAAGCCTTCGAACGTGCCGCCAGCGAGGACAAGCCTGTACTGCTCAGCATAGGCTACTCCGCCTGTCACTGGTGCCACGTCATGGAGAGGGAGAGCTTCGAGAATGAGGAGATCGCCCGACTCATGAACGAGAGCTTTGTCAGCATCAAGGTCGATCGTGAGGAGAGGCCCGACCTGGACTCAGTCTATATGTCAGCCGTGCAGGCCCTGACGGGCCAGGGCGGTTGGCCCATGACGGTGTTTCTGACGCCGGACAAGCGCCCGTTCTTCGGCGGCACCTATTTCCCGCCGGAGGACCGCGCGAATATGCCAGGCTTCGCCCGCGTGCTGCAGACCGTGGCCGACGCCTACAGGAACCGCCGCGGTGAGGTCGAGACCGCCGCCCGGGAGATCGTCTCCCACCTCAACCAGCCGCTTCAGCCTCAGCAAACAGTAGAACCGTTGACAGCAGACATCCTCGATCTGGCGGCAGGGGCAGCCGGCGCTACCCATGACCAGCGTAACGGCGGCTTCGGCACAGCGCCCAAGTTTCCGCAGCCTATGACGCTCGAGTTTCTGTTGCGTCGCTACTACCACACCGGGGACGAGGACTCGCTGGCCACAGTACAGCGAACGCTCGACAAGATGGCTCGAGGCGGCATCTACGACCAGATCGGCGGTGGCTTCCACCGCTACAGCGTCGACGCGCGTTGGCTGGTGCCCCATTTCGAGAAGATGCTGTATGACAACGCGCTGCTGAGCCGCGTCTACCTGCACGCCTATCTGGTAACCGGAAAGCCCCTGTACCGGCGTATCGTCGAGGAGACGCTCGACTACGTTCTGCGCGAGATGACGGACACAGGCGGCGGCTTCTACTCCACCCAGGACGCTGACTCCGAGGGTGTGGAGGGCAGGTACTACACCTGGACCATGGACGAGCTGAGGGAGGCGCTCGGCGTCGACGACGCCAAGCTCGCAGCCAGGTGCTTCGGCGCAATCGAACGCGGTAACTTCGAGGGCACGAACATCCTGCACAGGCCGGTGGAATCCGAGGCACTCGCGCCCGCCCTTGGGATGTCCACGGAGGAACTCGAAGCCAGGACCGCTGCGATCAGGGAGCGCCTGCTGGACAGGCGAGCCCGCCGCGTGCCGCCGCACCGCGACGACAAGGTGCTCGCCGACTGGAATGGCATGATGCTGGCCAGCTTCGCGGAGGCAGCTGCTGTTCTGGGCCGCGCCGACTATCTTCAGGCCGCCGTCGCCAACGCATCCTTCGTCACCGACACCATGTGCGCCGGCGACACGCTCAACCACGTGTGGAAGGACGGCAAGGCCAAGATCGACGGCTATCTGTCGGACTACGCGCTGGTTGCGGACGGTCTGTTAGCGCTCTACAGAGCCACCCTGGACGAGCGCTGGCTCGCGGCCGCGACGCAGCTCGTCAGCAGGATGCTGCAGCTGTTCTGGGACGAGGGCCATGGCGTGTTCTACGACGCTGCACGCAACGGCGACGGGCTCTTCGCCCGGCCGAGGGACATCTTCGACAACACCGTCCCGTCGGGCTCGTCCGCCGCCTCATCCGTGCTCCTGAGGCTTTCCAGACTCACGGGCAATCGCGAATACGAGCGCGTGGCCGCAGCCAACCTGCGCTCGGTGCGCGAATACATGCACAAGTATCCTACCGGGTTCGGCAACTGGCTCTGCGCCCTGGATTTCTACCTGGCTGACCACAAAGAGATCGCCATCGTGGGAGAGCCGGAGGACCCCGCTACACTATCGCTGCTCCGTGAGGTACAGCGCCGCTATCTGCCCGACCTCACACTCGCGGGCGGCAACCTCAACGGGTCCGCGAGCGCCGTTGCCCTACCACCACTTCGAGACAAAGCGATGGTGGACGGCAGGCCTACAGCATACCTCTGCCACAGGCACACGTGTCGCCCGCCGGTCACCGAGCCCGAGGCGCTAGCAGCGCTTCTCGACAGCCCGTGATGTGCTATCATATCGCGCGGAGTCACACTCCGAGAGCAACCACGGAGAAAGGCGACAATGGACGGCAAGACCGCCGACATCGATAGAGTCCTGGCCAAGTACCGTGTCGTGGCTATGGTCGGTGCCTCGGAAAACCCCGAGCGCCCCAGCCATCGCGTCGCCGCTTTTCTCAAAGACCACGGCTTCCGTGTCATCCCCGTGAACCCGACGCTGGAGAGCGTCGCCGGTGAAAAGGCCTACCCGGACCTGACATCGATACCCGAGCCGGTGGAGATCGTGGACATATTCCGCAGATCGGAGGACGTGCCGCCGATAGTGGAGCAGGCGATAGCCATTGGTGCCCAGGTGGTCTGGATGCAGGAAGGCGTTGTCAACGAGGAGGCCGCAGCAAGGGCGAGAGAGGCTGGACTTACGGTCATCATGGACCACTGCATGAGGAAGGAGCTGATTCGGCTACTCAGCATCCCCGATGAGGCTGCAGGAAAGATAACGTGAGCGACGTCAGCGGGCCGCGAGTGTCGCGAAAACTGACGCACACTGGGAAGGAGATCAAATATGGCGAAGACACCCGACAATCTCGACGAAGCGTTCGCGGGCGAGAGCAAGGCCAGCACGACCTACTTTGCGTTCGCGCGCAAGGCCGACCAGGAGGGCTACGCTGGAGTGGCCAGGCTGTTCCGGGCTGCCGCTGCGGCTGAGCAGGTCCACGCACGCAACCACCTCGATGCAATGGCGGGCATCGGCTCCACGGAGGAGAACCTGAAGACAGCCATCGCCGGCGAGAACATGGAACACGTCAAGATGTACCCCGAGTTCATCGAGGCGGCCCAGAAGGAGCAGCAGCCCAAGGCCGAGCGGACCTTCAGTTGGGCGCGTCAGGTCGAGATCACTCACGAGGGGCTCTACAAGGCTGCGCTCGACGCACTGCAGAGCAAGGCCCCGCCCAAAGAATTCTACGTTTGCCAGGTGTGCGGCCACACCGCCGAGGGCGAAGCACCCGACAGGTGTCCGGTCTGCGGGGCAGCGAAGGCGCAGTTCAAAAAGGTGGACTAGAGGAGGCACGAGAGGGCGCTACGCGCCCTCTCTTTGCTTCGACTCCGAGACCAGCGGGTACTCCCGTGGCATTAGGGCTCGCCCAAGGGTTATCCGCTGGTCTCAACTCTTGTATGCGGCACGGCGTATGATACCACGTCACGAGGCCGAAACCAATACGCAGTCTACAGCATCGCCATACACCGACGAAGGCAGGCGTAAGGCATCTTATGTCAAATCGATGTTCGCCGCTATCGTCGACAGGTATGACCTGCTTAATGGCGTACTCAGCCTGCGCCGCGACCAGGCCTGGCGCAGGTTTGCAGCATCAAGGGCCCTCTCCACATCGGGCACCCTGATTCTGGACGTCGCCTTCGGCACCGGCGAGCTTGCACGCCACGTCCTTGGCCAGGGCCACGACGCCACGGTCGTCGGCCTCGACTTCTCCCCACCCATGCTGGCCAGGGCCCGAGAGCGGCTGGGGCAGCCGCTCCACAATGGCCGGATCAGGCCGGTGCTGGGAGACATCATGCAACTGCCCTTCCCCAACGCCACGTTCGACGCCGTAACCTTCGCCTTCGGCCTGCGCAATGTCGCCGACATGGCACGGGCACTCCGCGAGCTGGCCCGCGTCGCCAAACCGGGAGCCCCCATCGTCATCCTGGAGCTTACACGCCCTCCCTATCCCATAGTCAGGCAACTCCACGCGCTAGGCATGTTCGCGCTGATACCGGCGATAGGCCGCCTGGTCTCAGGCAACAGCGGGGCCTACCTCTACCTCCCCGAGTCGATCATGGGGCTGGTCTCGCCCGAGGAGGTGACACGCCTCATGAACGACGCCGGTATCCAGGAAGTGCAGACCCGCCACCTGACGCTCGGAATCGCAACAGTGTGGTCGGGGACCAATGCAGGATAAGGACTTTGGGGTATTGTTTGGGGTAGCTATTTAAAGCTAGAGCAGCAGCGCAACCACGGCGAGCGCTATCACTCCCAGGACCAGTATGACAACGCCAGCCACTGTGAGGCGCTTCATTCTCCTCCGCTCTTCCTCGGTGAGCGCTCCCCGCCCCCTGGCCACCATCATGCCAACTGACAGCCCGACGGCGAAACCTCCGCCAAAACCGACAGCCATACCAATCGGAAAACCCTCCATGGCAGGACCTCTTTGTCTATGTTCTACGCGTCATCGATCGCAGTCAACCTGCGAACATGCTCCACGCCATTGTATCACGTCGAAGTAACAGTAGGGCGGATGCAGCGAAGCGAAATCCGCCAGAACAGGGAGCAGATGCTCCCTGCCTACCCCATCCCGAGGGTCCGGGAGCATAGCGCCGGAGGGCGGGCGGGTGGGCACAATCAACGCCGGATGGCAGCGAGAATGCCGACTAGCCTTGGCTCGAACCGCTCAGCCTGGCGCTCACCAGCCGGTTCAGGCTGACGCCGGACTCCGCCGCCTCCAGCACGAGGCTGCGGTGCACATCCGGCGGAACGCGCACCATGAACTTGCCGCTGTATTGCCTGGAGGCTATCGCCTCGGGCACCTGCTCGCCGTTCGCCCGCATGTCGGCCACGACATCGGCCACCACCCTGCGTATGCCCTTCAGCACCGCCTCGGGGCTGCCCGCCAGCCAGCTCAGGCTGGGGAATTCGGCGCACAGGCCGACGTACTCCCCGTCCTCCTCCGACCAGGTCACCCTGTATGTGTAATGGTCATTCGCCAGTGCCAAGCTCCGCCTCCAGCCTGTCGATGGCCTTGAGAACCTGTCTCACCTGATAGACCTTCGCCTTACCCTTACAGTCCTGGATGTTGACCCTCGGGTCCCCTTGCCAGGGCATCCTGTACACCCGGTGACTGCCTGCGCTCTGCCTCGGCTCCCCGAAGTAATGATCGCAGACCCTGCACAGATCGACAAACCTTACGTCACGCGGATTCCGCCGCATCCCAGCGAGCAGGTCTTCTATCCTCTTTGCCATCTTATGGTACCATTATTGATACTACATGTCAAGCCCTACGCGTAACACGTAGGGCGGATGTAGCGAAGCGAAATCCGCCACCCTGCAGGGAGCGGATGCTCCCTGCTACCCCCCGGGTGGGCACAAGCAACGCCGGACGGCAATGAGAATGCTGACTAGCCCTGGCCCGAACCGCTGAGCTTGGCGCTCACCAGCCGGTTCAGGCTGACGCCGGACTCTGCCGCCTCCAGCACGAGGCTGCGGTGCACATCCGGAGGAACGCGCACCATAAACTTGCCGCTGTATTGCCTGGAGGCTATCGGCTCGGGCACCTGCTCGCCGCTCGCCTGCATGTCGGCAACGATGTCGGCTACCACCTTGCGTATGCCCTTCAGCGCCGCCTCGGGGCTGCCCGCAAGCCAGCTCAGGCTGGGGAACTCGGCGCACAGGCCGACGTACTCCCCATCCTCCTCCGACCAGGTCACTCTGTAGGTGTAGTGGTCATTTGTTAACGCCATGCTCCGTCCGTTCATGTCAGAAACCCATAGTACGCCCAGATGGCATTTGCGAGAATTCCACCCGCGATAGAAGCCGAGACCTGCCCCACACCGGTCTGGGCCTTCCAGACCATATCACCTATCCAAGCCTTGACACGCTCACCCAAAGCACCCTTCTCATCAATATCACCATCCTCGTTCAATGCAGACTCCAACTGGGCCAGATCCGACTCCGAGACACCCTGGGATGTCAGATACGCCTTCAGACTGCCAATGTCGCCCTTCACCACTCCAACCTCGGACTCCTGAGAGAAATGGCTACTACCGACAGCCACGTTGCCAACGGTACCATAGACCGTGGTATTGAATATCTGGGTTACGCGATCCTCTGCTATCGGCCTGTCTCCACCCGAGGCCACCTCACCCGCGTCAGGCGCTTCGGCCTGGATCCCGAGAACAAAGACAAGCACCCTGTTCCTGACGGCATCCACAAGTGCGTCTAGCTTCCCCCGCGACAGTGACCGCCACGCTCCTAGACATTGCATGCCCGTGTAGATATCCGAACCCACCGCCATGATTACGTCCGGTGACCAGTTTGAGCCGAAGTCGTCACCAGCATTCGCCCGAAGTGTGGACTCATATGACTTTATTGGTTCCCTCGCTTCCATAATGGACGCATAATCTCTGAATTTCGCTGGCAGACACGGCAGTGGGATGGGCATGCGGTCCGCTTTCCGGAAGCCATCGGAGAAGTTACCATAGGAAAAAGTGTGTATGATTCTGTAGTCTGGCAACGGAGCCTCGTTCCCATACCCGTTCAATTCACGGTCTACCCAGTCGCCCAACTCCGCGCTTCCCAGGCGCGCCGCAAGAACCTTGCACTTCCTCAGTAGTACACTGATATCAGTCGTACCATCAACAGCACTATCTTCAATCTCCTTGAGCAAAGACACTTTGATCCACCTCCCATCGGGCTTCGAACGCCACCTGCCCATCCTACACCCGACCCTCGCCTACTGTCAATCGGCGTCAGCCCCACGCGTAGGGTGGGTGAAGCGAAGCGAAACCCACCACCCCGCAGGGAGCGGATGCTCCCTGCCTACCCGACAGACGCAGGGGCCAACCACCCCCCTGCGACAAAAGTCACATACGCGAAGCCGCCTGTTCCTTAGAGTGTTGGTTAACTCGCACTCGGGCGGCGGGGCGGCCTCCCCCACCCGCGTCCAGCAACGAATGGGCGAATGTGATGGATTTGCAAGGTTTTGAAGGCTCGTTTTATGACTTCTTCATCGGATGGCTGCTACCATCGTCCCGAGCGCAGTGATGTCTCGCTGGCGCGGAATATTGCTGTGCCCCCGGCCATCTGATATTATCGTCGGAAGCGAGCGACCAACGAGCCACCATATATCTGCAGAGACTGCGGAAGGAGGCGGACGACATGGCTGTCAAGGATGAAGGAGAGAAGTACCGCTGCAACATCTGCGGCAACGAGGTCACTGTGACAAAGGTCGGCGGCGGCACGCTCGTGTGCTGCGGCAAGGACATGGAGCTGATCGGAGGCTAGGCAGGCTGCGGCCGGTTGCGGGCCGCGCCGGGAGGAACGAACGATGAGTCACTGGAAATGCTCCAACTGCGGGTACCGGCTGGAGGCGGAAGCTCCGCCGGAGAGGTGTCCCGAGTGCAGGCAGGCATGCGCCTTCCACGACATCACCTGCTACATCCCCGAGTGCGGTGGCGAGGGCAACGTGGACCCGCGACTCGCCTAGGTGACGCTACTAATACCACACAGGAGGAAAGATGGCATACACAGCGAAAGACTTCAGCGGCCTGAAGGGAATGGAGGGGTTCAGCGATACCGCGCTGGGCAACCACTTCACGCTCTACAACGGCTACGTGACGAACACGAACAAGCTCATGGACACGCTGGCGGCGATGGTCAAGGACGGCAAGATCGGCACGCCGGAGTACGCGGAGCTGAAGCGGCGCATGGGATTCGAGTTCAACGGTATGCGCCTGCATGAGTACTACTTCGAGAACCTGGGCGGCAAGGCCGCTCTGGACAAGTCAGGCAAGCTGGGCAAGAAGCTGGCCGAGGACTTCGGCAGCTACGAGGACTGGGAGAAGGACTTCAGGGGCACAGCCACGATGCGCGGCATCGGCTGGACCATCCTCTACCAGGACGACAAGACAGGCAGGCTGTTCAACCAGTGGATCAATGAGCACGAGGTCGGCCACCCCGCCGGCTGTGCGCCCATCCTGGTGCTGGATGTCTTCGAGCACGCCTTCCTGACCGACTACGGCCTCAAGAGACCCGATTACATCGAGGCCTTCTTCAAGAACATCAACTGGGGCGCGGCCGAGGCCCGTCTTGCATGACGGGACGGCCCGTCTCCGGGAACCCGATGCGGCGACAGCCCGGAGGATGAAATGCTAAAGATACGCGATCTGAGCGTCGAGGTCGAGGGCAAGCCGATCCTGCACAACGTCAACCTGTCAATCGGCGTCGGCGAGACGCACGCGCTCTTCGGCCCCAACGGGGGCGGCAAGACGACACTCCTCATGGCCCTGATGGGCTTCCCCCGCTATAAGATCACGAGCGGAAAGATAGAGTTCAAGGGCCAGGACATCACCAAAGCATCCCTGGACGAACGCGCCCGGCTGGGAATCGGGATGTCGTTCCAGCGCCCGCCTGTGGTTCGCGGTGTCAAGACCCGAGACATGGTGACCGCGAGCATAGAGGCACGCGGCGGCAACGGCGTCGACATAGACGACGTGGCCAGCCGGCTGAACATGACGGAGCTGTTGGACCGGGAAATCAACTACGGCTTCTCCGGCGGCGAGATCAAGCGCTCCGAGCTTCTGCAGCTCATGGCGCAGCAGCCTGACCTCGTCCTGCTGGACGAACCGGAGTCCGGCGTAGACCTCGTCAACATGGCGCTCATCGGCGAGATGATCAACGAGTTGCTGCAGAAGGACCTCAAGCGCAGGCGCAAACGCTCGTGCCTCATGATAACGCACACGGGGCACATCCTGGACTACGTCCACGCCGGCAAGGGGTACGTGCTGATCGACGGTACGATCCCGTGCCAGCGGGAGGCCCTGGAGGTCCTGGACTCGATAAAAGAGAACGGCTACGAGGGGTGCGTCAAATGCCTATGTCAGAACGAATAGCGTCACCCGAGGAATTGAAGGAACTGGCGAAGAAGGCCTCCGACAAGAAGGCGGCATTGGGTGAGGACATAGACATCTCCACCTACGAGTCAGAGGCCGACGAGCATGACTACCAGAAGGACCCCTCCAGGATATCGCCTGAGCAGAAGCAGCAGATGGTCAACGTCGGCGTTACGCTCGACGACCTGGGGCAGCGCGGCGGCACCTTCCTCCAGGTCGACCAGTCCGTGATCCACAGCTCCACGAGTCAGGAGGGCGTCGAGGTCATGGGGATGGCGCAGGCGCTGGAGACCCACCCATGGCTCAAGGACTACTGGTGGAAGGCCGTCAGCGTGGATGCGGACAAGTATACGGCGAACGTCGAGCTGGCCCCCACGAGCGGCTACTTCATCAGGACCTTGCCCGGCGTCAAGTCGGTCAACCCCGTCCAGGCCTGCCTCTACCTCGGCCACAAGAACCTGGCCCAGAAGGTGCACAACATCATTATCGCCGAGGAAGACTCGGAGCTTCACATCATCACCGGCTGCGCCACCCACCCCATGCAGCCGACCGGCCTGCACCTCGGCGTCTCCGAGTTCTACATCAAGAAGGGGGCACGGATCACTTTCACCATGATCCACAACTGGGCCCCCAACATCGCCGTGCGTCCCCGAAGCGCGGCGATCGTCGAGGAGGACGGCGTCTTCCTCAGCAACTTCGTCTGCATGAAGCCACTCCGCACCCTCCAGATGTACCCCGCAGCCCGGTGCGTGGGTGCGAACTCGGTTGTCCGGTTCAACAGTGTCCTCGTCGCCCCCAGGGGAACCACACTGGACTCAGGATCGAGGGTGCTTCTCCAGGGCAAGGGATCGAGGGCCGAGATCATATCCCGCGCCATCACCACCGGCGGCGACATCATCGCGAGGGGTTACATCCAGGGGAGCGCGCCGGAGGTAAAGGGCCATCTGGAGTGCCGGGGCCTCATCCTCTCCGAGGAGCTGGGCGGTGTGATTCACGCCATCCCGGAGCTGAAGGGGGACCTGGCGGGCGTCGACCTCTCCCACGAGGCGGCGGTGGGTAAGATAGCCGAAGAGGAGGTCGAGTACCTTATGGCCAGGGGGCTCACGCGCGACGAGGCGACCGCCACCATCGTCAGGGGTTTCCTGAGAGTCGATATCGAGGGGCTGCCGCCCGAGTTGGCCGCCGAGCTCAAGCAGGCGATCGAGACCAGCGAGGAGGAAATGCTCTAGAAAGCGAGTGAAGTGACGAATGAACCTTGCGGCGCTGAGGTCGATCAGCTACGGCCTTTACATTGTCGGTTCGAAGAAAGGGGACAAGATCAACGCCCAGGTGGCGAACACGGTGGTTCAGGTCTGCTCGGAG
>CAZGDV010000090.1:0-11830 GCA_964524995.1 uncultured Dehalococcoidia bacterium | reverse complement strand
ACCATTGTGTTCGCCAATGAGTTGGGTTGCGATCTAGTCAAGCACCCCAAGTCTGAGCTCGTGGGGAAGCGTGTGCAGGATTTCATTACCGACAAAGCTCTGGCGGACAGGCTGATCACGCGGATTGTGACGAAGGGTCAGATGGAGGGGGAGCTGAACCTGACACAGAGCAACGGCGACTCGGTCGACGTGCGCCTGTTGGCGGTTATGGTGAAGGGCAGGGATGGGAAGCCAATGGGAGTCGTTGGGATGGCACGGGGAATAGGCAGTGCGCTGGGGAGGCCCGGGGAGGTGGCGGAGGTAATGCAGCGCATACTGGACCAGTTCCCCGAGGCGAATATGCTGACAGTTGAGGAGGTGGCAACCGAGCTAAGGGTGAGCAAGGAAACGGTGCGTCGCTGGGTGAGAAGCGGGCAGCTTCCGAGCGTGAAGCTGCCACGCGGAATTCGGATACCGAGTGAGGTGATCAAGGATCTGATACGAGCCAATCTCGAATAGGCGTGCGAGGCTGGAGGATAGCGCTGGGTGATTGCCGTCTCGCCCATGCCCGAGGGTGCCCGGCAGGTGTTCGACGATGCCTGGCCGAGGTGATAGCACGCCGGGAGAGGGGCCCGGGCACTGACTGGAACAGGAGGTCAAGTGAGTTGAATCTGAAAGACACATGCGCCATCGCAGGAGTCGGACTCACCAAGCTCTCCAAGAAGAACCCCGAAATGAGCACCATGGGCTTCACGCTTGAGGGCTGCAAACGGGCCATCGAGGACGCCGGCCTTAAGAAGGACGACATCGATGGCCTTCTTGTTGTCTTCCCGTCGCAGGTGGGCGAAAGGCATGGATGGGCAACGAGGGTAGCCGCCTTCCTCGGCATATCTTCGAACTTTACCGCCAGTGTTGAGTGCGGCGGTGCCACCCCCATCGTCATGATCCAGATGGCTGCGATGGCCATAAACGCCGGCATGTGCAAGAACGTGGTCTGCTGCTATGGCTGGCAGAATTCCCCTGTGGACGTTCCACCCAGCCTGCCCCCTGGTCTGGAGTTCACCCTGCCCTATGGGGACATCGCGGCGATACCCTTCAAGGCGCAGATCGCCCGCAGGCACATGCACGACTTTGGCACCACCAGCAAGCAGTTCGGCGAGGTTGCCGTGGCCTTCCGCAAGCATGCCAACATGAACCCCAACGCCCAGATGTACGGCAGGCCCATGACACTCGAAGACCATCAGAACTCGCGCTGGGTCGTCGAGCCGCTGAGGTTGTTTGACTGCTGCCTGATCACGGATGGTGGTGGGGCGGTGGTCGTTACGTCTGCTGAGCGCGCGAAAGACATGAAGAAGAAGCCGATATACCTCAGCGGCTGGGGCCAGGCGCATTCGGCGGAGTTCATGCGGCCCTGGCGCGACCCCAGCATTATCGGCTGGGAGGGGGGCAAGGCGGGCGAGCAGGCCTTCAAGATGGCGGGGATGACCCAGAGCGACATCGACGTATGCGGGCTGTACGACGGCTTCACGATACTGGTCATCATCGAGCTGGAGGCCTATGGTTTCTGCAAGCCGGGAGAGGGCGGCCCCTTTGTCGAAGGAGGCACCCTGCAGCTGGGCGGCAAGCTGCCCTCCAATACAGCCGGCGGCCTGCTCTCCGAGGGACATACCTTCGGCTTCGGTCATCTGGTCGAGGCCGTTCGCCAGCTGAGGGGCGAGTGTGGAGAGAGGCAGGTCAAGGACGCCGAGGTGGCCTTTGTTACCGGGTACGGGGGCGCTCCGCACGAGTACCCGCCGACGCTGAGCTACTCGACGCTGATACTCAGGAGGTAGTCGTGGCCACAAAGTTTCCCAAACCGCTTCCCACCCCGACCGAGGACTCCAAGCCGTTCTGGGACGGCGTGCAGAGACAAGAGTTGCTGATACAGAAATGCAAGGACTGCGGCCACTACTGGTTCCCGCCGAGCGTGCTCTGCCCGAAGTGCATGAGCATGGACTTCGAGCGCGTGAAGGCGAGCGGAAAGGCCAAGGTTTACTCCTGGACCATCTTCCACCAGCTGTATCACCCTGGTTTCGCCGAGGACATACCATACAACGTATCCATAGTGGAGCTGGAGGAAGGGCCCAGGATGCACTCCAACATCGTTGATTGCAAGAACGAGGACATCAGGGCTGGCATGCCGCTCGAACTCGTATTCCGAAAGGTCGAGGACCAGGATTGGCTTCTTCCCCTGTTCAAGCCGGTGTAGAGGGGCCGGCAGGCACCAGGATACTTTGCTGAGGAGTGTGATATGACAAAGAAGGAAGGCAAGGCCGTCATCTACGAGAAAAAGGACCACATCGCGATCGTCACCATGAACCGCCGCGAGGCCCTGAACGCCATGGACGACGACATGATGGAGGAGCTGTCAGACGCGTGGATGGACGTCAGGGACGACCGCAACATCCGGGTGGCAATCATCACCGGCGCGGGCAAGACGGCCTTCTCTGTAGGAGGTGACCTCACCACATTCCTGCCCAAGATCATCGACGCCGACCTCAGAGACCTCCAATCTGATACCAGGCCGCTGAACGCGGTACTGCGCGGCTTCGACCTCTACAAGCCCGTGATCGCGGCCATCAATGGCTACTGCTTTGGAGGCGGCCTGGAGATGCTCCTCGGCACGGATATCCGCGTGGCCTCGGAGAACGCCGTATTCGCGGTGATGGAGCCTACCTGGGCGCTCTTCCCCGGTGGCGGGACGACGGTCCGGCTGCCGCGCCAGATTCCGTACTGCCGCGCCATGGAGATGTTGCTCACGGCGAATCAGGTCACGGCACAGGAGGCCTGCGAGATAGGCCTGATTAACAAGGTTGTGCCTCGCGAGGAGCTGATGCCCACGGCGATGCAGTATGCCGAGAAGCTGTGCTCCAACGGCCCGCTGGCTGTCCAGGCGATCAAAGAGTCGGTCCTCAGGGGCCTGGCGCTTGATGCAGCTTACTCAATAGAGCGGCTGATGTCCATGATCATATTCGACACTGAGGACGCCAAGGAAGGCCCCAAGGCCTTCATGGAGAAGCGCCCGCCGGTCTGGAAGGGCAAGTAGGGCTTCGACCTGGGATCAGGAGAGTCTGTGTGGCATCGCCACTTGCCGGGATAAGGGTGCTGGATCTGTCTCGGATGGCCCCCGGCCCATTCTGCACAATGATGTTTGCCGATCTCGGTGCCGACGTCGTCAAGATAGAGCAACCGGGGTTCGGTATCATACCCATTGACGTGGACGAAGAGACCTGGGCTGCATACTTCGCGCTTGATCGCGGCAAGCGTTCGATGTTTCTGAACCTCAAGGTGAACGAGGGCCGCGACGTCTTCCACAGAATGGTGGAGGACGCCGACGTGGTGCTGGAGGGCTTCAGACACGGCGTCGTCGAGCAACTCCAGGTGGACTACGACAGTCTGAGGAGAATCAACCCCAGGATCGTGTACTGCTCGCTGACCGGATATGGACGGGACGGACCCTACCGTGACGTGACGGGCCATGACATCAATTTCATGGCGCTGTCCGGCGCTCTGAGCGCGATGGCCATCCGGGATGGCCGGCCCGCCGTTCCGTTGAACCTGATCGCGGACTACGCCGCCGGTGGACAGCAGGCGGCCTTCGCCATTGCCGTCGCTCTGCTCGCCAGGGAGAGGACGGGTGAGGGCCAGTACATAGACGTAGCGATGGTGGATGGCACGGTTGCTCTCTTCGCCTGGGAGGCGTCGCAGTACTTCGCGGGCGGCGGGGTGCCGAAGTGGGGCGAGACAGTGCTGACGGGCACCGTACCATGTAACTCGGTCTACGCGACGAAGGGTGGCGGGTACGTCAGTATAGGCTGCTTCGAGGCCTGGAGTTGGGAGAACCTGTGCCGGGAGCTGGGACGCGAAGACCTCGTTCCGCTGCAGTTCGCGACCGGGGCCGAGAAGGACAGGGTCTACGCAGAGCTCACCGGCGTATTCATGAGCAAGACCAAGGAAGAGTGGTTCGAGCAGCTTCGCGGTAAGGGCGTCAACGTCGCGCCGGTGCTTGAGTTGGATGAGGTATTGCGGGACCCGCACGTGCTGCACCGCAGGATGGTCATCGAGGTTGACCACCCGAGGCTCGGCAAGGTCAAACAGGTCGGGATCGCGCCCAAGCTCTCCAAGACTCCGGGTGAGGTCAGGCACACGGGGCCGTTGCCCGGTCAGCACACAGAGGAGATACTCGCCGGTCTCGGCTATTCCGGTGATGAGATCGAGGGGCTCAGGCAAAAGGGGGCCCTCGGATGATGCCCTGAGAACATGAGATGCAGTGCCGAGTGCACAAAACACTAGTACGGAGGTGAAACCGAATGGCGCTCACTGAAAAGGACAAGGGACTCGTAGGCAAGGAGGGTGAACCCTTCTATGCCCCCGACGACGTGTCCAAATCCATGATCAGGCACTACTGCGAGATGATGGAGGATGCCAACCCACTGTACACCGACGAGGAGTACGCCAAGAAGAGCAGGCACGGAGGCATCATCGCGCCACCGCAGATGCTGATGGTGTGGTGCATGCCGCGAATCTGGCCGTGGCCCGAGTTCCCGTGGCTGCCTATGGCGGAGCTCGATCTGCCGGGCGTAGATACATGGATCGCCACGGACATGATTCACGAGTTCCACAAGCCTGTCCGCCCCGGCGACAAGCTGTACTACATCATGAAGCTCGACAAGGTATCCGATTTGAAGAAGACGCGGATCGGCGAGGGGCACTTCATTACGACGACGCAGACCTACTACAACCAGAACGGGGAGATGGTGGGCAGGGAGGTCAGGACTGTGCTCAAGTACAAGCCCAATGAGTAAGGCGGAACAGGAAGTTTAAGGAGGCTGAAGATGCCGCATAGTACCGTTTACTGGGAAGACGTCAAGGAAGGCCAGGACATCGGCTCCTACGAGATGGACATGACCGCGGTGAAGGTAAGCGGCGGAGCCTGGGCCACCAGAGACACGAACCCGATCCACCACGACAAGGACTTCGCGCTGAAGGCCCAGCAGAAGAACGTGATTGTCAACATCATGCACGCCGAGGGCATCCTGTCCAGGCTGGCGACGGACTGGAGCGGCCCGGACGGTGACCTGAAGAGAACACGCTTCAACATCGGGGGTAACTGCTGTGCCGGTGACCACCTGGTTGTGAAGGGAAGCGTCATCAAGAAGTGGGTCGGAGGTCAGGACGAGGGCTATCTTGCGGGCCTGCACCTCGTGGAGTTGCAGGTCGACTCCTTCACGGGGGATGGGCCGTTCTGCGATGCGCAGATCACGATGGCGCTGCCGACCAAGTCCTGATTAGACCGCTACCGGAAGGAGGGCCGAAGAGTTGGCGCAGACATTGAAAGACAAGGCCTGCATTGTTGGCATAGGGGAGACCGAGTTCTCCAAGAGCTCCGGCCGCAGCGAGGTGCGCCTGTGCCTGGAGGCGATAACCTCGGCGTGCGATGACGCGGGGATCAGGCCAAAGGATATTGATGGGATCGTGAGGTTCTCCGTAGACAGCAACCAGCCCGATGAGCTGGCAAGGAACCTCGGTCTGGAGAACGTCAGGTTCTTCCCCGAGGTCTTCTTCGGTGGGGGTGCGGGATGTGGGGTCCTGCAAATGGCGGCGATGGCGGTCGCCCTGGGCAAGGCGAGCTACGTCGCATGCTACCGGGCCCTCAACGAGCGTTCGGGCTTCAGGTACGGTCAGATGGGCGGCGTGATGCCCATGCAGGGACACTTCCAGTACTCCATCCCGTTCGGCTTGATCGCGCCTGGGGCCATGGTGGCTGTCATGGCCAACAGGCATATCCACCTGTACGGCACCAGGACCACAGACTTCGGCGAGGTGGCGGTGGCCTTCAGGAAACACGCCAACATGAACCCGAAGGCGATGATGTACGGCAGGCCGATGACCCTCGATGATCACGCAAATGCACGGATGATATCCTACCCGCTCCGGCTGTACGATTTCTGCCAGGAGAGCGACGGTGCGGTGGCTCTCATCGTGACCTCGGCGGAGAGGGCGAAGGACCTGAAGCAGAAACCGGTTTACATAATGGCTGCTGAGCAGGGCATGGGAAGCTGGATGGAGATGATGACCAGCTACCAGCGTGACAACATCGCTGACCTGGAGGAGTACACGCGCTTGGCTCCCCACCTCTGGAAGGAGGCGGGGATCGGCCCTGAGGACATCGACTGCGCGCAGATATACGATGCCTTCACGCCTCTCGTGGTGATGCAGCTCGAGAGCTTTGGCTTCTGCAAGCTGGGGGAGGGGGGCCCGTACGTGCGGGACGGGGCGCTCCAGATAGGCGGCAGGCTGCCCACGAACACCAGCGGCGGCTGCCTGTCCGAGGCCTACATACATGGAATGAACCAGATGTCCGAAGGTGTGCGCCAGATACGGGGGACGGCCCAGGTGCAGGTACCCAACTGCAAGAACGTGCTGGTGACGGCAGGCAGCGGAGTCCCCACTGGCGCGCTGGTACTTCATGGATAGTTCGGAGGTGGCCTGATGACGACAGAGATACCGAGGATGGCCCCTATACCGGGCCCTATCAATCAGGAGTTCTACGACGGCCTGAATCGGCACGAGTTGCTGCTTCAGAAGTGCTCCGACTGCGGCAAGTTCCGATTCTGGCCCATAGAGATGTGCCCCTTCTGCAACTCGTTGAACTACGAATGGGGTCGCTGCAGCGGCAAGGGCACATTACATAGCTTCACCGTCCAGCATCAGGTGATGCATCCGGCGTACGCTGCTCCGTGGGTCGTGCTGCTGGTGGAGCTGGAGGAGGGGCCCCGGCTGGTCACGCACGGTCTGATGACGCCCGAGGAGGTCGAGATCGGGATGCCGGTCGAGATAGAGTACGAGAAGATCAGCGATGAGATAACGCTCCACGCCTTCAAGAAGGCGAAGTAGCACCAGTCTGGAACAGCCCGGGTCGTGGAGGTGATGGATATGGTCGATCAGCCGCTGTCGGACGTCAGGGTGCTGGACCTGACGTGGCACATCGCGGGCCCCTACTGCACCAAGCTGTTCGCAGACTACGGCGCGGACGTGATCAAGATCGAGAGGCCGGGTGGGGGCGATCCGGCCAGAGGGATGGGGCCGTTTTTCGGAGGTGATCCACACCATGAGAAAAGCGGCCTCTTCCTGCATTTGAACACCAACAAGCGAAGCCTGACGCTGGGCCTCAAGAGCGAGACGGGCAAGCAGATCGTCAAACAATTGGTGAAGGGGGCCGACATAGTCGTCGAGAACTTCAGCCCGCGCGTCATGCCGGGCCTGGGCCTCGACTACGGGACTCTAGCCGCGATCAATCCCAAGCTGGTTATGACGTCGATCTCGAACTTTGGCCAGACAGGCCCCTACCGCGACTTCAAAGCATCGGAGCCCATCATCTATGGCATGGGCGGCGCGATGTGCACCACCGGTCTCCAGGATTGCGAACCCGTGAAGAAGGGCGGTAATCTCATGCAGTACAGCGGGGGAAACCAGGCGGCCGTGGCTACCATGATCGCCCTCTACGGTGTAGGAACGAGAGGCACGGGAGACCACATCGATATCTCCCTCATGGAAGTACAGATGGGCTCCATCGAGAGGCGGATGAGCGAGCTTCTCGCCTATCAGTACAACAACGAGCTGACGCCGAGGTTCGATGTCGCCGGCCTGATGCAGTTCCCCTTCGGCATCTTCCCCTGCAAGGACGGGTATGTCGACGTGGCCGGGGGCTTCATGTTCATCGATCGTTTCGAGTCGGTATTGGGAGTGCCTCTGGTAGAGAGGTATGGCGGCATCAACCACTTCGATCTGGAACGCAGAGAAGAGTTCTTCAGCACGCTATGGTACCCCTGGCTGATGGAACGCACCAGGAAGGAAGTGGTGGAGGCTTGTCAGGAGGGGCACGTTCTATGTGCGCCGTTGAACACCTCCGAGGACCTGCTCAACGAGGACCATCTGAAAGAGCGCGGCTTCTGGACAGAGATCGATCACCCGGTCGTCGGGAAGCTCACCTATACAGGGAGACTGGCGCGATCCGAGGAGCTACCGTGGGTAGCGAGAAGGCCTGCGCCGCTTCTGGGACAACACAACGAGGAGATACTCTCGGAGCTGGGATACGAGAAGCAGGACATGGTGAAGCTCCGAGAGATGGGGGTCATCTAGAGATCTCCCGCTTGGACAAGCTCATTGCTGGTTGACCCTTTTCGGGAGGTGGATATGGCCAGACTGCCGCTTGAGGGAGTCTGGGTTGCGAGTATAACGCCGGTGTGGGCGGGGCCCTTCGCCGAGATGCTGCTCGCCGATTGGGGGGCGGAGGTGATCCGTGTGGAGAGCCTCCAGTACTGCCCGCTGGGCACGCGAGGGCCGGGGCCGAGACAGCCCAAGTTCGCCATCGAGATCGTGAAGGGGCACTACTCGGCGTACCTCAAGGAGGGGTACGACGATATAGAGGGCAGGCCCTGGAACCGTAGCTGCATGTTCAATCAGCATGGCCGCAACAAGCTCTGCTGTACCATGGACCTGCGGAGGCCGAAGGGCAGAGAGATGTTCAGGCGTCTCATAGAGGTAAGCGATATCTTTCTCGAGAACAACATGCCTCGGGTGATGGACAGTCTTGATCTGAGCTACAAGGTTCTCAGCGAATGGAATCCGAAGATCGTCATGCTCTCCATGCCGGCATTCGGGAAGACGGGGCCCAAGAGCAAGAACCGCACTATCGGCCCGCAGCTGGACAGCTACGCCGGTGGGACATGGGTCAGGGGTTACCTGGACAGGGATGTCTCCTCGAACTCGGTTGTCTTCCATGCCGACGAGGCGGCGGGCATGACCGCCGCATTCATCATGGTGATGGCCCTGCACAAGCGGAACAGGACCGGCAAGGGCATGTTCATCGACATGGCGCAGGTCGAGACAGCGATCCCGCAGTTCGGCGAGATCATCATGGACTACACCATGAATGGCCGCGTGCAGGGGACATCCGGCAACAGAGACCCCCAGGGTGCCATACAGGGCTGCTATCGATGCCGGGGAGAGGACAAGTGGGTCAGCGTCACGATACGCACTGATGAGGAGTGGCAGGCGTTCTGTCGCGTACTCGGGAATCCCGAATGGGCCAGGGACGAAAGGTTCTCCGATGCGCTGGGCCGTTGGCACCACCACGCTGAGCTGGACAAGCACATCGAGGAGTGGACCAGCCAACATGACCACTTCGGCGTGATGTTCATGCTGCAGAGGGAGGGTGTGGCGGCTGGCCCCGTCGAGCACCCCGATGATGCCTTCCACGATCCTCAGATGAAGGACAGGGGCTTCTTCGAGGAGGTCGACCATCCGGAGTGCGGCACTCACCTGTATCCCGGCCTGGCCTGGAAGATGGAGAACACGCCCAACCATATCCGGAGGGCGGCCCCGAGGTTGGGGGAGGATAACGAGTACGTCTACAAGCAGGTGATAGGCGTCTCGGACGCCGAGTACGCTGAGTTGGAGAAGGAGGGGCACATAGGAATGGACTTCGTGCCCGGCCTCCAGATCGCGAAGTACAAGCCCGAGTGAGTCGATACAGCAAACCAGGAGGTATGGATGGCATACAAGGCCCTCAAGATAGACAGGGAAGGACAGATCGCGATCGTCACGCTCAACCGCCCGGACGCGGGCAATGCCCTCGATTTCCGGCTGATGGTTGAGGTCGACGATGCCATGAGGGTGGTGGGTGAAGATACGGATGTCAGGGCGGTCGTGTTGACCGGTGCAGGGAAGAACTTCTGCACGGGTGTGGACCTCGGCATGTTCACCAACGCCGAGGCGCTGGTCGAGAAGGAAGGCGGCGAGCCCGACATACAGCCTCTGCCCGATGATCAGACGTACGGTAAAGGGACCGTGGTTGGGGCCGTTCTTCGAATAAGGGCGATGCCCAAGCCGGTGATTGCTGCGATCAACGGTGCCGTCGTCGGTGCGGGGCTGTCTTTGGTTCTCGGCTGTGATATGAGGATAGCGTCCGAGCTGGCCAGGTTCGGCATGGTCTTCGTGAGGAGAGGGATCGTGCCGGACACCGGCGGCTCCTTCACTCTACCCCGCATTGTCGGATTGCCGAAGGCCTGCGAGCTGGTCCTCACCGGAGAGACGATCGACGCGGCCGAGGCGGGTCGTATAGGGCTGGTGAGCAAGGTCGTGCCCCACGACGACCTGATGAACGAGGCGCTGGCCCTCGCTGGCAAGGTGGCCAAGAACCCGCCGCTTGCCGTGAAGATGGCCAAGGAGAACCTGTATCAGGCAATGGCCGAGGCCGACCTGCTGGCGCAGATGAAGCGCGAGGAAGCGGCACAATCGATCTTGCTGAACACAGAGGACTTCCAGGAGGCGGCCGTGGCGTTCCTCGAGAAGAGGGAGCCGAAGTTCAAGGGCAAGTGAGCGAAATGACCGGGCTCGGATAGGCGTTCCTGGAGGAGCTGGAACCGGTGGCGCCTTAGCCAGAAGAGACGGAGCTGTTTATGGATTACAGCTTTGCTGCACACGAAGAGGCACTGAGAGAGGAGTTCGACCTGTTCTTCAGGGAGGAGATGAAGAACGCTCCGCCCCAGTGGGGCACGGCCATGGAGGCCATGTTCGGCACCGACGAATGTTGGTCCTTCCACAGGGAAGTGGCCAGGAAGCTGGCGGCCAGGGGCTGGCTTGCGCGCCCATGGCCCAAGGAATACGGGGGCAGCGAGGCCTCGCTCATCGAGCAGTTCATCTTCAGCGACGTGATGGGCTATCACAAGGGCGCGGGAGTCGATCATTTGGGCATCACGTTGCTCGCGCCTACTCTCCTGGTTAGTGCGAACGAGGAGCAGAAGAGGGAACACCTGCCGCCGATAGCACGAGCTGAGCTGTTCTGGACCCAGCTGTGGAGCGAGCCGGGCGCCGGCTCCGATCTGGCTTCACTGACTACCAGGGCGGTGCGAGACGGCGATGAATATGTCATCAACGGGCAGAAGATATGGTCCACAAATGCGCACAGAGCCGACTGGGGCTTCATGCTCGCCCGTACAGATCCAAACCAGCGAAGGAGCCGCGGCCTGTCCTTCTTCCTGGTCGACATGAAGGCACCGGGGATCACGGTACGTCCCGTCCCCAACATGGAAGGCTCTCTCCTCTTCAATGAAGTCTTCTTCGACGACGTGCGAGTGCTCGCGAGGAACCTGGTTGGCGGGGAGAACCAGGGCTGGGTCGCCTCACAAATGACCTCCAACTTCGAGCGGTCCATGATCCAGCTCTTCTCTTACTTGCGACGTGAGCTGGAGGAAGTCGTCGAGTATTGCCAGGAACGCCACGACGGGCGCGAGCCCCTGGCGTCCGATCCTCTGGTAAGCCATCTGTTGGCCCAGCTCGCCATCGACATCGATGTTGGCCGAGCCTTCTCGTACTCAATCCTCTGGAACCAGATCAAGGGTGGCCTTATCATGGCTGCTCCATTGGCTGCAGCAGCGAAGGTGCTGGCCACCGAGCTCGTGCAGCGGTTCACGCGCATCATTTCGCGCATCATCGGGTTGTATGGCCAGGTGAAGGAGTCGAGGTGGGCTCCGTTCAAGGGGCGTTTCGAGAAGGACTACCAGCTCTGCCTGGGCTTGAGCATGGCGGGCGGAACCTCGGAAGTCATGCACAACCTCGTATGCTCGCTGGGTCTGGGCCTGCCGCGAAGCTGGTAGGCTGGATTGGGACACGATAGGCGACGCCATGGACTGGAGCACCAGGGTAACCGATCTGCTAGGGTGCAAGTACCCTATCATCCAGGGTGCGTTCGGTGGATTCGGCAGGTCGGACATAGCAGCCCCCGTCTCTGAAGCCGGCGGCTTCGGCA
>CAZGDV010000089.1:0-11913 GCA_964524995.1 uncultured Dehalococcoidia bacterium | reverse complement strand
GGCGTCAGATAGCCCATCTCCATGATGATGACGAAGAGGATGGCGAACCAGAGCGGATCGAAGCCGAGAGCCGTCACGATAGGGATGAATATCGGGATGGAGATCATGGTGATGGCACCGGGGTCCAGGAAGCATCCCAGCACAATGAGTATGACCTCCATCACGATGATGGTTGCCCACCCCCCTCCGGGAATGGCTGTCAACGAGTCCTGGATGAACTGCTGGGCGCCGATCAGCATATAGACCGACGTGAAACACTTGGCTCCGATGACTATCCACATGATCATGCAACTGACCCTAAGCGTCGAGTAGCACGCGTCCCTGAAGCCAGTCCGCGTGAGCCTTCTGTACACACCTGCGACGACGATGCTGCCGAGCGCCCCCACCCCGGCGGCCTCAGTCACCGTAGCCACGCCCGTGAAGATGGTCCCCATGACAAGGCCGATCAGCACTACGGGGAACACTACGATGCGTAGCGAAGCCAGCCTTGTCCTCCAGTCCGCCCTCTCCTCCACAGGGACGGAGGGGCCAAGCTTGGGCTGCAGCGTGCACCTTACGAGTACGTACACAATGAAAAGCCCCCCGAGGAGGATGCCTGGTAGCACGCCGCCGATGAACAGTCTCCCGACCGACAGCTCGCCGAACAGCGCCAGGATTATCATCAGCACGCTGGGCGGAATCAGCACTCCGAGGGCCCCTCCCGCCTGGATGCTGCCCAGCGCGATCTTCTTGTCATATCCGCGCTTCAGCATTGCCGGCAGTGCGACAAGACCCAGAATCGCTGTCGACGCGGCGCTTATCCCTACCATGGCGGCCAGCGCCACACTCATGAGCACAGTCCCGACGGCGAGGCCCCCGCGCAGGCCGCCAACCCAGTTCTGCACGGCATCGAAGAAGTCTTCGGCTAGGCCCGCCTTCTCCAGCATGGACGACATGAACACGAAAAGGGGGATCGCCACGAGGAGGTAGTTGGTCATGCCGCCGTATGTGTTCATGACCACAGACAGCAGGAAGTGGGGTCCTTCGAGAGCCAGAAGGAAGACTACCGCCAGCCCCCCCAGTGCAAACGCGACCGGGAGGCCCGACAGCACGAGGACGAGCATCGACCCGAAGAGCAGTAACGTCAGGACCGGGTCGCTCATTCGGGCGCAGCTCCCTTGACAGCCGTTATTAGGTCCCGGACGAACTTGGCCAGCCCTTGCAGAATTATCAGGGCTGCGCCGACCGGGATTGTCGCCTTGATGATGCCCTCGGGCGGGTTCCAGGTCGACCCGGTCGTCTCGCCCACGGAGAAGGAGCTCCAGGCGTAGTCGATGCCGTACCAGAGGAGAACGCCGCAGAAGAGGAAGAAGAACGAAGAGGTCACGAGGTCCAGGACTGCCCTACGTCGCACGGACAGCCGGTCGTACAGGATGTCCATACTGACGTGCGCACGGTGCCTGAGGACGTAGGCACCGCCGAGTATGGCGTATCCTCCGAGCAGGAACTGGACGGTCTCACGTGCCCAGATGGTAGGGGAGTTGAACGCGTATCTCGCGACGACCTCGTAGGTCATCACCCCGACCATGAACACGATCAGGAAGCTGATGGCCTTGCCTGCCTGGTCGTTCAGCCAGTCTACGGCTCCGAGGACTCTGCTCATTAACCCGGCCTACTGGGCTATTGCGATGCTCGGGGCAGGTGGGGGTCTGCCCTGGAAAGGTGCTGGGGCGGCCAAGTGGCCGCCCCAGCACCCCTCGCGTCTCTGCTTATTCCAGACGCCCCAGGTACTGCATGTACTCCTTGGTAATGTCCACTATCTGCGCGCTATAGTCGGACATCTCGGCGATACTGTCCCACACGCCCACGGATATCTCCCGCAGTGTTTCCATGTCCTCATCAGAGAACGTTGTCACGATGACGCCGTCTTCCTGCACCATCTTCGCCATAGCTTCGTCGGCACCGTAGGCAGCCTGCACGGCGAACTGGGTCGAGGCCCTCTTGGCTGCACACAGCAGTATGGCCTGAAGATCATCGGGCAGCTCGTTCCATTTGTCCATGTTCACTATGAACTCGCCGCTCGCGTAGGCAGACAGCGGGGGCATAGTGTAGTACTTGGCCACGTCCTGGAGCTTGATTGAGTAGAACCGGTCGGCGTTCCCGATGTTTGCCCCATCGACGTCTCCCGTCGCAATTGCCGTGAATATCTCGGCTATCTCAGTGTCGACGGGTATCGCTCCGACCGCCTGCCATATCCCTTTGAAGTAGGCTATCGACCTGATCTTCTTGCCATCCAGGTCAGCCAGCGTCTCGATAGGCTCCTTCGACATGATGCTGCCATACGGCATGCCGATGACCGGGCTCAGGTAGTAGACATTGTGTTCGGCATACGCATCGCGGAGCACCTCAACCACGCCCCTGTCCCACAGCCATACCTCCATCTCCTCCATGGTCTCACAGGACATGGGCAACCCAAGAGAGAGAAGTCCGGCCGGAACCGTGCCCGCCCAGAAGGCCCCCGTGGAGAAGCCCATCTGGACGATACCCTGGCCTACGGCGTCATGTATCTCCCGCTCAGGAACCAGTGCTCCGTTCGGATGCAGCGTTATCTTCAAGCGCCCGTTCGACATATCATCGACGGCCTGAACGAACTCAGGAAAAACCTTGTCATATGACATCATGCCCGGCGTTTCGGTGGTCTGCATGTCCCACTCGAACGTCTGCTCAGGCGACGCCGTCGGCTCCGTCTCGTCGCCGTCACATGCCACCGCGGGAAGCACCAGTGCCAACACACAGAGCACGGTGCCCAACAACAAGAACCGTTTCTTCAACTCCATCTGACCCTCCTTTCCTAACTACGTTCCGCCCGCGTAGGTACCAGAATGCCCCTCGGTAGGCATCTTCGCAAAGCATCACCCCCTTCCAAGATCGACTTCCTCAGTCTGTCCATCGCCTGAGATAGTCTTGGCTCCAGACTACGTTTAGCCGAAGGCGATTACATGCAATCATATGACCGACGATGGAACGTGTCAACCTATGCTTACCACGAACCCGGAGATGAAACAGCCGGGTCGAGGACCCGGCTGACGAGGACATGGAACAGGCTCGGCTTGTTACACGTCGAGGTTCTTGACCTGGAGGGCGTGGGCCTGTATGAATGCCTTCCGCGGAGGGACCTCCTCGCCCATCAGCTTCTGGACGATCTCGTGGGTGCTGACCTCGTCCTCGATCTCCACCCTCAGCATGATTCGCTTCTCGGGGTCCATTGTCGTCTCCCAGAGCTGGTGCGGCGTCATCTCCCCGAGACCCTTATACCTCTGGATGTCCACCCCTTTGCTCCCCAGCTTCCCTACGAGCATGTCCTTCTCTTTGTCGGAGTAGACCCAGTGCTGCTCCTTGCCCTTCTTGACCCTGTAGAGCGGCGGCTGCGCTATGTACAGGTGGCCGTTGTCGATGATGTCCGACATGTACCGGTAGAAGAAAGTCAGCAGCAGCGTTCGTATGTGGGAGCCATCCACGTCGGCGTCCGTCATGATGACGACACGGTGGTAGCGCAGCTTCGTGATGTCGAAGTCCGGGCCGCTGCCCGCCCCCAGAGCCGTGATGAGCGCGCGTATCTCATCGTGAGAAAGTATCTTCTCGGGCCTGGCCTTCTCCACATTGAGTATCTTGCCCTTGAGCGGCAGTATGGCCTGGAAACGCCGGTCCCTGCCCTGTTTGGCTGAGCCGCCCGCCGAGTCGCCCTCGACGATGTACAACTCGCTGTAGGCCGGGTCTTTCTCCGAGCAGTCAGCGAGCTTGCCGGGGAGCGTCGACGTATCACCCAACCCCTTTCGCGCAACCAGGTCCCGGGCCTTCCGCGCCGCCTCGCGTGCGCGCGCGGCCGTCAGGCACTTCTCGATGATCCTTCTCGCCTCGCTGGGATGCTCCTCGAGATACACGTTGAGGCCGTCGGCGACAACTGACTCGACGTGGCTCTTGACTTCCAGATTGCCCAGCCTTGCCTTCGTCTGGCCCTCGAACTGGGGGTCGGGTATCTTCACGCTGATCACGGCGGTGAGCCCCTCCCTAACATCCTCCCCCGTCAGGTTCGCCTCGCTCTCCTTGACCACCTTGTACTTGCGACCGTATTCGTTCAGCACTCTGGTCAGGGCTGACCTGAACCCGGTGATGTGCGACCCGCCATCGGGCGTGTTGATACAGTTGGCGAAGCTCAGGGCGGACTCGGTGAACCCGTCGTTGTACTGCAGGGCCACCTCCACCAGAGTTCCGTTCACGGTCTTCGTGATGTAGAGGGGGAGCGGCTGCAGCACGGACCTCTTCCGGTTGAGATGCCGAACGAAACTCGATATCCCTCCCTCGAAATAGAAGGTCTTCTCCTCGCCGCTGCGTTCGTCCCTGAACCATATCTCGAGGCCTCGGTTCAGGTAGGCCATCTCACGGAAGGACTGCGCCAATACGTCGAAGCTGAAGCTGATCTCCGGGAAGATGGCCTCGTCCGCAAGAAAGGCGACCAGGGTGCCATTACCATCCGCCTCGCCAACCGCCCTGACGTCGTCCTTGGGAACCCCGCGCTCGTACTCCTGACGGTACAGCTTGCCGTCCCGCCGAACCTCGACGAAGGCCCAGGCGGACAGGGCATTGACTACCGACGCGCCGACCCCGTGCAGGCCGCCGGATACCCTGTAGCTGCCGCCTCCGAACTTGCCGCCGGCGTGCAGAGTGGTCATGACGGTCTCGAGTGCGGACCTGTTCGTAGCCTCGTGCGCGTCCACGGGTATACCTCTCCCGTTGTCCGCTACACTGACGGAGTTGTCGGGGTGAATCGTGATCTCGATCTTATCGCAGAAGCCCGCCATTGCCTCGTCGACGCTGTTGTCGACGATCTCGTGGATCAGATGGTTCAGACCACGCTGGTCCGTGCTGCCTATGTACATGGCGGGCCGCATGCGCACGGCCTCTATGCCGCCGAGCACCTGGATATCCTGAGCCGTATAGTGATTGTTGTTGTTCTCGTTCATTGTCGGCCTCTAACCCATACGGGCAGATTCGTAGTCGCATCTCGCCGGGATCGGGCAACGGAGCCATGACGAATCGAGGCGTTGTGAGGTCCGGCGGTTGCGCTGCTGCCGCTTGAGGTGCGAAGAAGTGGGGGTAGTGACAGTTCTAGCGTCGGAATGATGCCTCGGTGCTGACGTGTTATGTAAGCCACTACGTCGGCATTATAGCACTTTTCGCAGCAGTGGTGAACTAAATTGCACACACTTATATCGACCGAGAGCCACCCGCTCATTCGCCGCACGCTAGGCCAGCTGTACCTCCCCACCCGCCTGCGAACTCAGTAGCGCCTCGAAATCGTAGCCCCTGCGCCTTACCTCCTCGGCCCCGCCCTCGTGCCGATCGAGCAGCACTACTACCTTGGCGACTGTGCACCCTTCGTCTTCAACGGCATCGATGGCCCGCAGGACTGAACCGCCGCTTGTTATCACGTCATCTACGATTCCCACACGGGCACCGGCCCTGAGCGGGCCCTCTATGCGCTTGTGCGTCCCATGATCCTTCTCAACACCCCTGACAATGAACGCGGTCATGGGTTTCCCCTCTATATGGCTGACGAGCGCTACCGCGGCCGCGATCGGATCAGCGCCCATGGTCATCCCTCCCACAGCCTCGACACCCGCGTCGAGCAACATCGGGAGTATCTCACGCCCGATCAGATACGCGCCCTCCGGCCAGAGAGTGACCAGCCTGCCATCGAAGTAGCACGGCCGCCTTATCCCCGAGGCCAAGACGAAGTCGCCCCGCAAGACGGCACGCTCCCTGAAGAGCTCCAACAGCCTCTCTCTGTTACTCATTGCCACTACGTCGTCCTCCCTATCGGTAAAGGTCATTCTCAGCGATGTATCGGGCCACCGCCTCCGGCACCATGTCGGTGATGGGTAGGCCGTCGGCTACCCTCTTCCGGATGTCGCTGGCGCTGATGTCCAGCAAAGGGGCATCCACAACTACCAGGCTCTTCCTGAATCCGGGGACGGCTGCATCGATACCGTCGACGTCCAACTCTGTATGTCCCGGCCTTCGCACAGCGGCCACCCTGCAAAGCTTCACCAGCCGATCCGGCTCCTTCCACCTGGGCAGGTCTGCCAGAGAGTCGAAGCCGACTATGAAGAACAGGTCGGTTGTCCTATTGAGACTCGCCCTCATTTGCGCCATTGTGTCTACAGTGTACGTCGAGCCCGGTCTTTCCAGCTCCAGAGTCGACACCTCGAAGCGCGGGGTGGAGGCCGTCGCCAGCATGACCATCTCCAGCCGGTGCTCCGCCGGCGTTATCTCTCTCTGCCCCTTGAGCCAGGGCTGGCCGGCGGGCATGAAGAGCACCTCATCAAGCTGCAGCTTCTTCTGTACCTCCTCAGCTATGGCGAGGTGACCCAAATGAACGGGGTCGAATGTCCCTCCCAAGATGCCGACCGCGCTACCCACCACCCGAACCCCTCCGCCGGCGACCCCTCTTGGCGTGTTCCGGGGACGGCCGGAACACCTTGAACGCCGCCGGTCCCTCAGGCGAAACGCGCCCGACGTCCGCTCTCTCCTGCGTGAGGATGTCGAGCGTCGCTTTCATCAACTCGTCGACGCCTTCCCCGGTCGCCGCCGAGACCACGAAGACGGGCATCCCCAACCCAGCCAACTCTTTCTTCAACTTCTCAGCTTGCTCGCGGACGTCCGGCAGGTCAACTTTGTTCAGCGCCACGAGGCGAGTCTTGGTCTCAAGCCCTGCCTGGTAGAGGCGCAATTCCTCCTCGACACCCCGCACGTCGGATAGGGGGTCGTCAGCACCGCCGTCGACGACCTGAATTAACACCTTGGTGCGCTCCACGTGCCGGAGGAAGTCGAGGCCCAAGCCGTGCCCTTCGTGAGCGCCCTCGATCAGCCCCGGTATGTCAGCCATAACGAACGTGGCGTGGCCCACCTCCACGACACCTAGCATGGGCTCCAGCGTCGTAAAGGGGTAGTCGGCGATCTTTGGCCTGGCTCGCGTAACCGAACTCAGCAGCGTCGACTTACCTGCATTGGGGCACCCGACAAGCCCCACGTCAGCGATCAGCTTGAGGTCCAACAACAGCCACGCCTCCTCGCCGGACTCGCCGTCCTGCGCTACCCGGGGGGCTTGGTTTGTGGCCGTTGCGAACCGCGCGTTGCCCATGCCCCCCCGTCCCCCGCGAACCGCCGGAAGCCGCTCGCCGTCCACCAGTACCTCTCCCAACTCCCCCACATCGCCACTGTCAGTCTCCCTCCGCACCACCGTACCCAATGGCACCTTCAGAACCAGGTCCTCCCCCCCCCTACCGTGCATGTCCTTACCCTTGCCATGCGCCCCTCTCTCTGCCCTAAATTCCTTCTCGTACCGGAACCTGACAAGCGTGTTGACTCCAGAGTCACCCTGAATATACACATCGCCCCCGTTGCCACCATCACCACCATCGGGCCCGCCGAAGGGGACATACTTCTCCCGACGGAAGCTGACGATCCCATTACCCCCCCTACCCCCCATCACATGCACACGCACCCGATCGATCAAGTCACACCTTATGGCCCTTCTCTTGATTGATTATATTCTTCATTTAGGCAAGAGTGAAGAACGGTAATGGTAAAGGTGTGGGTTGTGTGGAGGCCGTGACGAGCTAGATAGGGGATAAAGACCGGCAGAGCTGTGGAAACGGCAGGGGAGAGTGTGGAAGAGTTGCATGAGTCGAGAGTGGTGAGGGGTGCTAACGACATAATGGCAAGGGAGTTATCCACAGGTGGAACGGGTTATCCACGGAAAACCGCCAGTTATCCACAGGTGTTATGTTAGCTGGGGACAGCGGCTTATCGTGACTTGGAGTAGAGAGCCTCCTTGATATCCAGCAGGTCCCGGCGGCACGCCGGATCAGTGTTGACCTCAGTGGACATGCGCTGGTAGCCGTGGAGGATGGTGCTGTGATCACGCCCCCCCAGCTCCCGGCCGATCTGAGTCCAGGAGCACTGCAGCTCCTCCCTCAGAAGGTACATTGCCATCTGGCGCGCTGTGGAGGACGCCTTGTCCCGCTTGGCACCGAGAAGAACGTCAGTCGACATGCCGTAGTGGCCCGCTACAACGTCCAGTACCAGCCCCGTGGTCAATGACCTCCTGTGGGAGTCTGCTCCGATCTCGGTCAGGGCCTGCGTGGCGATGTCGAGATTGAGAGGTGACTTGGTCAGCCTGGCATAGGCCATCACCCTGTTCAGCGCGCCCTCCAGCTCCCGTATGTTCTTCTGGAAGCGCCGCGCGATGAAATCCAGTACCTCGTGGGATATGGAGGTGTTTTGCTCCTCAGCCTTCTTCTGAAGAATAGCGGTTCTTGTCTCCAGGTCAGGCGGCTGCATGTCCACTATAAGACCCCATTCGAACCGAGAACGCAGTCTGTCCTCCAGCAGGGTCAGGGCCTTGGGGGGACGGTCGGAACTGATGACGATCTGCCTGCCTTCGTTGTGCAGGTCGTTGAAGGTGTGGAAGAGGCCTTCTTGCGTCTGTTCCTTGCCTGCGATGAACTGTATGTCGTCGAGGAGCAGCACATCAACGCCCCGGTACTTCGCTCTGAAATCCTCCGTCTTCCCTTCCTTGATGGCGCTGATGAACTCGTTCGTGAACTGCTCCGCGGTGACATACATGATGTGCGGATGAGTGCGTATGACCTGCCATCCGATGGCGTGCAGCAGATGGGTCTTTCCCAGGCCTACGCCGCTGTAGATGAATAGAGGGTTGTAGCTGCCTCCCGGGTTTTCGGCCACGCCGAGGGCCGCGGCGTGGGCCAGTCGATTCGAGCTGCCGGCTACAAACGAAGTGAAGGTGTATCTTCTGTTCAGCTTCGGCAGATTGCCACGAGCCCTGGCGAGGGCAGCAGCAGGCAGCACTCTTCTTGTCTCATTGGGCGGTGGAATCAGGTCTTCCGACTCATCGCCGAGGTGGACCTGGAACTGGGCCGTCAGCGGTTCGCCGGCAACACTGAGCAAAGTCTTCTCAATGAGTGGGAGCAGGCGTTGCTCCAGCGCCTCGGTGACGAACGTGCTGGGCACCCCTACAACCAGGCAGTGATCACGCTGCACGAGGCCCACAGTGTTCTTGAGCCACGTGTCATAGTTCGCGGGGCTTACCTTGTGCTTTAGGTCCTCGAGAGCCGCACGCCAAATATCAGCAGCCGACCTTGCCTTCATAGGAATCCTCGCCTGCCGCGGTCTGGAATGAGCGCAATGAACACATGCAATCCGTGAGCACGCGCACTGAGAAGAACTGGCCCAGCCTGTTCTTGGAAAAGAGGCAATACGATACTAGAAGCCGGAAAAGGAAATCTCTTGTGGAACTTGGGGATACCGCTGAAGAGAATACCAGACGTTGGGGGGGCGGTCAAGACGTTTTGGGGGCGTTTTTGGGAGGAAATTATGAAATGTAAGCCCCCACTTTATGATCATTATCCGGACTTAATCAATCGTATTATCACCTCTATTCCTCGAAGCGCTTGAACACCAGGCAGGCATTCTGTCCGCCAAACCCGAAGCTGTTCGAGAGCACGACCCTGACCTCTCGCTGCATTGCCGTGTTCGGGACGTAGTCCAGATCGCAGTCCGGATCGGGGTACTCATAGTTAACGGTCGGGTGTATCATCCCCTCGAGGATGGTCTTGATGCAGGCGATGGCCTCCGGCCCCCCCGACCCCCCGAGCAGGTGCCCGATCATGGACTTCGTGGAGCTAATGCAGAGCTTGTACGCGTGCGGGCCGAATAGTGTCTTAACGGCTGCCGTCTCGCTGGCGTCGTTCAGGGGCGTCGATGTCCCGTGGGCGTTGATGTAGTCGACTTCCTCCAACTCCAATCCGGCGTCCTCCACGGCGTTTCGCATCGCCCTTACGGCACCATCGCTGCTCGGCGCTGTCACATGATAGGCGTCCGAGGACAGGCCGACCCCGGCAATCTCGGCGAGGATGGGTGCCTTGCGTCGAATGGCCCGATCGAGGCTCTCGAGGATCAGCACCCCCGCGCCCTCGCCGGGCACGAAACCGTCCCGCTTGGCGTCGAAGGGGCGGCTCGCCTTCGTCGGCTCGTCGTTTCTGCTGCTGAGTGCCCTCATGACGCTGAACCCCGCGATTCCGGTGGTTGTGAGGCCCGCTTCGGTGCCGCATGCAACCATGATGTCCGCCCTCTTGTGCCTGATGGCCTCTGTGGCATCGCCTATGCCCTGGGTCGCTGCCGCGCAGGCGGTACTCACTGTCGAAGATAAGCCCTTAATGCCGAATTGCAGGCTTATCTGCCCTGCTGCCATGTTGGGCAGTATTATGGGCATGAAAAGGGGGTTCATCCTCATGCCGCCCTTCTCGATCAGGATCCGGCAGCCCACCTCTGCCTCCGGGAAGCCCCCGATGCCGTTCCCCACAATGATCCCTATGCGCTCGGGGTTCTCCCGGCTCAGGTTGAGGCCGGACGAGTCGAAAGCCTGCTTCGTGGCGGCGACTGCGAACTGGCTGAACCGGGCCATCCGCCGAGCCTCTTTGTACTCCATGTACTCCTGGGCATCGAAGCCCTTTACCTCTCCGGCTATCTGGCAGCTCAGCCCGGTGACGTCGCACAAGGTAACCGGGCCAATCCCGGACACGCCTGCGAGTAGATTCCGCCAGTACTCGTCAACAGTCAGGCCGATCGGCGTAATCGCGCCGATCCCGGTGACGACGACCCTTCGCCTGCCCCGCTTGTCCTTGAATGTCCTCCTCCGGCGAGGCTTGGTGGCGGGTGGTGCTGGCTCCTTCGACGCGATACTGCTGAGCAGGTCGTCGATCTGCCTGTCCACTATCACGGAAACGGCTTCCGGCTGCCCTACGTGGGAGTTCTCGCGCGTCATTGACCCCTCCTCAAGAGGTGGATGCTCTTCTATGGCTATAGCTGCCCACTGTTAAGAGTAGGCCTCCGGCCGCAGACGTCTCACTCGCTCAATCACCTCGCCAATGACGAACAGCGAGCCTGTGGCGCAGATCAGGTCACGAGGTCCTGCGAGACCCTTCGCGGCCTGCAGTGCAGCCTTCACGTTGCCACTCATCAAGGCGTCCGCACCGCTCCTCCGGAATGCTGCGGCCACTGCCGCCGGGTCCGTAGCCCGTGGGTGGCGTGACCTCGTTGCCACGACCTTGTGTGCTGCGGGAGCGAGTTCGGATACGATCCCGGCTAAGTCCTTGTCGGCGGACGTGCCTATTATAAAGATCAGCCTCTCAAAGTCAAAGTGGCGCTTCAGCGCCTGCCTGAGCTTACGCGCCGACTCGCGCGTGTGCGCGCCGTCGACTACCAGCATAGGCCTGCGCCACAGGAGCTGCAGCCTCCCCGGCCAGTCTGTGAGGGCCAGCCCGGCCTCTATGTGTTGTCTGGAAATCCCCAGCGCCTCGAGGGTGGCGACGGCTGTTGCTGCGTTCAGCAACTGGTGCTCGCCGAGCAGCGGTATGCTGACCTCGTAGGTCTCCCTCACGCCGCTGACCCGTAGCGACTGCCCCGCCCGGTCGTGGCCTGAGGGCTGCCACGTGACGTCGTGACCGACCTCAGTGAGCGCGGCGCTACGGCTGCGGCTGACCCTCTGGATCACGGCTGCAGCCTCCCCGGCCTGGTGCGTGCTCACAACCGGCACAGAGGACTTGATTATCCCGGCCTTCTCGGCCGCGATTCGGGCCAGTGTGTCGCCCAGGATCTCTGTGTGGTCGAAGCTGATGGTCGTGATGACGGCCACCTCCGGCGTGACCACGTTGGTGGCGTCAAGCCTGCCCCCGAGCCCCGCCTCCAGCACCTGGTAGTCCACGCCGCGCTGCTCAAAATGCAGAAAGGCCGCCGCAGTCAGCAGCTCGAATGTAGACAGCTCTCCATAGGGGCAGTCGCGGTCGGATGCCT
>CAZGDV010000088.1:0-11958 GCA_964524995.1 uncultured Dehalococcoidia bacterium | reverse complement strand
TCCTGGATCGTAACAATCTACTGTGATAGTAAGAGCACCCTAGCCAGACAGCGTGTCTCTGATCCTGTCGAAGAAACCCTTGTCCTCGCCTGGCAGCGTTGCCTCACCCAGGGTCTTCGCCAGCTCCTTGAATAGCCGCTTCTGCTTGGTATCCAGAGAGTCCGGGGTGACCACGTGCAGTCTCACCAACTGGTCCCCGCGACCCTGCCGGCGGAGATGTGGTATCCCCTTGTCCTTCAGCCGGAAGACCTTGCCGTGCTGGGTCCCTGCCGGTATCTTGAGCTGCTCCTTGCCATCGACGGTTGGGACTTCCATTTCGTCGCCCAAGGCCGCCTGAGCGAAGTTGATCGGGAGGTCATACACGATGTCATCGCCATCCCGCTTGAAGAACTTGTGCTTCTTGACCGACAGCGTTACGTAGAGGTTGCCCGGGCTGCCTCCCCGGCTCCCGGCGTCGCCTTCCCCGGACAGCCTGATCTGGGTGTTGCTGTCCACACCGGGCGGGATAGTGACCGCGATCTTACGTGTGACCCTTTCCTTCCCTTTGCCGCCGCAGTGGGAACAGGGGTCGGTTATTATCCTACCCTCGCCGTGACATCGAGGGCATATGGTGAGATTGATGAATTGCCCGAAGATGCTGCGTTGTGCTCTGCGGACCTGCCCCGAGCCGTTGCAATCAGCACATCGTTCCGGCTCGCTGCCCGGTGCGCATTTTGTGCCGTGACACACGGAACACCGCTCGGTGCGCACGATCTCCACCTGTTTCTCGCAGCCAAACGCGGCCTCCTCGAACGAGATGCCGAGACTATAGCTGAGATCAGTACCTCGTTGGGGGCCGGCGCGCCTTGCCGTTCCGGTGACACCGCCGAAGAAGGCGTCGAATATGTCCCCGAAACCGCCGAAGTCGAAGCCATCGAACCCTCGGGCACCGAAACCGTGGGCCCCGGCGTGACCGAACCGATCGTACGCCGCGCGCTTCTGGGAGTCACTGAGGACCTCGTAGGCCTCGTTGATTTCCTTGAACGTCTCCTCGGCCCCGTGATTCCTGTTGTGGTCGGGGTGATACTTGAAGGCCATCTTGCGGTAGGCCTTCTTTATCTCGTCTTCGGACGCATCCCTGTGGATGCCGAGGACGTCGTAGTAGTCGCGTTTCGTTGCCATGACCCCGTCTTGTCTCGAATTGCTAACCCGTAATTATAAAGCAGACGCGGTCGCGGCACAAGCCGACCGGTACTATATTCCTATCTCCGGCGACCTAGGGGTCGATCACGCAGAAAAAGAGAACACCCCGTTCTAACGGGGTGTTCTCTTCCTTGCATCCAGTCGATGTTGACTGTTGACGAAGCCAGTACCCAGCGCCCAACCTGGCAGCCCTTGCACCATTGATTTTCTAGCTGCTGGAGGAGGCGAGAAGGTTCTATCTTCAAGCCTCCTGCGGATTGCCATCCAAAGTGGCCGTCCGCTGGTACTCTGAGTGGTATTCAGTTCCTATCTGAAGCAGAAGCCGAAGAGCTGAGAAGCTGCCTCGCCTGGGCCAATGCCGCCTGCGGGACTGCCGGAGGCGACCAAGCTCTGTGGCTCAACTTTCTCAGTTACCATCATCGGCTTCTCATATGGCTTCCTCACGTCTCACCTCCCTCCTCCGTATCAGTGCTTTCCACCTGACGGCTGCTTTCCGGCAGGCGCTGGGGGCTGGCTTCGTCAGTTCCCCCGTCTCAGTCAGACTACGGCCCATACATCTCTGGCAGTACTTCATCAAGTCGCAATCAACGCACTCGCGCAGGTCGGCTTCGGTCAGGCCCCGCAAATACGACAGTTTTGAGCCCGGAGGGCTATTCCAAATCTCTGAGAACGTCTCCTGTCTCAGGTTGCCTATCTCGAAGGGCATCATCATGCAGGGGAACACGCTGCCGTTTGGCGAGATGGAGCAGATTGCCCTTCCTGCCTTGCAGATGCCTGAATGGTCATCAGAACCGCTCTCGCTCTGTACGATCCAATCAGCGTCGGTGTACATCGCCATCTGCTCTTGACTGAGCTGGTAACACTGGGGGGACAGCGCGCCGCACTTCGTCGGTGCGAGATCGTGGTTCAAGTCTAGTGGCACCCCCATGTCGTCAGCGAGGCGTCGCACGTCGGCAGCTTCATGGACGTTGGAGTCCATGAGCATTGTCTGCAGCTTGACTACCACGCCATGCTGCTGCAAGAGGCGGATGCCGCGCATCGTGGCCCGGAGCGATCCAACTCGTCCGGTAATCCCGTCATGAGTCTCATCGGTTGCGCCGTAGATGCTCAGGCCGACGAACAACGGATGAAGCGAGGCGATTTCCCTGGCTATCTCTGGCGTGATCAGCGTCCCGTTGGTCAGGATCATGAGAATGAATCCCTGCTGCTTTGCGTGGCGGGCTATATCCAAGAAGTCTGGACGTACGAGTGGCTCACCGCCGGTTAGTAGGAGGTAGAGACATCCGGCAGACTTCAGCTGGCCTATGGCATCGCGCCATTCTGTGAAAGACAGCTCGTCGTCGGAGGGGAGGTCTATGTAGCAGTGCTTGCAGCGCAGGTTGCAGCGATAGGTGACCTCCAGTGTCGCATGTAGCGGGACCAGATGGCCGGCCGCTTTTGACATAACGATATGAAGAAGAGGCCGTGCTTTGGTACGATGGGCCGAGTCCATTGACTAAGACTCCTGCGGCAGCTCACGGATGCTGGCGAGCCTCGCCTCGACGAGTTCAGAGCAGAACTGCTCGACATCAACCCGCGCCTCGTCTGCGGAAACGTTGAACTTGTTGCAAAGGGCACTGACCATGTCCTCGATACGCATCGTGCCGTCAGCGAGCGACCATATGTAGCTGGCAGTCTCGTTCAGCATGCGTACGGTGTTGTCCTCTTGTCCCACTATGACGACTTCGCCGCCGATATCCCGCCAGATCATCGTCTCGTCTCTCGCTATGTAACCATCATTCATCAACTGTCGAATTCCCTTCCTATGCTCTCCACGACTCCCCAGAACGAGTCGTCCGGTGTGAAGCCTAGTTCATAGACAGGCACACTCGCCGCGAGTTCGGCGCTGAGGTCGGCTCTCTCCGGAATGTACTTGAACCTTGATACCTCGAACAGAGGCGATGAATCAAGCACCTGTGCCAGAATCTGCCTGTAGGCATCGCTGCTGCGGAGCCTCTTCAGTTCTACCTTGTCAGCTTGCCTCAATAGGAGGACCGCCGAAAGCCTCTCCGAGGCACTCGCACGGGTCGGCACTCCTCCATCGAAGGGTGTGCCGGCTATGTGAAAGCCTGACCCGTTCCTGCCCACCAGCACGGTCTCATCGTTGAGTACCTGTCTGTCCCCTGCCAATGATGCGACTGTCGTCTTGCCTATGCCGGAGGGCCCGGTGAACAGAAGGCCCCCGTCCCCGGACAGCACCCCGCAGCCATGTACCAGGTAGGCATCCGGCTTCTCGTGCCTTATCCACTTGTACACCGAGTAGTACAAGCCACGGAGGAGATGGTTCATGAGCCGGTAGCTGGCCGGCGGTTCGAACAGCCCCCTCTCCGTCTCGACGCGAATCAGTCTTGCCTTTCTGTCCAGGTAGCAATCAATCAGCCATGGGTTGGTGAAGAACCTCGTTCCGTCGCAATGTGCCTCCAAGCGGGGGAGCACATCGCTTATCTCAGTTGCTGTCAGGTAGTCATGAAGGTTAAGCTCGATGGCATACTCGGGTAGCCCATCGGAGAGGAATGGCTGGTACGCGTGGCGCATCCGGTCCGCTACTGCGTCATCGCTGCAGCGCAAACCGATACATATGTCTCCGACAGCCAGACTCAGATACCCGTCGGAGGGCATGCTGGAACAGTCGTGTGTTTCAGGAAGTTGGCTCATGGAGTGTATGCCGACGCCTGCTGAGGGTCATTGCGAGGTTCTTCTGGTTCCTACATTGCCGATTGTATGCCGGTTATGTTAAAGAGCAGTAAGAAGAGGGTTAGAGTTGGGTTCAAGCAACCTCCCACTTCGTCGGAATGGCTGCGGCATACGTTGACATGGTCGAGCGCCGTGGACTATCATTGCACTCTCCCCGCCAGTTTCGGGACCGGTTGTAGAGACTGAGCCAACTGCTGAGCTTGGTCCCTGTACAGAGAGGAGGGGTTGGTGGCTGAGCAGAGCGATCCGCATGTACTTCTTGCCGAGAGGCACGGCTTTGGTGCATCTGAGTCGTACCTTCGGGTCTTGCGTTTCCTCATGACCCTCGAACAGGCCGAGCTTGTGACTCTGCTGCCGGGGTCACCGGAAGACGTCGCGGACAAGGCCGGTCTCGATGTGGAGACCGCGAGACGTGAACTCGAAACACTTCACCGCAAGGGTGTGGTCGTGCCGAAAGACTTCAAGAACCCCGATTCCTACATGTTCTGCAAGTACGCTGAGCGTCTGTGGGAGGTAAGCGAGTCGCTCTTGGGCATGGACCTGTACTCCGAAGACGAGTATGCGGAGCTGTTCCGTATCTGGGAGGAGTGGAAGAAGACCGACTACGCGGATATGACCGCTGAGCGCTGGCTCAATCTGAAGAAGATGGGCATAAACGGCCTGCGCATCGTCCCCGCGTATCGATCTATACTCGACAGCCCGGAGGTCCTGCCCCACGAAGACGTTCGCGAGATGGTCAGAGTGCAGCCCCTCGTCACGGTCGTGTCGTGCTCCTGCCGCAAGCACAAGAAGATGATAGGGGACCCATGCCGAAAGTCCGATGCCGACGCCAACTGCCTTCAGTTCGCCAAGTCGGCCGAGTACTCGCTGAGCCGGGGACACGGGCGGCGGATCTCGGTGGATGAAGCCATGGCCATATTGGACAGGAACGAGGAGGATGGCCTCGTTCACCAGTGGATGAACCATGCCAAGGTGGAGGCGGCTCAGCCATACGCTCTGTGCAGTTGCTGCCGCTGCTGCTGTACCGTCTGGCATGCCGCCGACATACGCAACGTACCTAACGATGCCGTGTTCGCCAGGAGCCGCTACGAGGCAAGGGTCGACGCGGATGCCTGCATCGGCTGTGACCTGTGCGTGGACAGATGCCAGTTCGACGCGATTGAGATGCGGCCCGTGGAGGGCTCAACTCTTCCCAAGGCGGTTGTTGATCCTCAGAAGTGCTGGGGCTGCGGCGTGTGTACGCTGGTATGCGAGCCGGGGGCGCTCAGGATGCACCTCGTAAGGCCGCCGGAGCACATCCCGGCTTGAAAACATCCTCCGAACTGACCTCCGTGCACTGCATTCAGCCGGGGTGGACCATAGCCGGTTGATGGTTCGGGGCATCGGTTCATCCTCCCAGGAAGAAGTAGAGCGCCAGCAGAAGGAACAGAAGAAGTCCTGCAATCATAAGGCCTCCAGGGTCATAAGCTCGACGAGACTAGGCATGGTAGCGCTGTGTGCTCTTCCTCTACTATAGGGCCGCAACCCCTGGGCCGGCCATCACCCGAAGGCCCCCTTTTGCTTAGAAGATCGTTCGAAAGCGGGTACCGTGGTCGATAGCACAAAACCTGACGTTTCCAACTGACCCTGGGCCCTCCGGCCCAGCGCTGCTTGACCTCCCCGTGGCAAGCGTACGCTGGTGCCGACTGTTGCGGGGCCAACCGTGATGCTGTAACCTCGAAGGCGAGGCAAGAAAGGGCGGCATGAAAGGAGGACAAGGCGATGAACGAGGCGGAGGCTGACTATCCAGCCAGTCTGACAATTGACTACCCCGACAGAGAGCTCGACCGGCTGACTACACTCTTCAGGCTGTTCACGGCGATACCCATAGGCGTTGTCGTGGGGGTCCTTCTCTGGGGCGTGGGGAACGACGATTCGGCCAGGTTCTTCGGTACGTTCGTGGTCGTCCCCACACTTTTGATGATCCTCGTCCGGCAGAAGTACCCCAGGTGGTGGTTCGACTGGAATCTGGCTCTCGCTCGCATCGTCACCCGTTTTCTCGCATACTTGACATGCATGACGGACGAGTATCCCTCGACTGATGAGGAGCAGGGCGTCCATCTGGACGTGCGCTACCCTGATGTCAAGGCGGAACTAAATCCATGGCTGACGCTGGTGAAGTGGCTGCTGGCCATTCCACACTACGTGGTACTGTTCTTCTTGAGTGTGGCCGCGGTAGTGGTGGTCATAATCGCCTGGTTCAACATCCTGTTCACAGGGCGCTATCCGAGGGACCTGTTCGATTTCGTGGTCGGGGTGATCAGGTGGTACCTGCGGGTCTGGGCGTACGCTTTCTTGCTGACGACAGACATCTATCCGCCGTTTCGACTCGTTAGCTGACCGGGGTGCTCCGGAGCGGGAAACGACTGTACGATAGCGGGGAGATGGCTACCTCTCCCCCAGCTCCTCGTCCAGTTGCTGCATGACGGAAAGCACCTCTTCGGAGCTGTCCACGAACCTCTCCACGGCGACAGGCTGCAGTTCGTGGCTGCACTCCGGGCAGGCGTACACCTGGTCGTCCGGCTCCCCTGCCTCCGCGTGGGTTCGATAGTGGTAGACCTTCCGGCAAGACGGGCAGTACAGCGCCCCGTATCTGAATTCCATGTCCTCGGTCAACTGCCACACCTCGCTGGTATCGAGCTATCCGGCAAACTCGGATTGCCGCCTCGAGCTGAATCGTATCATAGCCCCGAACCGGCGACAAGGCCGCCGGCGATGCCTTGCCGGATGTCACAGCTTTTCAAGTTTTCGGGCTGACGCGTTATGACTTCGTCACCGTACACGGTATAAGATGGCAATGAGTAACAACTCGCGGGAGTGAAGGTATGCTCAGGCAGGGAATCCCGGTAGGCACATTCTTCGGCGTCTCGGTGAGGCTTCACTATTCGTGGTTCATCATTTTCCTGATGGTGACCATACTCTTGGCAGTGTCCTATTTCCCGTCCGGATACCCTGATTGGGCTCGCTATCTCTACTGGGTCATAGGCATCGTCACCAGCGTGCTGTTCTTCCTGTCGGTGCTGGCTCATGAGTTGGCTCACAGCCTGGTCGCGCGATCAGCCGGCATCCCGGTCAAGGCCATCACGCTGTTCATCTTCGGTGGTGTCTCCCAGATCGACAGGGAGCCCGACGAGCCCGGCATCGAGTTCAGGATTGCGCTTGCCGGCCCGCTGACAAGTCTAGTGATAAGCGGCGTCTTTTGGGGCATTTGGGCGGGAGTCCAGGGCACCAGCGAGCCCGTCGCGGCGCTGGCTTTCTGGCTGGGCTGGATCAATGCGGTGCTGGCGGGATTCAATCTCATTCCGGGCTTCCCACTGGATGGTGGCAGGGTCCTGCGCGCCCTGATGTGGTGGCGTTCCGGCGATCTGCGTGCAGCCACGAGGACTGCGGCCAACATTGGGAAGGGGGTTGGCTACCTCTTCATCTTCGCCGGCGTCGGCATGATGTTCTGGGGCTATCTGTTGAACGGCATATGGATAGCGTTCATCGGCTGGTTCCTGCAGAACGCCGCCGGCGCGAGCTATCGGCAGATGGCCCTGCAGAGCATGCTGCGCGGTCACAAGGTCAGGGAGATCATGACTCGGGACTGTCCTTCAGTTGCCCCGAGCTTGACGGTGGAGCAACTGGTGCACGACTATGTACTTGGGACAGGCCGCAGGTGCTTCCCGGTGGTGCAAAACGGCCGCGTGCTCGGCTTGGCCACCGTGCACGACCTGCGGCAGGTCCCGCGTGATTCCTGGCCCTCGAAGAGCATCGGCGAAGTCATGACGCCGTTCGAGCGCCTACACTGGGTGGGGCCTGATGACGAGTTGACCAGTGTTCTGCAGGTAATGACATCGGAAGACCTGAATCAGCTGCCGGTTGTAGAGAACGGAAGTGTAGTCGGGATGGTGGGCCGCGATAACCTGCTTTCGTTCATTCAGCTTCGTGACAGTCTGGGGCTTTGACGCGGCCGGGTCCGGTTGCCGTACGGACCCGTGAAAGGCCTTATTGACTGGTGGCGCACAGGATGGTATCATGCGTACCCCGATTTCCTTGACAAGCGACTCCCTGCTGGAAGGAGTGGCGTGGGGGCTGTTCTGGAGCCGGTGAGGTCATTGCCGAGAGCTGCCGCAAGTGCTTCGGCGTGGTTCCATGTAACCAGGCCGCTATTCCTCGTGGGCTCCGTAGTGCTGGCCGTGGCCGGGACTTCGCTGGCGTGGTGGGATGGGTATTTCAACCTCGGGCACGCCGTTCTGGCGTTCTTCGGCCTGCTTTTCTGGCATACCAGCGTGAACGTTCTCAATGACTACTTCGACTACAGGAGCGGCATCGATCTCCACACTGAGAAGACCCAGTTCAGCGGCGGCAGCGGTGTACTGCCCTCCAGGGTGCTTCGAGCCAGATCAGTCCTCGTGTTCGGACTGGCCCTGTTCCTGGTCGCCGTACCCATATGGGGCTACTTCGTAGCTGTCGAGGGTGTTCTGCTTGTCCCGCTCGTCGTGGCGGCGGCCGTATGCGTGCTCCTCTACACCCCCGTGCTGACGAGGCTGGGGCTGGGTGAGCTGGCGTCGGCGTATGGGGTCGGGATGTTCCCGATTCTCGTGTTCTACTTCGTCCAGGCGGGGTCCCTGAGCGCGGAGGCGATCGTACTGGCGTTGCTAGCCGCAATACTGGTCGCCGGGCTCCATCTGCTCAACGAGTTCCCGGATGCCGAAGCCGACAGGGTAGGGGGTAGGCGGACGCTGCCGATCGTTCTCGGCAATACGAAGGCCAGCTGGGTGCTTCTCGGCATCCTGCTGGTGGGCTACACGTGGCTTGTAGCGTGGGTCTCCGTAGGGGTCATGCCTAAGGCGGCGCTGCTTGGGCTTCTCACCTTCCCGCTTGCCATGTGGGCGGCCGCGAAGTCGTTCGGCTATCGAGACGCAGTTGCCTTCTCTCCTGTCCTCTGGGTGGGCGCGGGCACCTACTCATTGACGCTGCTTCTTCTGGCGGGGGGCTACATCGTGGACGGGACGTGATGGGTCCTTCACCCGGAATCCCTCGGCCATTCTTCTTATTTAAGCAGGTTGTCAAGTCGCCCTCGTATCATCTGCGTCAGATCATATGACGGGCCAGGCGGGCCCTGCCGCTTCAGTTTGACCCCTTACGCTCCCGATTGTAGAATGCCCCCGAAGGGGGCTCGTGTCGATGCCAGACAACGGGTACGCCGGACGAATTCTGCGAGTTGACCTGTCCTCAGGCGACATATCCGAGTTCGAGACCGCCGAGTATGCCGACAAGTTCGTTGGAGGCAGAGGCATAGCTGCCCGCCTCTATTGGGATGAGACGCCGGCGGTTTGCGACGCCTTCGATCCCGACAATTGCCTCGTGTTCATGACCGGCCCGCTGGGCGGCGTGCCGGGCTTCGCGAGCAGGTTCCAGGTCTGCGGCAGGTCGGCGATCACCAACACCTTCTCCTACTGCAACATGGGCGGCTCGTGGGGGGCCCACCTCAAGCGCGCCGGGTATGACGGTGTAGTGATCTCGGGCCGGTCGAACGATCTGGTGTATCTGTGGATAGACAACGACAGAGTCGAGCTGAGGGATGCAGCCGGTCTGAAGGGAATGAGCACGTTCTCATGTGAGAAGGCGCTCAAGGACGAGTTGGGCCAGTCGGCACGCGTTCTGACGATCGGGCCGGCGGGCGACAACCGTGTCGTTTTCGCGACCTTGCTGTCGTCGGACAACTCCTGCGGGACGGGCGGCCTGGCGGCCGTCATGGGATCGAAGAACCTGAAAGCCATCGCTGTGCGGGGCGAAGGCAAGGTCGGCGTAGCCGATACCCGGAGGCTTGCGGATCTGAGGGCCAGGGTTGCCCGGATGAGGTCCGGGATGCCCGATTCGATGCGGGACCTGGGATGGCTTCTGCCGTTCGAGGGGCTGAAGCCGAGTCCGTGCCACGCTTGCCCGACGGGGTGCGTACGGATGGCGTATCGCAAGCCGGATGGCGCCGAGCGGAAGTTCATGTGCCAGGCGGCGATCTTCTATCAGACCCGCGCCGAACGGTACTACGGGCAGGCTACTGATGCCCCCCTAAGGGCTACCGAGGTCTGTGACGAATACGGCGTCGACACGCGCGCCATCGAGACTATGATCATGTGGCTCAGCAGATGCCATAAGTCCGGTCTGATAACCGACGGGCAGACGGGGATACCACTTGCCGAGATGGGGAGCCGTGAGTTCATCGAGACACTTGTGGAGAGAGTGGCGCGACGCGAGGGCTTCGGCGACCTGCTCGCCGGGGGAACGCACAGCGCGGCCGAGGCGTTGGGTGCTGACGCAAAGGCTCTGATCAAGGACTATATGACAAGCACCGGCGACAACGACCTATACGGGCCGAGACTGTATCTGACAACTGGCATCTTCTATGCTTTGGAGCCGAGGATGCCGATTCACCAGCTTCATGAGATCAGTGTACCCATCATGATGTGGGCCGCGAGGGCCATGGGCATGGAGGACGTATTTGTGACCTCCGATGTGATCCGTGCCATGGCCAAGCGGTTCATGGGCAGCGAGGAGGCGGCGGACTTCTCCACCTATGAGGGCAAGGCGCTCGCTGCCGCCACGATCCAGAATCGTGAGTACGCGAAGGAAAGCCTCATTCTCTGTGACTTGACGTGGCCGATCTTCTTCGCCGGCGACACGGAGAGCCATGTCGGTGACCCCGGTGTGGAGAGCCAGGTGTTCTCGGCGGTCACGGGCAGGGATATGGACGAAGAGGACATGTCCCGTGTAGGTGAACGGGTGATGAACCTGCAGCGCGCCATCCTTGCGCGGGAAGGCCACGCCGGCAGGGAGTGCGACATTATCGACGAGTACAACTTCACGAGCCCGTTGAAGGGTGACTTCGGGAACCCCAGTTGTACGGTGCCCGGGAAGGATGGGCAACCGTTCTCACGGCAGGGTGCGGTGGTGGACCGTGGGGAGTTCGAGAGGATGAAAAGCGAATTCTATCGGCTCAGGGGCTGGGATGTATCGACGGGCCTGCAGACTGTGCAGGCGCTCGAACTACTAGGACTTGAAGATGTGGCCCGGGACCTGCAGCGGGAGGGACTCGCTATCTAGCCCTGGACAGCCGTCGGCGCTTCGGCTGGTCTACGGCGTCCGACAGGCCTGAGGACTACTTCTTGATTACTCTGAACCTCTTGATCTCGCCTCTGAAGCCGAGGCTTGTGTTCAGTCTGTCTCTTATATAGCCCACAACCTCATCTTCCGTTTGGTTGTTGGCCCAAGTCTCGTCAAGTGACAGTGTTACTCTGAATGTGATCTCGCTATCCGCCAAGATTGCACCCCCTGTGATTATGTTCAATTGTAACATACAAAAGACGAGGCAGTCGAAGCTGAATTCTTGTGGTTGAGAAAGGAGGGTATAGTAGTCAAGCGGGACATTCCCTTACGATATGATTGAAGCTGTAGTAGCTTCGGGAATTGGTGAGGGAATTGGTCGGAAATCAGCTTGACAATGAAGTAAATATATTTTATACTCAAATTACAGAAGAAGAGTCTGAATCCGACTAGCGGATAAGGCGACTTTATAGCAGCTCAAAGCCGACAAAACGGCTAGAGCGAGCAAGTAAGTCGCCTTATTTGTGTTCGAAGGAGGTGTGAGATGCGAATGCGACGGTTATACCTGGTAAGGCCTGGGACGCCTGGAAAACCGCAGCGGGAGGTTACGGTACCTGCCAGCTCCTTGCTCCAGGTGGGCGACAAGGTCGTCGTGCTAAGTGATCAATACACGATGATTGTCGTACCCGAATGTGCCACCGTTGACGAGCGGCTGCTGGATGAGGCTATCAAGCTCCCGGAGTGAACCCATGGAGAACATCATGGAATGGAAATCTAGAGTGAGTGAATCGCCGCCATCAATTGACCTCATAGATGACATCCTCGCGGATACGCACGAGATCAATGCCATTGTGGGACGCTCAGGGATCGGCAAGACCAATCTGGCCCTGCACCTTGCTCACGCTCTGGCATCAGGGA
>CAZGDV010000087.1:4233-12044 GCA_964524995.1 uncultured Dehalococcoidia bacterium | reverse complement strand
GTGTTGGCTCCGTGCCCGCCCAACGACGTTTGTCCGGTTACGTACACATTGCCGCTGGCATCCACGGTCAAGTCCGTAGCTTCATCATTGAGGCTCATGGGACCGTCATAGCGCGCGGCCCAAAGCTGGTTGCCGTCTGTGTCGTACTTGATCGTGGCGAAGTCAGTGAAAGTGCCTGCACCCGAGCTCTCTCCTGTGACGTAGACGTTGCCATCCTTATCGAGAACCATTGCGTAAGCGATGTCGCCTGTACCCTTCGGGCCGTCATACCGAACCTCCCAGAGCATGTTTCCGCCACCGTCGTACTTGAGGACAATGTAGTCTGCCCCGCGGCCCACGCTGTGCCCGCAAACATAGACGTTTCCGTTGCCGTCGGTGCATACGGCTGACGCCGAATCCTCGCCATGAACCGGCCCGTCGTAAGTGACAGCCCAGAGTTCTTCCCCATCGCTGCTGAACTTGACGAGCGCGAGGTCCTTGCTCGTGCCGTTGCCCTGACTGTACCCTGCCACGAACACATTCCCCTCGCCATCTGTCGCTATAGCGCGTGCCTTATCGTGGTCGTGTGCAGGGCCGTCATACCGAGCTTCCCATATAAGTTCGCCGTCGCTGTCGTACTTCAGGGTGAGGAAGTCGCCGTTGGCTGCAAGTGTGAACCCGGCTACATAGATAGACCCGTCGCCACTGACGGCCATCGCTGTGGCTTCTTCGTCGCCGTTGGGTTCACTGTTGTAACGGGCGTCCCATGTGTACGGATAGGACTGGTCGCAGGCGAGCTGTACCAGGATGAAGACGATGAGGGCCAGCACCAGGAGGGCCACAACCCATATTAGAAGCCGTCTCCACATAGTCCACAGAATCGTAGCAGTAGCAGATATGGATGTCAATCAACTGTGCAGGTTCGATGGTCCTCACATGCGGCTGCCTACGAGCGTTGGGTGTGGTGCCCGTTGCGGCGTGTACGGTGTCGCAGGTCCTGTGAAGGGAAGATGGGCAGAGGGACGGCGGGACTGCCCGACGCCGTCCCTCCTGATCGAAGCGTGGTTCTAGTTGCCTTCCACGGCGTAGGGCTGCAGCTCGGTCGGCAGTTTGCTGATATCGTTGGCCACCGCCGGCGTGATAGAGGGCTGGCCGTTCTGGTTCATCACCGCTTGCCCGCTCTCTCCCAACAGGTACTCCATAAAGGCCACGGCGAGGTCGGGGTTCTCAGCGTTCTTTGGTATAGTGATGCCGTACACGATCGGCATACCACTCATGGCTATGGTCTCCCCTTGCTCGGTGGCCGGTATATCGACTGTTGATTGCAGATAGAAGTCGGCGTGCTCTATGGCCGAAAAATCGATCTCGGGCGGGAACTCGACGTATTGCAGATTGTGCTGCATCGCCACCGAGCTGTACTCGGACGCATAGTCGAGGTCGCCGCTCTCCAGGAGCGCCACGAGCTCAACAGATTTCGGCCTTATGTTCTTGTCGGGGCAGTTCTCCATCAGGGCGTCATACAGCCCCGGCTGCTCGTAGTAGAGTTCCGCCAACTGCCAGACGAGAAGCGTGCGGTAGCCGCACGGGTCAAGCAGGTCGGAGTGACCGTACTCGACACCATCCCTCAGCAGTATATCGAACCAGTTGTCGGACGTTATCTCATCGGCGTACAGGGACTGGTCCGTGTAACACAGGACCATCCGGTTCTTGGCAAAGGTGACGTACCAGTCCGCGTAATCGGGAAACATCAAGGCTGGTATCAGCGCGTAGTCGGCTGAGGCGATTATCTCGGCATTCTTGCCGAGCTCCGTCACCTTGCGTATTGTGACGCCGCTGGATGCGGATTCGCACTGCACATCCACGCCGGGGTATAGGGATTCGAACTCCTCTTCCATCTCGCTGAACGGCACAGCCAGGCTCCCTGCGTGGAATATCGTCAAAGTGCCCTCGAGTGCACTTGGCTCGGGTGTAGTCTCTTCCCCATCGCACCCCGGCATGGCCACCAACGAGAGCACGAGAGCCAGAAGCAGCGACAGGACCAACGTAGTGGTCGGGTTCACCGTATGTGCCTCCTTCTTGTGTTTACCATTTGCGGCATGGCCGATCAGAACACGTGGACGGCCGATGCCTTAAATGTCACATACACGTCACCTCCTTCCCGCAGCTCCATGTCCTCGTAAGAGCGCCTGGTGACGAGGCATATGAAATCCGGGGGCACCCTTACTCTGAGATTGACTGTGGACCCCTTGCTGATTACTTCCGTGATAGTACCCTTGAAGGAATTGCGTGCGCTGGAGCGCAGCGGCTCGGGGGAGAGCAAGATGTCCTCGGGCCTCACAGTGGCCTGACGCCTGCCCCGGTGGTCGGTCACGACCGCGATCGGGGTGCCCTCGACGTAGACCATTGCGCACTCATCGTCCCCGTCCCTCACCTCACCCGAGAAGATGTTCCGCGTCAGGGCGAAGCGTGCCACGAACTCGGAATTGGGCCTGCGGAATATCTCCTCCGGCGTACCTACCTGCACTATTCGCCCGTCACCTATGACGGCGATGCGGTCGCCGAGCGATATCGCCTCCTCGAAGTCGTGAGTAACGTGTATGCATGTCAGCTGCAGCTTCTCGTGGAGATCGCGGAGCTCCCTTTGGACGTTCTCCCTCGTCTCCGGGTCCAAGGCGCTCAGAGGCTCATCGAGCAGCAGTACCTGTGGCTGCATGACCAGCGCTCTCGCCAGCGCCACTTTCTGCTTCTCGCCGCCGCTGAGGGTGTCGGGTTTGCGTTCCAGGAGGTGACTGATGCCGAGAAGATCGATGATCCATTGCGCCTGTGATGAGGCTTCCCGCTTCTTGCTGCCCTGCTGCCTCAGGCCGAAGATGATGTTGTCCCGCACAGTCAGGTGCGGGAACAGCACATGGTCCTGATATACGATGCCTATACCTCTCTTATCGGGCCCGAGGTCGGTCACCCTCTGGCCGCTCATCCAGATATCACCTGTGCTCGGTGGATAGAGACCGGCGATGGTCTCGAGCAACACCGTCTTCCCTGCGCCCGTGGGCCCCAGGATTATGAAGTACTCGTGTTCCGCGACCTCCAGGTCGGCGTCTCGCAGCACGAATTCGCCCAGATCGACGCAGAGGCCCTCCGTCCTGATCAGTGTGCTCAAGCCCTGGCTCCTCGCAGCGCCACCAACCTGAACACGACGAAGATGGCTACGACCAGGAGTATGAGAAGCACTGTTATCGGGGCCGAGGCCGAGAGGCCGAACGACTCCCACTGCTCATACAGGTAGGTCGTGATCACCATCGGATGGTAGGCGAGGATTATGACGGCTCCGAACTCACTTATGCCGCGCGCCCACATCATGATGCAGCCTGACAGGATGTTCCTCCACGCGAGGGGCAGCGAGATCCTGGTGAAGGTCTGCCATCGTGAGGCACCCAGCGTTCTCGACACGTTCTCCAGCCTTGGATCGATGGCTTTGAACCCGTCCTTGGCGGAGTTGATCAGAAACGGGATGCTCACGAACATCATGGCGATGGTTATGCCCGCCAGCGTGCCCACGAAGTCGACGTGCAGGACGTCGAAGAGCTTCCCCAGCGGGGTCTTGCTTCCGAAGGCGAAGAGGAGCGCTATGCCGGCGGCAGTGTGGGGCACCACTATGGGCACGTCGATGATCGCCTCGACGAGCTTCTTGCCCCGGAAATCGTGGCGTGCCAGGAAGTAGGCCAGCGGGACGCCGAATATGACGCCCGCAATTGTGGCTATGATAGCAGTGTAGAACGTACGGAGTATGACCTCGATGAACTCGTCGTCTCGAAGCGTATCCCAAAGCGCGCCCGCGTCGGCGGAGAAGACGGTGTTGACCAAGGGCCACAGGATGAAGACTAAGATTACAAGCCCGAGCAATGCAAAGGCTATCGCGAACTTATGCTTCTTGAGCTTGGCCATCGCATACCTGCCTTCAGGGGGCTTAAATTTGTGCCTGCCAGGTCGTGGGAGAAGCGCCTCAGGGAGGTAGTCCTCGTGACACACAACACCTGGGGCCTGCTACCAGCACCAGTCAATGCTGAGAGCGGCCGAACTGGTAGCCCCGTGGGCTGCACCGCAATCCGGACTATGATCGAGTGTCTGTGAGCTACGGAGTCCCCCTGCCTAGTCCGTCGCAATCATCACGTTTGACGCTTTGACTACTGCGTATACATCCTTCCCTGCTGCCAGTCCGAGCTTCTCTGCCGATTCCTTCGTTATGACTGAGACTATCTGTGTCCCTCCCGGCAGCTCGACAACGACCTCCGCATTGACCATACCCTGCTTGACTTCCTTCACCTTCCCCTTCAGGACGTTCCGCGCACTGATATTCATATCTTCCCCCTCTTCGGTTCGTTCGAGGCTGAAGGGTAATGCCAATCGTCGTCCTTTGTCAAGGTCTGGTCGAAACCATGCGACATGGTCACCGGTCCATTGATTCCGCTGTCCCCCCCACCGAGGTATGGCTTGATCTCATCAGGTACATCCTCGGGGGCGTCGACCTCAGGCGGAATCAGAGCTGGCTGGCTTTCCCGAAGCAGAATTTCCTGGCCCTCGGGGCCGAGAAGGAATTCAACGAATTGCAGCGCCAGTTCGCGGTGTGGGGCGTTGTTCGGGATGGTGAGCCCGTACACGATCGGCTGGCAGGCGAACTTGGGCGTAACGGAGGCGAAGCGCTGGTATGACAGCTCCACGCTCAGGTCGGCAGTTAATGACAGATAACCGTCGGTGTACAGGTCGATCTCGTCCGGGAGCCTGAGGAACTCCAGCCCGTGCTGCTCTGCTACGCTTTCGTACATGAAGGCGTAGTCGACGTCCCCGGATTCCACCGTGGCCAGCAGGGCTACGCTTGATCCTCTGAGGGCGATTCTCTCCGGCTTGAGTACCTGCGGGATCGAAATGGTGTAGCCGCCATTCTGTTCAGTCACTGTGATCGGCGGCGAGAACCCCCCGAGCACGCTCTCGAAGACTGAATCTTCACCGTAGTACAGCTCGGCCAGTTGACATGACATCAACGCTCTGTATCCGCAGGAGTCGAAACGCGGGTCCGAGATGCCCACCTTGACGTCCGGGCGCGAGAGCACCTCGACCCAGTTATCCAGGCTCAACTCCTGAGCGTGCTCGCTGCGTTGGGTGTACGCTACACCCAGGCGGTTCGTTGCGAAACTCAAGCACCAGTGGGCATAGGGGGTTTGGGTGTCGGGAATGCTGAGATCGTACATCATCATCGGGATCAGCGAGTGGTCGGCTACGGCGACGACGTCCGCCTCTGCGCCGAGTTCGGTGACCTGCCGTATCACTTGTATGCTGCCGTGACCTTCGATCTGGACATCGACATCGGGGTGGATCGACTCGAATTCCTCCTCCAGTGCGGTGAAGGGGACCATCAAACTGCCGGCATTGATGACCCTAAGCGTGACCTTGTCCGGGTTGGAAGTGCAGGAGGTCACGATGACTGCTCCGGCGAGGATCATTGCCAGAATGGGATAGAGCAGATGTGTGGTAGGAATGCGCCTCATGAACATAGCTGCAGAATCGACACTAGTTGATGCTCATTACCTCTATGCGGCTGACCCACTTGACCCAGTAGTGTCCCTCGGTGAGCACGTCGTCGGGTCCCACTGTTGCCACCCTGACCGGGCCGCCGAACTCGTGGGTAAGGGGCTGCCCGTCCTGCTTGTACATCAGAACCAGTTCCATATCAACATGAGGCACAGGAGCCAGGGTATCCGGGGCGAATGTGTCGAAGTCTCCGTCGAGCTGAGCGCTGTCGAACACAGCCGAGTAACCGTCGACGGCTGAGACGAACACGATGTCGCTGTCTCCGACGCCGCCCACGAGTTCACACAGATCGACAATCGGGACACCTGCTATGTCGAATGGGCCGCTGACCACGCCGACGCTGGAGAAGGACCCACCACGGCCTTCGTAGGAAGGCATCTGCCTGATCTCGTCGAAGCTCACCACCAGTTCCCGGCCATCCTTGCCTGTGAGCGTCAGGTCCCACTCGATGGCCCAATCGGACGAACCCGCGTCCCAGGGGCGGACGTAGAGAAGGATGGCGGCCAGGACAAGGCCCACCCCAACCAGTAGAGTAGCCAGAGTCCCTCGCTTCACTCTGTCCTGCTCACTTGGCGGCCCTCATTCTCATCAGGAAGTACCCGCCCGAGCCCAGCAACACGATTCCTGCAACCCCGAGGCCGACCACAACCCAAGGAACGCTTGCGGAATCTGTGGATGGCTCCGGGCTTCCATCGGGAGCGGCTGGTGGCTCGCCGGAGTAGATCAGCACCTCGCTTATCCATTTGCCGGACAGACCATTGGTGCTCGGGTAGCCTTCGTAGAAGTGCTGATACTCCTCGTCCGGTAGGCACACCAGCATGTCGCTGTTGCCGAAGACGTGCTTACCATCTCTGTTGGTGGTCTTAGCCATAAACACAATCTGCATGGCGTTATTGTACGCATCGTTGCCGGGATAGCCCCAGCCGTAGCCTTTCCCCGGTTCTTCGGCTTTGTACCAGCATAGAGCCACTGGCCCCTGTCTGTCCGAGGGCTCATACACGTTGACATAGGCGAGTTCCAGATGGTAACCGTCGACCGCTCGTAGCATGACCTCCTCGCCCGGGGACATCCCGCCAACCAATTCACAGAGGTCCTTGATATCGGTGCCTTTCACCGCCCCTTTATCCTTCAGATTCACCGTCTCATCCGGGTCCCACATATCACCCTCGAATACAGGGCCCTGGTGGTAGTACAGGGTGACGCCGTCACCCTGTACGGGCAGGTTAGCCTCCATCCACTCGTAGCTAACTGTCGTCTCCAGAAGGACGGTCTCTCCGTCATCGGCGTACTTGGCCACGCGCACCGAAGTAGTTGCACCGGTTGCTCCCACTTCCTGAACGCAAATCGTCGTGGCAAGCAGGGCTATGCCTGCGACAAGCAGGCAGACACGTACTCTCGTCATGGCCTTCACCATTCGAGCCTCCGTCGCCAGAGCACCAGTAGAGCTCCACCGAGCACCAGGGTTAGCATGACTATTACCGACACCGTGAGCCAAGGCACATTCACGCCGGATGAAGAAGAAGATAACGATTCGATGGTTATATGGACTGGCACTTTGACTCCCACTCCGCCGGGGTACGCTTGTGATGGTTCGATCGAGGTAACGCATATGCTGGTCTGGTACTGACCAGGCACGCCCGCGTCGTCAGACAGGGAGAGACTGAGGTCGATGCTGTCGCCCGGCGGTAGTTCGAACTGAGCGGGCGATAACTCGAGCCACTGCTCGCAAGCCCCTTCCGCGAATACTTCGTAGCTGGCTTTCTCGCTACTCCCGTTGACCACCGTAAGCCCGGCTGACGACTCTCCTGAGCCTGTGCCCAAGTGCAGTTCGTGAGGTGAGACTGCGACCCCTGCGAACGCAGCGTGTCTGGCATCCAGCGGTATGAACATGAGTGTCGGCGTTGGTGAAGGCGTGGGCGTTTGAGTTGGGGCGAGAGTCGGTGAAGGTGATGGTGACGGAGTGCGTGTTGCGGTGGGTGAAGGTGTCGGCGAGGGCCGGGGGGTGCGGGTCAGAGTCGGCGCGGGTGATGGTGAGGGAGTAGGTGCAGGAGTTGGAGACGGTGTCGGAGAGGGCGACGGCGATGGGCTGGGTGTAGGTGTTGGCGTGGGACTGGGAGTCGGCGAAGGGGTGGGCGAGGGGGTCGGCGTCGGAGATGGGGTAGGGGTTGGTGCTGGGATCGATGTATACACGGCGATCTCGCTCACGTACTTGACAGTAAGACCATTGGTAGAAGGATAGTCCACTC
>CAZGDV010000087.1:0-4133 GCA_964524995.1 uncultured Dehalococcoidia bacterium | reverse complement strand
GCGATCTCGCTCACGTACTTGACAGTAAGACCATTGGTAGAAGGATAGTCCACTCCCCCGCTCTTGTAGTAGTGCCTGTACTGCTCGGCCAGGCACTCGTGCATGTCCCAGTTTCCGAATACGTACTGTCCTGTGCTGTTCGTCGTCTGGGCGAGGAAGATGATCTGCATGCCGTCGTCGAAGGAGGGCACGTACTGCCCGTTTCTGTACCAGCACAGGACGATGAGCCCCTGGGCTGGGTCGGGTGAGTAGATGTCTCCGTACGTGAACTCCTTGGTGAAGTTGTCTATGGCCTTGATTCTCACGGTGTCTCCCGGAGCCATGCCGCCGACCAGGTCGCACAGGTCCCTCACGGCGGTGCCCTTCACTGCACCCTTGTCCTTGAGGTTCACGGTCTCATCGGGGTCCCACAAGTTATCGGAATCGAACGTTGGCCCTTGATGGTAATAGTGGGTACTGCCGTCGCCCTGAACCGGCAGGTTGGCTTCGATCCATACGCGGTCCACGATTTCCTGGGCCAGAACCGTGGTTCGGTCCGAAGCGTAGCTGACAAGCAGTACGGAGGTCGTCTGTGCCTGCACGCAGGGAGGACTGATTGCGATGGGCAACACTGTTGCCAATAGGGCCAGGCCAACCGTGACCAGCAGTATCCGCTTCTTCGTGTTTCCCATCGCTCTCACACTCGGTGTCAACATTGCTGCTTTCGGGTGTCACAAATAGCCGAGTATCATCAGCTCTATTGTCGTCACGTCCCCCATATTGACGTCACCATCCCCGTTCGCGTCCGCTCCGCCGGTCTCGCCCGCATATCCAAGAATAATGAGCTCTGTGTATGTCACGTCCTGCATGTTGATATCCTCATCCCCGTTAGCGTCACCGGGCTCAACCGGCGGCGTAGAAGAGAGAATCGCTATTTCGCTCACGTACTTGACCGTGAGCCCATTTGACGAAGGGTAGTCCACTCCTCCGCTGCTGAAGTAGTGCCAGTATTGCTCGGCCAGGCACTCGTGCATGTCCCAGTTTCCGAATACGGTTTGGTTTGCCCCGTTAAGCGTCTGTGCGAAGAAGACTAACTGCATGCCGTCGTCGAAGGATGGCACGTACTGCCCGTTCCTGTACCAGCAGAGGACGATCAGCCCCTGGGCTGGCTCGGGTGAGTAGATGTCTCCGTACGTGAACTCCTTGGTGAAGTTGTCGGTGGCTTTGATCGTTATGGTCTCTCCCGGAGCCGCGCCCCCGACCAGGTCACACAGGTCTCTCACAGCGGTGCCCTTCAATGCACCCTTGTCCTTGAGGTTCACGGTCTCATCGGGGTCCCAAAGGTTCTCTGGATCGAATGTTGGCCCTTGATGATAGTAGTGGGTGCTGCCATTGCCCTGAACCGGCAGTTTTCCTTTCATCCACGTGTAGTCAACTGTGGTTTCGTTTATCACCGTTGTGCCGTCGGAGGCGAGCTTGACGACCCGCACGGAGGTAGTCTGGGCGAGCACGGGCGGGGCAATCGCGCAAGTGACCAGGGATGCAGCCAGGACCAGGGCACATAGTACGAGAACGGGCCTCTTGCTCATCATTCCTTTGTCCTTGACTCGCGGCGCGGGTCGCTGTTTCCCAAGGCGGTAGCGGCGGGCAGGGGCCGTCGGCCCCCTGCCCGCTCGCTTGCCGCTTTTCTCTGCTCACTGGCTTTCGCCAAGCGAAGTGAGGCTATCCGTGGATGAAGCTCACGAATTCACCAGTTGTCTTCGTCTCCACACCCAGGCTACGGCTGCGACTGAGACTATGCCAAGGAATCCGAGCACCGCTGCTTTCGCAGCCAGGTCCGAACCAATCGCCGTCTCACTTGTGGCAACCGAGGGAAGAAGCGCAGCCCTGACAACCGGTTTCACTGCTGGGTGCTCATCAATGAAGTCCGCTATGGAAGGGCTGATCCTGTAGTACAGCGACACCAGCCCGGAGCTTACGGCGTCAGTCTGCATGTGGCTGTCCCTGAAGCCGCGCAGCGTATCGACATGACTATCGAGGTGGGAACCGTACGCTGCGGTCGCTATGAAGCACCCGCCCTCCGACACCTCCGGAACGCCATCCAGCTCTATCTTCACGAGCTGCGATACCTTCTGGCCTCCGGAAAGCTCGGGTCCGACGAGCCTCAGCGGGTAGTAGTCGGAAGACAGCGGAGCGCTGTTCAACGTGTTGGCCACGATCATGTTGTCGTTGTGGGCCATGTCCGCGCTGGCGAATGTCTTGTTGTAGCCGTCAGCAGCAATGACAATGACGTCATAGCCGCTGGTCGCAAGCTCGTCGTTGAACGTCTCGGGATCGTCGTCATCGACCTTGGCCGCCAGCCTCCATAGAGCCAGGCCTTGCCAGATGTTGCCACCGTCGTCCCAACTGGCCGGGTTCGCAGCGACGTCTGCTTCGAACTCGGCTTGTGACACTATGTCTGTGAGCCCCCCTTCCAGCGTCAGCGGCCAGTCCTGGGGGACCGGGGTGGGCGTCGGTTCGGGCGTAGGCGTTATCACGGGTATGTCAGTCAGTTCGATCCTGACGATCTGCCCCACTTTCTGGAATCCGGCAAGGTCGGGGCCAACCAATCTGAGCGGGTACCTGTCGGGTGGCAGCGGTGCCCCGTTCAGTATATTGGCCACAATCATGTCGTTGTTTCTCGCCACGTCGGCGCTGCTGAAGGTCTGGCTGTACCCGTCGTCGGCATGCACGGTGATGTTGTATCCGGCCGCGGCTAGCGCATCATTGAAAGCGTCCGGTCCGTGCTGCGTTGCATCGTCGACCCAGCCGACCAGCAGCCAGAGAGGCATGCCACTCCAGATATCACCTTCGTCGTCCCAGGTCACCGGCCCGTGGCAGGCCACGCCGTTCTCGAAGTCGCCTTGTGAAATCACGTCCGTTGTTGCGCCCTCGAGGGTCAGGTCCCATACCGGCGGTGGAGCCGTGTATATGGATATGTTGGATACGTACTTGACCGAGAGGCCGTTGGAGGAGGGATAGTCGCCGTAGAAGTGCCAGTTGTCCTCCGGCAGACAGTCATGCATGTCCTGGTTGCCGAACACGTACTGGCCGGCCCCGTTCGTTGTCTGTGCGAAGAAGACCATCTGCATGCCGTCGTCGTATGTCGGGACGTACTCCCCGCTTCTGTACCAGCACACGACCATGGGGCCCTGCGCAGGGGCAGGGGAGTAGACGTTCTCATACTGGAAGCTGTGGCCAAAATCGTCAGAGGCCCTGATGTCGATCACATCTCCTTCGGATGCCCCGCCGACGAGGTTGCAGAGGTCCTTGACGTCCGTGCCCTTTAGAATGCCCTTGTCCTTGAGGTTTACGGTCTCAGCGGGGTCCCAGAGGTTGTCGGGGTCGAACGTCGGTCCCTGCATGTAACGGTGCGTCTCATTATCGCCCTGAACCGGGAGGTTGCTCATCATCCATGAGTAGTCCACGGTCGTTTGGTCGATGATGGTCACGCCGTCCGCCGCGTATTTCGTGACGGTGACAGATGTCGTCTGTGCCAGCGCGGGTGCAGCAATCAGCCCGACGGGCAATGCTGCCGCCAACAGCGCCAGGCACAGCATCAACGGTATCACTTTCCTTCTCATTCCGATTCACCTCGTATTGAGTGTCTTGTGCTCGAGACTACGGATGCGTGTAGACACTCTAACTCGGTGGGTCTCTCTCAGTACGCAGCAGGCAGCCATAGGTGAAAGGCCTGCTTTCCATCACGCCCTCCTTTCCGAACACGGGAGGCATTGCCGTTTCCAGCAACACCCTATCGGCCTGCCTCCATAGGCTCTCGCCCTCAGGAGCGCAGGCTCGGAGAACTATATTCAGTTGTGCGGCGGGCTAGCCGGGCTTACTTGTTCTGTGCGGGGATTAGGAAATAAAGAAAGGCATCTCCTTGTGAAGGAGATGCCTTGCATGCGCGCAACAGCATTGGATGTCCTCCTTTCCAAACACGGGAGGCAGCGCCGTTTCCAGCGATACCCTATCGCCTGCCTGCCATGGATCGCTCTTTAGGCAGAACAGGTCGGAGAACGAATTGCGGTCGCATTATACCAGGGCCGGTGGGTGGTTGCAAGTATGCGAATTGACTGATAATAAATGTTACCGAAGGTGGTATAGTTGCCTCA
>CAZGDV010000086.1:0-12120 GCA_964524995.1 uncultured Dehalococcoidia bacterium | reverse complement strand
GAAGGCGCAGCTCGATGGTATGCTGAGGAAGGTCCTCGCCATATCACAAGCCGAGATCCGGTCCCAACCTGAACCGCCTTATCCATAGCCCCCCTACCACCCTCTGTACTCCCTAGTTCCCTTCCGGTATCACTGCACGCCCTGGACTCCCTGCGCACACATGATTTGTCCGGCTTCACCCAATGCGATTAGTACCATTTTCCTAGTCTCCGCTCCCCCATAATAGCTATTGTCTAGGCTCGCGTAGCTGTGTTAGGCTGCCTGTGGCACTGGGAACTTGCCATGGAATATTCCAGAAACAGAGGCTGGTATCCCATCAAGACCATCCAGAACAGGAGGAACTGCTATGGAGACCCGTGTCAGAGAGACCAATCTGGAGAGGCTGATGACGCTGCAACAAGTGGCGGATTTCCTGCACGTCAGCAAGTCGAGCGTAAGACGGTGGAGCTGTAGAGGGGCATTGAGGTCATACGTCATCGGCGGTCGTGGCGACAGGAGATACCGTGTCGAGGACGTGCTCGCCTTCCTTGAGGGTTCAAGCCGTCCTTCGTCCCAAGGTGCTTCGAGGAAGGGGGACCGCGCTGCAGCCTTGTAGGCAAGAACGAGCACTAGGAGCAGATCAGCGATCGGATCTAGGAACCATGGTGGCTGGGGCAGTGGCTAGGCTGTCGAGGCGGCCATGGTTGAAGTCCAGGGGGAGCGATTGTGACTGGTGGGCTGGGAGGGTTGGTAGATGGCTAGGAAGAATCGGTCGGCGCAGTCGGTTCGCGCCAGACCTGATGCGCCCCGCAGCACACGCCACAGTAAGTCCGGGACGCCCAATGCAGGCCGCTTCTTCCAGAACCTAGTGGAGGGAATTGGCGACGGCATTGCGGTGGTCAATGCGGACGGCCTTGTAGCGTACTGCAGTCCACAGGTGGAACACCTGCTGGAGGCCGGTCCCGGTGGCCTCTTGGGAAGAAACTGCCTCGAATTCGTCGACCCTCTCGATCTCCACACGACAACGGAGGCATTCCACCAGCTTGTGGAGAGGCCGGACGCTACCGTTACTCTCGATCTGCGACTCCAATGCGCCGACGGCACCGGCCGTTACGTTCAGCTGTTCGCAAGGAACTTCCTGAATGACCCAACCCTCAGCGGCATAGAGGTTAGCATTCGCGACGCCAGTGAGCACCAGAGAGCCATCGATGAACTCGTGAGAACAGAGACCCTATTCAATACCATCGTCGAGAACTCGCTCGACGCCATGGTGATCCTGGACGGAGAGGGCAACTTCACGTATTCAAGCCCCTCATATGAGAGGATTCTCGGGTTCAGGCCCAACGAAAGAGTAGGTGGCAGTCTATACGAGCGCATACATCCCGACGATGTGCAATCGGTAGCCACCGCCTTCGGGCAGTTCATAGAGCAGCAGCGCGCACCTCTGCATGCAGAGGTGCGCGCGAGACACAAGGATGGGTCCTGGCGACACATCGAAGCCGTGGGCGTCAATCTCCTGGATCATCCTTCTGTGCGGGGTATAGTCGTCACGTTGCGCGATGTGTCGGAAACTCGAAGGGCTGAGCAGGGACTCCAGAGATCCAAGGAGAAACTGAGACTCTATCTGGACAGCAGTCCAGACGCGATATACATCAACGACGCGGATGGCACGCTTCTCTACGGCAATGCTGCAGCCGAACGCCTGACCGGCCATTCGAGAGAGAAGCTTGTCGGCAAGACCTTCCTGGAGGCCGGTCTGCTGGCACCCGAATCCGTCCCCAAAGCACTCGAAGTAGGTCAGGCAAACCTCAAGGGCACGCCATCCGGGCCGGACGAATTCGAGATCATGAACAAGGCTGGCAATCGTATCCCCGTAGAGATATGTACGTACCCAATTGCGCAAGGGGACTCTCTTGAGGTGATTGGCATCGCCCGCGATATCACAGAGCGAAAAAGGGCAAGCGAGGAACTGCAGAAAAGGGAAGAGCAGTTCAGAGCCTTGATCGAGAACGCATCTGATTTGACGGTCACAATCGGCGCAGACGGAACCGTTCTATACGAAAGCCCATCCGTGGCCCGACTGCTCGGCTACAACCCTGAAGAGAGAATGGGCAAGAGCGCTTTTGAGCACGTCCACCCCGACGACTTGCCTGGTGTCGAACAGGCCTTCGCGTCGATACGCAGACAGGCAGGCGCAATGATGACGATGGAGTTGCGCCTCATGCGCAAGGACGGCTCCTGGAGTCACCTCGAGGGTATAGGCCGAAACCTGCTCGATGTCCCCGCCGTCCAGGGGATTATTGTCAACCTTCATGACATCACCGAGCGCAAGATGGCAGAACAGGTCGTCCAGCGCAATCTGGAGCTGGAGAAGACTGTCTCGAATATCGCCTCCCGATTCATCGGAGGCTTCAGCACGGATGAGGCGACAGATGCCGCTTTGGCGGATGTCGGCGTCGCTTGTGGTGCCAGTCGTTCCTATGTCTTCCTTCTCAGCGAAGACGGCAGCACCATGAGCAACACACACGAATGGTGCGCCGAGGGCATATCCGCGGAGAAGCACAACCTGCAGGACATCCCCTGCGAGACATTCCCTTGGTGGATGCGCAGGCTACGAAAATGGGACGTGATACGTATTAGGGATGTTTCCAAACTAGGCAAACGGGCTGCGGCCGAGAAGCGAATACTTGAACAGCAGGGCATCAAGTCATTGCTGGTTCTGCCCATAAGGGTGGGAGAGGAACTGGGCGGGTTCATCGGCTTCGATAACATTATGCGAACAGGGGGATGGAGTGAAGACGACTTGCTGCTACTGCTTGTCGTCTCCGGAATAATCGGAAGCGCGATCCGGCGCAGACGTGCCGAGAAGGCACTCAAGGAATCAGAGGAGAAGTTCAAGCGCCTAGTCGAGGACATGAATGACGGCTACCTCGTAGTGCAGGACTCGAAAGTGGTATTCGCCAATACGGCAAGCGCCCAGATGCTTGGATGCTCGGCGGAGGAGGTTCTCGGTAGCAACATCAAGTCCTTTCTGTCCCCTGACCTGTTCCGACGCTTCTCGCGGGTCTCCGCGAGAAGGCGTCGGGGCGAACCCGTACCAGACCAGCACGAGACTGAACTGCAGAAGAAGGACGGGAGCAAGTGCTATGTAGAGCTCAGCACCAGGGGCACGACGTATCTCGGGAGGCCAGCAGTCTCCATCGTGGCGAGGGACATCACACAGCGCAGGCAGGTAGAGGAAGCGCTCCGAAGAAGCGAGAAGAACTACAGAGTCCTGTTCAACAGCACGCTCGATGGACTTTGTGTGATCGATAGTGAGACCTTCCGGATTGCGTTCGGCAACGAGCCTGCAGCGCGTATCTTCGGTTTCGATTCTGTTGAGGAGGCAATCGGGCTTGACCCACTCGATCTCATACCGGAGCAAGACAGAGACTTCGTCCGCAGACTCATAGCCGAGGAAGTACTGCAGAAGGACCTGCACGAGACTTATGAACTGCAGGGCCTGACGAGAGACAATCGACAGATATGGTTCAGTGCAGTCGGGACCAGAATCGAGTTCCAGGGCAGGGTCGCCAGCCTCGTTTCCATAAGAGACATTACCGAACAGAAACGCATCGAGGACGCAAAACAGGACATCGAAGAGCAGCTTCAGCTTGCCGGACGGCTGGCAGCGGTGGGTGAGTTGGCCGCAGGTGTTGCGCATGAACTGAACAACCCTCTGGCCGCGGTGCAGGCCTTTGCACAGCTGCTCGCATCGAGGGACGACCTTCAGGACAGCATGAGGAAAGATGTGGACACGATACTCAAGGAGGCAAAGCGCGCGTCCAAGATAACCGGAAACTTGCTGTCTTTCGCACGGAAGCACAAACCCGAGAAGACTATGGTCTCAATCAACGATATCATCGAGAAGAGCTTGGAGCTGCACGCATACAGGCTGAAGGTGAACAACATCAAAGTCAGTCTGGACCTCGGTCGCGACCTCGCCATGACGATGGCCGACTTCCACCAGCTGCAGCAGGTCTTCGCAAACATAATCACGAATGCCGAGCAGGCAATGATGGACGCAAACGGCAAAGGCACACTTCGGATCAAGACTCGCAAGGTTGGAGACATGCTCCAGGCAACATTCACCGATGACGGCCCGGGCATCAGCGTAGAGGACCAGAAGCGGATATTCGATCCATTCTTCACAACCAAGGGGGTCGGCAAAGGCACCGGCCTCGGACTCAGCATATGCTTCGGGATCGTTGAGGGACATGGCGGTCGAATGTATGTGAAGAACAAGCCCGGCGAAGGTGCCACATTCGTCGTGGAAATACCCATTACCTACGAAACTGAAGCTACAGACGAACCCGATCAACCAACGAACCAAGGGGAGAAGGCCAATGTATGAAGAGAAAGAAGCAGTGCTGGTGGTCGATGACGAGGAGTCGATCAGAGAAGCAGTATGCCGAAAGCTGGAATCCGAGGGATACGAATGCGCCGGCGCGCCCGACGGCAAGCAGGCCCTGTGGGAAGCATTCATGCGCGAGTTCTCGCTGGTGCTCCTGGATATCAAGATGCCGGGAATGTCGGGATTGGAGGTTCTTTCCCGGCTGGCCGAGGATCAGCCCGATACTGCCGTAGTCATGATCACTTCACTCAATGACACGCAGACTGCGGTCGAGGCGATGGGGATGGGAGCATACGACTATGTCGTCAAGCCCTTCGATCTGGATGCTTTGGTCGCGAGAGTGAAGAAGGCCCTGGAGAGAAGACACATGTCGCAGGAGAACCGGGACTATCGGCTTCGGCTGGAGCAGAAGGTGGAGCAGCAGGTCGGGCAAATACACCAATACTATCGAGAAGCGATCGAAGCCCTAGCCCGCGAAGAGGTCGCGATGAACACGCTCGAGCAGCAGAAGAAGCAGGCAGAGGAGAAGACCAATGCCGAAGCGCTCCACCTGCAGTTCGCCCGCATGCTCGCGCAGATGGCCGAGGTCCACGAGCCCTACGCACGCGGCCACTCCGAGCGCGTGAAGCTGCTGGCACACGATATCGCCATACAGATGGGCTGTTCGAACAAGCTCATCAGAGAGGTCCAGATTGCCGCCATAGTCCACGACATAGGCAAGGTCTCGATACCTGACCACATCCTGTTCAAGCCCGGTACTCTGACACCTGCAGAGCATGCCGAGATCAAGAGGCACCCTACGGTGGCAGTGGACCTCATCCGGCAGATGGATTTCTTCAAGAGCGTTCTTCCGATCGTGGAGAGCCATCATGAATGGTACGACGGGAAGGGTTATCCGAGCAGGCTGAAGGGTGACGCCATCCCGGTCGGAGCGAGGATTCTATCGGTCGCTGATGCCTTTGACGCAATGGCCTGTGCACGCCCCTACAGACCACGCCTCAGCAATGAAGAGGCAATCGAGACGCTCAAGAAAGGGGCGGGCAAGCAGTGGGATCCCTCCGTCGTGGAGGCTCTGACCCGCATCATGGCGCGCGAATCAAGGCTGCTGCAGTCTCCGCAGACCGAGATATGAACAGATCGGGGAGCAACCGCCCAGCCGCACTCCTGTACGCAAATTGGCGGCTGCGAGCAGGTCCGCCGTGAAGCAGCACTAACCTAGCTGGACCCTGGAGCCGAAGGGAATATGCAGGCCGTCCTATCATCGGATCAGGCGGCGTAATCACAGGTGGGGAAGCCCATGCTGCAGCCCAAGAGACAAATGAGAAGAGAGCAGTGCGAACTCAGACACGTCCCCAGTGAAGACATCGTGGGGCTCTATTGCGCGGAGGCAAGAGAGACTCCTCTGCTCAGCGCTCAGGATGAGGCAAGGCTGGCCTCCCGCATTGAGTTGGCGAACTATCTGTCGCAACTGGAGCAAGATTGGTACCTCCACAAGCTGGCTCAACCCACCCCCTCCGAACTGCTCCTGGTCCTCTTCGATCGATTCTGTCAGGCCCGGCCACACTTCGAGGCCCTATGCACCCATTTGGGCATAGGGCCGGGTCTCTCCGTTCTTGCGAAGGTGGAGCACCCTGCGGTTTCAGATGCGATCGGTGGCTGTATCGACCATGGTCTCGTTGACGCTGTCGCAGACAGACTCGGCGCGAGGCAGGCCGACATCGGGAGAGCGCTGCTACGCCTATCGTTGGACGTCAAGCTGATACCGTGGTTCCTCCTTCTGCAAGAATGTATCACCAGGTCACCGGCCGTCTTCGTACGCAGGGTCAGGGCGAATTCATTCCGGAGCCAAGCTCAGAACATGGAGACAGCGCTGCAAAGCCACTTCGATACGGTCAGAAACGAAGGCTCGGCGGCTCTCGACCTCCTCGTCAGGTCCAACTTGCGACTGGTTATGAGCATCGCGAGGCGCTACTCGCGGTGGGGCATCCCTGTCCTCGACCTCATACAGGAAGGGAACATGGGCCTGATGCACGCCGCAAGGAAGTTCGACCAGCGCAGAGGCTGCAGGTTCAGCACATACGCGACATGGTGGATAAAGCAATCGATTAGCCGCTCTGTTGCGCGTCAGACCAGGCCTCTCCGCCTTCCCGCACACGTGGTTACAATGGTAAGGAGACTCGAACGGTCGAGGCAAAGCCTCAACCTGCAGTATGGACGTAATCCGACTATCGAGGAAATAGCCACGACAATGCAGCTGGATGTCAGCGTGGTCCGCAAACTACAGACCATCGAGGGCACCGACTGCGTGAGCCTGGATATGCCAATCGGGGATCCCGAAGACGGCTGCTGCCTCCTGGACATGATCGACGATCAGGTCACATTGTCGCCGGAGGAGGAAGCGGCTAAGAGCGAAGTCAACAGGCAGATCAGGGACTCTGTGACCTCACTGACTAACCGTGAACGTCGCGTTATCGAACTGCGCTTCGGCCTGGGGGATGGTCAAGAACGAACGCTCAAGCAGGTGGGCAAGGAAATAGGAGTCACCAGAGAGCGGGTGCGCCAGATCGAGACAAAGGCACTCCGAAAGCTACGCGATTCCCACAGGCCCAGGCAGAGGGACTTCCAGTGCGATCCCGGTTGGCCATGATGCCCACGAGCGACCAACCGGAGATGCCTTCAAGCGACATCCCATGACAGGCAACTGTTGCCCACTCCCATGGGTCGCGTCCTCAGCCATTCTGTTCGTCTGATCCCCAAGAGCGCCACCAGCACGGCCACAGCGCTTGCGACTCTAACAGTCAGCCAACCGCTGCCCGCTGCCTTCTGAATGCAGATCCCTTCCACACACTTCGAACCGTTCCAACATCCGCTTGGCCTCCTGGAGCCAGGCGTTCATCCCCATCTGCCTGAACAACGAATACGCCTGCCTGAGTTCGCTCACCGCTTCCTTCCATAGACTAGCGTCGGCGTGGATACCAGCCAGCGACAGCCAACCACAAGCTTCGAACGGCCTGACTCCAAGCTCGCCCAGCTTCTGGAGTCCATGGTTCACGTGGTCCGAGGCCCATACGTACTGCGACTTGTCGCGTCTCGCGAGCACCTCCCCGAGCAGGATTTCCGACATGGCCTCGATATGCTTCTGATTAGCATCGCGCGCTATGCGAATCGCCGAGCTGATCGAATCATGTGCTTCCTCAAGGTCTCCCGACTGACAGCTCGCCATGGCCGAACAATAATACGTCATGGGCGCGAACATCGATGATCCCGCGTCCGAGTCGGAGGCGATGGCGTTCTCGATATGCCGGCTGGCGTCGCCGATATCGCCTTGCAGGAGATAGGCCCAGCCAAGCAGTGTATGGGCCTGTCCCAGCAGAACCCGAATCTCTTCCTTTTCGCACTGCTCGATGATGTACTGCAGGTGCTCCACGGCTCCTGCTCCATCCCCTCTGAACACCAGAGCATAACCGCGAGCCAGTTCCGGTGCTATACGTGCCAGCCACGTGCCGTGCGAGGCCGATGACTCAGAAAGCGACCGGCACACGGCCTCTACTTCGTCGAACCTCCCGAGCCATGCCAGGCTGAGCGCGTAGTAGAGCGACACGACTGTACCAAAGCTCGACGATAGCGGCTTGGGCAGCACCCCTGATCCGTCTCTGGGCTCATCGACTGAAGCTATCACCTTCGGGGCCACGCGTACAACACTCGAGAAACGCCCCGTCAGATAGTAGGATGTAAGGAGATCGAAGACAACAGAAGAAGTGAGCTCCGAACCATCGAGTCGACGCGCCTTCTCAGCGCAGTCCGCCAAGAGTTTGCTGCCGCTCGTGAGGTCTCCTCTCAGCAAGTAGCAAAACCCCAGATTGCCGTCCATTATGGCTGCAGCCCTGTCGTCGCCGAGCACTCTCGATAGCTGACGTCCTTTCTCCAGTAGCCGAAGCGAGTCGCCCGGATAGCCCAACAGCCTCATGGGAAGGTCCGAGAGCCTGAGTATCCTGAGCTGTTCCTTCTGTTTCTCTTTCGTGTCGGGTGGAGAGTCAAGCGCCGTCACTGCCTCCCTGTACAGTCCCAGGGCTTCCCAGTTCGAACCCCGACGTACGGCCCTTCGGGCCGCCAGCTCATAGTACCTGCAGGCCGACAAGCTATCGCCCGACCTGAGATAGTGATACGCCAGAGCCTCGGGCTGCTGCTCAGACAGCACCGAGCAGGTGCCCTCCAGCGCCTCAGCAATCTGTCTGTGGGCCTCCTCCCTCATGTTCGACGGAATACAGCTGTATGCAACTTCCTGAGTCAGCACACTCTTGAAAATGTACTCTTCTTGTAAGCATCCGGGGCTCTTGCATATGAACCCGAGTCGCTGCAAGGCCTGCAGGTCGGAGTCCACGGTTTCCGATCTGCCGACCACCATCCCCAGGATCTCAGCGTCGAAGCTGGGGCCAATAGCTGACGCCAGCTGCAAGACCGATTTCAAATCATCCCCGAGCCGGTCGATACGCGACTCTATTATTCCCCTTATGCTGGGCGGTATCTCCACTCCGGCATCCGCGGACCCCGCTAGGCTCGGGCAACCAGTCTCCATGAACAGCTGCGCCAATTCCTCCATGAACAAGGGGTTGCCCTGCGCCTTTGGAGCGATGAGGTCAATCGCCTGCTGCCCGGCATCAACGTTGTAGAGCAGCGACTGTAGAAGGCCACGACTCACGGTATCCGGCAGTCCCTCCAGGACCAGCGTTGAGAAGAAGGCTCGACCCTGCCAATGCAGCGGCGGTTCGAAATCGGGCCTGGACGTTAGCAGTAGAAGGACGTTAACGTCAGCAAGACAATCAATCAGGTAGCTGAGGAAATCCATCGTGGTGCTGTCAGTCCAGTGAAGGTCGTCGAGGGCAAGTACTACAGGCTTCGTGCGACTCTGCTTCGCAACCAGATCCTTGACAGCCCCAAACATGCTCTCTTTCTTACGGACGGGTCCCAGGTTGGAGTAGCGCTCGTCATCGACAGCAATGCTGAGCAAGTCGTGCAAGGCTGGCAGCGCATCCAGCAGTGCCTCGTCGATTCGCGCTACGCCTTCGACCATTCTCTCCCGCATGAGAGGACCATCATCCTGACGCGAGATGCCAAAGTAGCCTAGCAGAGCCTCTCGTATGGGCAAGTACGGGGTTGACACTCCATAAGGAGGACACCTGCCCTCGAGGTACACGTGGCTATCCTGATTCGTCCTGCTCTTCAGTTCGAGCAGAAGCCTGGACTTGCCCACTCCCGGTTCTCCCACGACCCACACTACCTGCCCAGAACCGAGGCTTGCTTTCTCAAAGGCGGCCCTCAGGAAGGCCAATTCCTTCTCCCGGCCTACGAATGCTGTCAACCCGAGCTGAGCTGCCGCCCCCAGCCGTGAGTCGACACCACTCCTGCTAACAAGTTCATAGACTTCGACGCAATCCCTCTTGCCCTTGACTCTCCTCTTTCCCAGCGGATCGAACCGGAAGTAGGATTTGGCAGCGCGGTATGTGTTCTCCGATACCAGAATCTGCCCTGGAGCAGCTATGGCCTCCAATCGTGAAGCTATGTTGATGGCATCGCCGATGGCTGAGAAATCCCTCCCCTCGTCGCCTTCCAGCGGCCCCACGTAGACGTGTCCTGAGTTCACCCCGATGCTCACATTGAAGTCCACGCCGAAGGTTCTCTTGACAGACTCTCCGTATTCCCTTACAGCGGCCATCATGCTGATGGCAGCATGGCACGCACGCTGCGCATGGTCTTCCTTGGCGATCGGGACGCCGAAGAGCACCATTACCCCGTCGCCCAGGAGCTTGTCGACAGTACCCTCATACTTGTGAACTTCCTCCAGCAGCACCCTAAAGCAGCCATTCATAATCTGGTGGACATCTTCCAGTTCAAGACTCTCGGACATGCGCGTGTAGTCCGATACATCCGCGAACAGCACTGTGACCAGCTTGCGTTCGCCGCTTCCTGTCGCCTTGAAGTCACCCTTGCGAGCGCCTTGTCTCGCGGATGCGCCGCCCCTGGATCCATGCTTCCCAGCCAGGTCCGATGCACTTCCTCCACCCGCTCCCACTCCTCTCCCTTCGTTTTGCTCATTGGGGGACGCCTTCATTTCCTCTGGCTCCTTGTGCTGAGTCCAGGCCGAATTCGGCCTCCACAGTCATCCCGCCCCGGAAGCTGCAGCCTGATCGGCTGCGGCCTCCGCTCAGGCATGGGCACCCAACCACCTCCGCGAGCATAGCGTGGATATTGTTGCCATGGAATGTTCCTCATCTAGTAACCTCTTACGAGTATATGCGTTAGGTGCACCTGTGGCAATGGCGTCATCGGGTGGTTAGCGACGTAACGATAGTACTAGCGGAGCACAGAACTAGTGTTGGCCCAGGCCAAAAACGTCGAGGGAGTAGCCGGGGAGGAGAACCGAGGGACCGAAGTGACCTTTCACCGGCGCAGGCGAAACCATCTTATGGATCGCGCCGGCGCTTGTCTCGCTTGTTCGCCCTTCTGATCCTTCTCATGTGGTAGACGAGATACCAGGTGATGAGCAGCCATGCCGCCGGGAGGACAATCGCCTCCCACCAGAGCTCACCGTAAGCGTTGACTGAGATAATAATCTGTCCGGTTGGGTGGATAGCGGCCTGAATCCATGTGGCGAGGATCAGTGTACTCAGCCCCCAGGCGAACAACATCGCCACAAGTCTCAACAAGCGCATGTTATCGCACAAGTATCCGCTAGTCTGCGTGGCGGATCAGCGCCAGACAAGCAAGAAACCGACCCCTTTCGAAGGTCGGTTTCACTATTGGCTCCGCACCAGCCAAGTGACCACCTACAGCCAGTGTTTCATCGCCCCTTCAGATTAGCAACGCACAGGGAAGAAACGGATTGCGGAAGCTACGTTCAGTATAGCCCGTAGCATTGTGAGCGTCAACTAACTGGAGTTGATCTATTCCACCTGTTTGGCACATGCCAACCAATCAGGCGAACACAGAGACGTCCCTCGCGAGTTTGCGGAGAGACTGAAGACGAGTGTGGGCAAGTCTGACAGCATCCGGCATCGCCTTCGCTGTTAGACTTGCCCGCCGACCCCCACATCCGCATCACGTACATAGCGTAGACGGTTCCGGATACCTATGCCAACCTTGTCGAGGGTCCTGGTGATGACACATTGACCAATTGGGCTATGAAGAGCGGAAACGCGATCGAGTTAACGCTTCGAAACCAGGGGTCCAACCAGCTTCTAGCTTCGACTATACCCATGAATCACCTACCCCAAAATACATGAATCTTACTAGAATACATAGATCTTACATTTAGGTGTTGACAGATACTCGTACCAATGTTATTGTGTGCGTCGCCTACCGCGTGGACGTTTATCATATCGTCTACCACCGTCGGCGAAGGCTGTTGCTAGATGAATAAGACAGCGAAAGGTGGTTCCGATGACTAGGCTTCGTAGTATCAGGAAATCATTAAGGCTTAGCTGGACTGTGTGCATCTTTCTGGCACTACTGATGGCGATTACTCCGGTGTTCAGAATCGGGCCCGGACCTCGAGCTGAAGCTAGTACAATTCAGGCAGATAATCCTCCTATCGAGATTCTTAACTCCGAAGGCAACGAAAGTGTGCCCTCCCCGGCAATCACTGACATTCAGGAGTCTAATGTCACCGCGGTATCAGCGGTTATCACCTGGAAGACCGACATTCTAGCCAACAGTGTGGTCAACTATGGTACAACCACAAGTTTAGGGGC
>CAZGDV010000085.1:0-12132 GCA_964524995.1 uncultured Dehalococcoidia bacterium | reverse complement strand
GTGGTAGCGGGGGCTGGATTTGAACCAGCGACCTTTGGGTTATGAGCCCGTTCAGAGGCCCAAACGAGAGATACCAGGAACACCTGAACAGTAACAACATCAAGAAGTTACGCCGACCTCCTATCCTCCTCATTCCTGCTACTTTGGGGGTGTTCTGGCTGGTTTCGGTAGCAAATCGGTAGCAAGGAACACTACGGCCCGTGATTGCCCTCGACTCTGCTCAATCCACATGGTAGAATTCTTGCTGTGATCGAATGACAAAGACTGCCCCATGGGACTCTGGATATAGGAGGCGGCGGGTTGGACGCAGATCTCCCCGTTGGGGAGTGCTTTGGCTGCATGAACTTCGTCGTGTCTACGCTGCTCGCCGGTAGTTGTGCTGGATACCGCCAAGGTGAAGAGCATGAGTTGGAGCATTCGGACATGGTGCGCCGATGGCCGTCAAGCGGATGAGCCCTCCGGGTCTCCCTGCGAGCTAAGGATGTCAGCGGTGACGAGTGTCAAGGAAAGGGGAATACGCCCAGGTTCGTTCCGCTTCAGCCAATTTCAGACAGCGCTCCTCTTGGATGAGAGTTGCCGCGTCGGGGAGGATGTTGCAGGGTCCCCTTGAATGGGAGGGCATGGGTCGGTGATTTCGACCGCTTCTTTCGAGTAACCGTGGGGGCCGTGGTCGGGATTAGATCATGCTCCAGCATGCGCCCGGCGCTCCATGACAGGCATGAAGACAGGGATTGCGTCAGCGGCAGGACTCGCTTGAGTAAAGTAGAGTCCCAAGGCAAGTAGGTCACGTGGCGGCAATAGACGGGAGGGGCTTGGGTGCATGATGGGCGTTGATTCTCCTCAGTCCGAGGCGTCAGTGGCGTACTATGATCGACTCCAGCAATTGGCAGAAGATGAGCTGGCAAACCTGGCGAACCATGAGGGCCTGATTCTCTTCGGCAGCAAGCCTCCTCTTGTCGAGCCCCGAATCGAGCTTGATTTCCTCCTTGGATATGATGAGCGACTCGATGCCTTTCGGAAGTTTCTTCGTTCGCTCGTGTCCCTCACACCAGAGGACCGGAGTCTCATCTTTGTCCCCGGAGCTTTCGGCGATCCATGTCAGATTACCTCCGGAACGAATTCCAGTCTCGTCCTGCACCTTTTCCCTTTTCCATTACGGGTGGACGAGCCCACGCCATTTGGTTTTACGGGGCAAATCCTGAACAATATCAGACGCTCTTATGAGGTTGTCCAGGGTCATGACTTCCTTGCCCCTCTGCCGCCGTGGCAGTATGACGGCGAACAGCTTGCGCACGACTATGGTGTATATCTCGCGATTGCTGAAGTGAAGGTTCTGGAGGCAGCTCTGCGCTACGCGAAGATGGGCAATGTTCTTGTATTCCTGGAGAGCTTGATTCAGTTTGGTAAGAAGTCGGCTCGCAAGGCCATTGAGCTCTTGTGCACCGCGGACGAGTTGCAGGCCTGTCTGCATATCGAACTCGCCAAGAACTCATCTATGCGCCGCAACTTCATCGAGCAACGCTGGCCAGGGCACAGTATGCTCGTCGAGACACCATTCGAGCTAAAGAGGAATATCGCCGTGTTGCTTGGGGAGGTAGGGCAGTGCAACCCCCTGTATGATCGGACGCTTGCCCTAATACGTTCTTCACGTCAGTTAGCGGCTCGTGGACGATAGAGACCAGCTTGCGATTCGGATTCGATACGATGAGCATTGCCGCCTGGCCGATCGCGAGTATGCCGGCCGCTATGTGTCTGTGGGGATACTAATGGGGAGCGAGTGGGCAAAAGGTAAGGGTAGTAAGGGCTTAGGGTGCTGAGGAATTCGGTGCATTTGGTGCGTGTAAGTACTGGGTCTGTGCGGAGCGTAGCATTGGCTGAAAGAGCAACGCGCCAGTGGATTTTCGTTGCGTGTATTCTCATTTCGGTCGCAATTCTCGACGGCACCGGATGTGGCGATGGGAGGGAACAAGAGATGAAGGATTTGGGAACAGCAGGCCCGGTTCGGATTGGCATCGTGCAGCCTGAGTATCCTGGATGGGATCCGGACACTAATACAAAGAAGGCGACCTCCCTGATCTCTGCCTTTCAGAGGGGATCTGTAGATATCATCTGTCTTCCTGAGCTTTATCCGGGGAAACCTGGTGACCTTGCGAGTTGTGCAAAACGCATTGGCTGCTATCTGGTATACGGATTCGCGGAGCGGCAAGGTGGCGCGTCCGGGTCGTTTGTGAACGAAGCAGTTATCCTTGATCCGGAGGGTAGGGAGGTCTTGCGGCAACGGAAGGTGCTGCTCGGAGACAGCGAACGAGAGTTCGGCTATATACCTGGGAAGGATTACGCGGTGGTCCACGCTCCTTGGGGAACATTCGGAGTGGCGATCTGCAACGATGTTGCGCTGAGCAGCCGGAGTGTAGAGGTCCTTGTCAGCAAGGGGGCTGGGCTGGTTCTCGTGCCGAGCATGGCCGTGCTTGCGATGCACGACTATTGGCATTTGCAGCTGCTTTCCAGATCCTTGGACTATGGAGTACCGATAGCATTCGTGAATATCGCTGGTTCGTATGAGGTCAATGGGCTCAAGTACGGTGGTGGAAGGAGCAAAATCGTGGTGCCACTGCCGCCATCTGAGGCTTGCGAGTCCTTGGCGGACTTCCTACGTCTGGAGGATTCCTCTCCATCTGAACATGTAGTCGCCGAATTCGGGGCCGTTGAAACGACGGGAGTTGTGACTGTCGAGCTCGGACGATACAGGAACTACAGAGAGAACATGTCGAGGATCCGAGCAGGGCAGTACTAGATTGTTCGGGGGCGCCATGAGTGGAACGAAAACTGAGCGAATTGACGATGCTGTCGCGGCGGAAGAGTTCGGCTCTCTAATCCCAGTAGACCGTGGATTGCTCGTATCCATGGTTGTGGGGCCGTGCATTCATGGATCTGGAATCTTGGTTGGTGCGAGGGATCTGAACGGAACACCAATCGGTCTCGCGTGGGCATTGCGGACTAGCGATCCGCAGACCTTCTACTTCTCATATATTGTTGTCCATGAAGGTTATCGCGACCAGCACGTTGCTGAGGCGCTTGATACGAAGCTTGTTGAACTCGCGAAGCGGGAAGGTGGCAAGTGGGCGTTTGGTTTGAGCCATCCAGGTAACAAAGCTTCTAATACCTTTCTTGTGCGAAGTGGCTGGCTCTTGCTTGGGGAAGCCCCCAGGTTTTACGGAAGGGGAGAGCCAAGGAATCTGTACTGGAAGTGCCTTGGACGCGGCATCAAGGGAGGGCCGCCAGCGGATTCGTCGTTCTGGACTGGGATATATGGAAAGGTGTGAGGCCAGTGAGAACGCTATATTGTCATCAGACGTTCCGACAGGAGCTGTACTTCCGGTGTATTCTGAATGCGCTGAAATCAGAAACCGCTGTTAGCGGGGGACGTTGTCGCCTAAGTTACTTCACGCCATATGGGCACTTCACGGCATTCTCTGAACCGCACGCGGTGCTTGCCTACGTCGCTGAAGAAACCGCCCTTCATGGCAGCCCTGGTTATCACCCACGCCTGGCGACTATGTTCTGGGGCGTTGATTCTATGCGAAAAGCAGTTGATGGGCCGCTCTACGTAGCTCGAGAGGTGCTGAACGAGGAGAAACATGGTGGCGCCTGGGCTCTTGCTGCGGTCCGTAGTGGCCCGATTCCGCCCCACCTTCACCCATTGGAGATCGTGACGGTCGAGGGGGGACCTTCAGTCCTGGCCGTTGTCTGCGAAAGTACTTGGGCGTCGCCCTGCCTTGTTATCGATGATGATGAGGTCCGTGACCTTCTTGACTCGTGGTTCGACAGCTTAGTGAGACAGGGAATCGTTCTGAATCCCCTTCACGGACAGATCTGCAATCCAGTCGATCAGGGGGAATTCAAACGCAGGATATCGTCAGGAGTTGCTTCCGAACCCGTCTGCTTCTTCCCACCTATATTCGAATACGCACGCACAGATGATGATTGGGAAACGACGCTACTCAAGATGAAGATAGATGTATCAACTGATCTGATGGAAACACTTGAGACGTTATGCTCTGCGCCTGGTGCTCATGTTCATTTCGGATTGCCGTTGGATGTCGCCGACGAGATCCTCTCCAGAGTCGTTTCCCGGCTGGGTAGCCATGGGGCATCGGTTTCCCTGAAGCTCGTAGCACGAGCAGCAGATGACGTGTCTGTGCTTTGCAGGCCCCCATTAGCTGAAGTGCCTCCGCACGTAGCACTGCGGCTTGTGGTTGGGGATTGCTTCCCCTTCCCTATCGCTGTGGGAGTTGCAGGGTCCGGTTTCACTGGTATGTCGTGTTACTATGGGGATGCATCCCTGACCTTCCTAACGAGGAACGCGACCTTCGGCGAGAAGCTTGTTGCTCAAGGGGGACTCGGGGTGGATCATCCTGCTTGCATACCGGTTCCCCAGAACCACACGCAGCGGGAAGAACTCTGTAATCAGCTACTCCGAGATCAGGATCGCTGGTTTCTCTCATCCATCCCAATCGAGTTGCAGCGTTTTGGGCGCCTTTTTACCACCGACATTCACTTGCACGACGAATCTACACGCCTTGTCGTTCAGAGGGCAAAGGAACAATTCGAGAAGATTCGTTCAATACTGATGGAGATAGTAGATGAGCGTGACACGTAGGGACTCCGTTCAGGATAGGGGAGGATTACTCAGGGGACGAATCCGCCCACTGCGACTAGTAATCCTGCTCGCGCTGTGTGTGGGCATTCTTGTTGGCTATGGCTATGGCGTAGGATTCTCACATGGTTTCTCTGGCGGGGTCTTGCTTGTGTTGGGGAAGTTTGCAGTTGCCTTACCGTTCGTAGTGCTTTTTACGCTCTTTCTGAACGGACAGGTGCGGGACTTCTCAACGCTTACATATGTTGCCTTGATCTATGGGGTGATAGCTACCGGGGCCGTTCTAGGCCTCGGCGCGCTTGGATGGTTGGGCCTGGATCTGAAAGCCGCTGGGTCGTTCGTGATACTCAAAGCCCTGGTTCTGGCACCCGTCATAGGGTTGGTGGGGAAAGGAGTGATGTGGTTGATCGTGCGCTGGACTATTCCGGACTATAGGGTCCGACCGATTCCTGTTAGGGCGACTGGTTATGCTGAAGTGGATAGAGGGTCTAGGGAAATCTGGCGATCGTTTGATGAAATGGAGGAGCTATTCGGGCGGTACTCAGACAGGCGAGCATCGGTGGCGAATCGGCATCTTGAGGTAGTTCTTAGAGCCTTGGGGTTACTGGATGGAACAACCTACAGTCCTTCGGAGCAGCTGAATCTCCTCCGAACTGTGACGCAAACCGTAATGCCAGGTGAGATCGAAGCTGGCTGTGTGCCGGCACTAGTGCGAATCTACAACAGAGTGGACCTGACTGAGAAGACGGTGGCCGACGCGTCCCGGATGCTTGACCAGGCGATTGAGCAGCTCGGGCGAATTCCCGTTGCCGGGGAGGGCAGCGGCGAGACAATTGCTCGGTTCCAGGGGAGTTTGACAACGCTTAAGGAGCACATCGAGAGCGCGCTGGCCCTGGCGGGGCAAAAGGCTAGACCGTGATTCTGGAGGACGAATGGCCCGGCAAGGGAGTTCCGCGAAAGTAACCATCGCTCCTGCCTATCGGCACACAGGGGGTGAGTGGCTACGGGTTTCGGTCGCTCCGTATTTCGTGTTCGTGATCCAGTGCCCCACACGAGATTCGTCAATCCATGGCGCGATCGCCCTCGCTTGTTCCTTCGGGGCGGCTGTGAACCTTGGCAGCGCAGGTGAGCAGCGCGTTGTGATTGCACCATCCTTCGCAATCCCGGATGAGTTTGTGGCGCTGTGCACCGAGTACTCGCGCCTCCAAAAGCGCGTGAACATTCAGGTCGATGCAGACTCACGATCTTGGCGGCCACCAGATCAAGTCGGTGATCGCGATCCGATTCTCCTTCTCTCCGGCGGCAAGGACAGCGCGTACGCGCTTCGACAGTGGGTCACACGTAAGGGCTGCGAGAACCTGAGGTGTCTCTATGTACGCGGAAGTGGAGCCAATATCGAGTTTCTTGATGAGGAGTCAAGTGCGCGGAAGCTCGCACGCGAGTCCAAACGACAACTTATAGTCCAGGAGGCACATGCGGCTTCATACACCTCTCTTGGGCTGAATGTACGCCTGAGATCGATCTGGCGGGAGTTCCTTCTCATAGCGATGGGACGCTCTCTTTCTGATCGGGTGATTACTGGGATAACCTATGAGCCGTTGCTGCATGAAGTGGGGCGCGATTTGGCACAGGTTGACGGTGCGTTTGTGAATTTTGCCATATCCTGGATTGGACTTGAGTATATGCGGACTGTTTTAGGATGTGAAATCGAGTTGACTGAAGCGGAAATGGAGATCTACAGGCGGTGTACGGAAATGGAGGAGTCTCGAAGTTGCCTCAATCCTCTAGGGAAGTGCGATACAGATGCCGACTGGAACCGAGCTTGTGCTAAGTGCAAGACCTTCTACGTCTACAAGTTGTTACTGGCAGGGATGAAGCTTGGGAAAAGGGAATTAGGGTTTGTTAGATCAAACCACTGGATGGGGGAGTACGCGATCCGAGCGGAGATTATGGCAAGGGAGCACGAGGGGGTGTGAGCGTGGTGGGTAGAGGCTGGGAAACTAGGACATAGGCAAATGCTGGACGGCTGAGGACCTTCACGGCGTGTTGGGTGCCGGGAACCCAGCATGGAGTAGGGCATGAGAGACCTGCGCGAAAGGAGAAGTGACCCATCACCCCCCGGGCCGCGTGCCGGGACCAGCAACGGTGCTCGCGGATCTTTGCCAGAGGAAAGCCAGCACCAAGCCTTGAGGGCGCAGAGAAGGAGCCGAGATCTTGGTGCGTACGCTCGTCCCTCAAGGAGTGAGTGACCTTTGGGTTGCCTGCCCAACACCTAATCCTAATCCCTTATTTCCCAATGCGTTGATGAGCACTGCTACCAGCCTGCTAACGGTTAACCTCCGTCTGCCAGACGACGATGTTGGCTAGCGGTCCCTCCTGATTCTCGCAACAAGCCCTTGTCTGGGCAGCTGGGCTCTCCTAGAATAGGATGTTTCCCTGAGAGGAAGAGTCAATGTGTGAACAAGGAGTGCGAGCCCTTCTGAAGGAAATGGCCGACAAAGGCGCAAGCCATCTCTGGAAATCCAGTCAGGAAAAGACCGGGGATGGGTTCGTGGCTGAGGGAAAGGGTACGGCGATTGAGCGGGATAGGTTGCCGTGTCCCTTCTGCAGGGACCACATCCCCCTCCTGTCGCGTGTCTTGCGCTCGGACGCCTACAACCTACCCGATAGTGCGATCTATCACTCCCTCAGGTATGAACTCCCATGCATTGCCCTTGGGCGAGTCGAGCCCCCGACCACCAATGCCAAAACGCGTCCGACAGATCAGATCCGCCGTCGCTGGCAGGGTATGCTCTGGCAGACGTTCCGCGTTGCCTTCACAGATCTCGAGGGGAATCAAGTTGGGTCCTTCGCTCCGATCGAGAACTGGGGTATCGGAAGCCCCCCTGTCGATCTCAAGGATCTCTGTGCTGCAGCGGAGCCGGTACTGCGAGAAGCCAAGAAGCGGGGCGCGCTTCCCAAGCTCAAAGCCGGAAGACGCGAGGGCGACTCTGTAGCTACAGAACCGGAGATTGAGAGACTCCTGACGCCGGTCTTCGGCCGCTTCGGCTACAAATGCCAAGACAGCGGCCATACGATGTACGGGTTCTGGTGGCGGCGGAATACGGATATTCTCTACCGACACGAAGACGGCAGTACCTTAGCCATCGAGGTCAAGGCGGACGAGGTCAACGACTGGAAGCTACCGCTTGGACAACCGCTCGGCAACCTCCTTGCGCACTCGGCGGTCATCAATATCCGTGTGCCGCACAAACCTGATCCTCGATCGGAAGACATCAAACGGCTCGTAGAGGTGGCGGAGGGAATGCTGGCTGCTACCGGGCGGGCAGGCTTCTTGTACGTCTCGTAGGGCAGGCATCGCGAGGAGGATCGGCATGGCTGGGCTATCGGACGACATCGTAGCAAGAGTCACAAGCGTCGCCGAGAACAACCTTCTCGGCGCTGTGGTTGGGACCTCACTACGTTGGACAAGGTGGGCTGAAGGCGAGGACCCGCAGGCGAATCGCTTCGGACCCGGAACTCGGAGGAAGTTCAGACACAAACGTAAAACAGGCAACTTCTCATTCGATTTCCATTTCCGCTCTCCAAAGAGAAAGACAGTCTCCTGCGGTCTCTTCTGGACAACCAAGAGTGATACGTTCGACATTCGATTCGAACTTATCGAAGAAGATGGGCAGGACATTGGGTGGATCAGATCCATTTGGAAGCGCGCTCTCCCAGCATTCTCGCAGCTGGAATCCGAGTTCCCGGGAGCGGGGCCAGGCAAGGAGACATTCAGCGACGAGACCCACCGCTACTTCTGTCTGCCGATCCATGGGCTTAGCAGTGAAAACCTGACGGCTGAGAAATGCCACGATCTGGGTGGCATCCTGGCAAGGTTCGTTGACACGATTGGTGAGATGATCCTCCCGCTCTGGGAGTTTCGGGGACGAACTACGAAATAAACGCTCTTGAGAGATCGGGGTCCCCAGTATGCGGGTGGAGTCTCGTAGCCTGTCTTCGAGACCTCGTCTCCATAGTGCCAGGGGCCATACCTTCTTCGGGTGGTCACCGGATGCTGGACTGAGTTCTGTGTTCTCAGATGCTTCATGCGGCTGAAGAACCCAGGAGGGCATTATGACGAGTAGTCTCCCTTCACGCATCGAGCTTCAAGACATCTGCGCTCTTGTGGCCAGAGGAACGATTGGTGCGATTCCGCTGGTTGGGCCGATGATCGCAGAGGTCGCGGGCGCTATCATCCCAGGTCAGCGCCAGGACAGATTCGAGGAGTTTCTCCGCATTCTAGACCAGAGACTCAGCCAGCTGGCCCTCGATCGGGCAGAGATGGAGCGAAGATTCAAGAGTGAGACATTCATTGACCTGTTGGAAGACGGTACGTTGCAGGCAGTCAGGTCTGTGTCTCGAGAAAGGAAGGAGTACATTGCCACTTTGTTGGCGCGGGGGATGTCTGTCAAGGATCTCGATCATGCCCGCGCCAAGAAGCTGCTACTAACCCTCAACGACCTGACCGATCCGGAGGTTATCGTTCTCAAATCATTCTCTATGGACTCACGTCGACGGGAAGCATTCGTCGCAAAATACCCCGAGATATTCGGTCACGCAGACGCTCGTGAGCAAAGCACTGAGGACCAAGACAGACGGGCTTTCCTAGCCAGTTATCACCAGAGTCTCCTGAAGTCCGGACTCCTCCGGCAAGATCGGGGATACGCGATCACGGATTTCGGTAACATGCTCATTGAGTTCATTTGGGAACAGGAAGATGTTGACAAGAAACCGCCACAAGGAACGGTAGAGTGACTACGAAGCATCGCTGCTTCTTGAGAGGGGCACGTATTCAGAACTACCGCCTCCTTGGAGTCGCTGTTTTTCCCACCCAGCGGTCTTGCCGTTACGACCGACGGATCGCCTGGCGCTTCACCGCATCCGTAGGGTCAGTGCTCTACTGACTTGTTTCCGTCCCGACTTCGAGTCTGCAGTACGTGGAGGATAGCAATGAGCAACGGAATCTGGGCGACGGCAACCGACCTCACCACCTGGGCGGATAGACGAGACGCTCAGGAGTACCTACCCCGCTTGGTGAGGCGGCTTGTCTTTGCAACTGTTCCAACCCCACACCGCGTGGAGTTCAGAGCGGGAGAAGGGATACAGCTCGGCGGTTGGGATGGGATCGTTGAAACTCCGGAGGGCAACGCGTTCGTGTCCGAAGGGACCAGCGGCTGGGAAATGGGGACGGATCGCAATAAGCGGGGGAAGGCTGAAGATGACTATGCCAGACGCTGCTCCAGTCCACGGGAGCTGGATCCTGCTCAGACGGCCTTCGTATTCGTCACCCCGCGCCGGTGGGCAAACAAGAATGATTGGACAGCTGAGAAGAAGCAAGAAGGGAAATGGCTAGACGTGCGGGCATATGACGCTGATGACTTGGAAGCCTGGCTTGAACTGGCCCCTGCCGTTCGCGTGTGGCTGACCCGTCTGATTGGAAAGCGGCCCCCGGGAGTTCAGGACATCGCGGACTTCTGGAATAACTGGAGACGCGACACCAAGCCACCGCTGAGCACTGAGCTGCTCATGGCTGGAAGAGTGGAAGAAGCAGGCAGAGTGATCGAGTGGCTGGACGAGGAACCGTCAGCGTTGGTGGTCCAATCCGGATCGGCTCAGGAAGTGGTAGTTTTCTTCAGCGCTGTCCTGCTCCAGTTGCCGGAGGAACAGCGTGAGCCGCACTTGTCCAAGTGCGTCATTGTACGGGAGCTCCAGTCCTGGGAAGATCTCGTGTCTCGCCATCACGATCTCTGTCTTATACCGACCTTCCCTGAGGTGCAGGGCGTTGGTGAAGCCATCCAGAATGGGCACCGCGTACTGCTCCCGGTTGGCAGTGAGCGCGAAGTCCCTGGCCACGTCCTGCGTCTTCCGCGCCTGCCAAGCCGCGAGATTGAGATGGCTCTGATTGGCATGGGCCTGAGTGAGAACCGTGCCAGGGTCCTTGCGGAGGACTGCGGGCGAAGTCTCCTCGCACTTCGCCGGTCTCTTTCCATGACTGAGGAGATGTCCGCTCCCTCGTGGGCTGGACCCGAATTGGGTCCCCTACTTGTACCTGCGATCCTTGCTGGCTCCTGGGATGAGGGCAACAAGGCCGACCGATCAGTGATTGAACAGCTCGCGGGGCAGCCCTACAGCGACGTTGCCGGTGCCCTCGTCCGCCTAGAGAACGTATCAGACCCACCAATCCGATGCGTGGGAGGAATCTGGCAGCTCGTCTCGAGGAGGGATTCATGGCGGCTGGCCGCACGGTACATCACGTCTGACAATCTTGATGCTCTTGAGAGAGTCGAGCTCTCCGTCCTGGGTGTCGCGGACCCGAAATACGATCTTCCTCCCGATCAACGATGGGCCGCAAGTGTGTATGGTAAGGCCCCAGAGCATTCAGCTTCCTTGAGAAAAGGTCTTTCGGAAGCGCTGGCATTGCTGGGAACGCTTGGCGATCAACTTGGTCTTCGCGACAGAACTAGGCCAGAAGATCGAGCTGCGTCTGTCGTGGCGAATCTGTTGTCTCCAGACGCTGACGCTCGTATGTGGTGCTCCCTGTCCGGCATGCTGCCGACTCTGGCAGAGGCGGCACCAGAAGCTTTCCTGAACGCTGTTGTCGAAGCGCTCGGTCGAACGGACAACCCATTGTCAGGCATGTTCGTGGATGGCGGGTTGATGGGCGATGATCCTCACGTGGGGCTTCTCTGGGCCTTGGAAACACTTGCCTGGGAGCCGAAGTACTTGGGACAGGTGGCGTTGGTGCTAGCTGAGCTGGCCAAGCTTGTTCCAGAGGGACGACCTCAGAACCGCCCCCGAGAGACCCTCCGCAAACTGTTCCTATGTTGGCGCTGTCAGACACCAGCTACACCTGAACAGCGTCTCCGGGTGCTCAAGATGCTCCTTGATCGCAAGCCGGATATTGGCTGGAGGCTGCTCTGTGACCTGCTTCCCAAGACTGGCCGTGAGTTCTGCCTTCCGATTCACCGCCCCCATTGGCGGGAGTGGGGCCTGGACTGGACCCCAGATATCTCTAATGCAGAGATTGTCAGAAATATCGACAGTATTTCTGAGCGACTCGTAGCAGCTGTCGGCGCCGATGCAACCAGGTGGGGTGACTTGATTGAACGGCTGCCATCGCTTCCTCGGCAATACCGAGACAAGGCAGTTGAGCAGATGATGTCCTTGGACATCGCTGGTATGGAGGAGACGGAGCGTGTTCATCTCTGGTCCAAGCTGAGAGAGCTCCTGCACAAACATAGGAAGTTCAAGAGCGCTGGTTGGGCAATGGAACCGGAATTGCTCGACAGGATTCAGCCATTCTACGAAAGCCTCGAGCCAGTGAATCTTGCGAATCGCTACGCATGGTTGTTCTCGTCAGCCCCGGAGTTGCCAGATCCACCTGAACGCGATTACGATAAAGAGCAGGAGGCAGTTCTGGCTGCAAGAGCTGT
>CAZGDV010000084.1:0-12536 GCA_964524995.1 uncultured Dehalococcoidia bacterium | reverse complement strand
TTGACTATCGGGCCCCGCTCGCCCCGCACCTCGAGCAAGTACAGAGAAAGCAGAGCGAAGGCCTGGAGGGTGGTAATGAACTGCCCGTTCTCATCCACAATGCCCAGCCGGTCGGCATCACCATCTGTGGCCAGCCCGACATCAGCACTCATCTCCGGTACCATCGTGCAGAGCATCTGCAGGTTCTTGCCGATTGGCTCGGGTTGGATGCCGGGGAAGAGGGGGTTGCGTTCAGCGTTGATCTCCGTGACTTCGATGCTGCCGCCCGAGAGCAGCGTCTCGAAGTAGCCAGCCCCGCTCCCGTACATCGAGTCAACTACGATTCTCAAGTCGGCCTGACGTATTCTCTCCAGGTCCACGAACCCCGCGATACGCCGAGTATAGGCGGGCATCTGGTCACAGTACTCGACCACGCCCTGGTTGATTGCATCGGCCAACTGCAGTCGTTTTACCCTGTCGCTGGCCCCGATCTTGCCTATCCGTCCCTCCAGCTCAGCTACGACCTCCGGTGATGCACTGCCCGCATAGTCGGGCTTGTACTTCAAGCCGTTCCATACACCCGGGTTGTGACTGGCGGTCACAATCACGGCACCTGCAGCGCCCTTGTCCACTATGGCATAGCTTATGACAGGGGTTGGCGCAGGCTTGGAGCCGAGCCACACCTTGATGCCATTTGCAGCCACCACCTCGGCTACGGCCGCCGCGAAGTCCTCCGATGCAAAGCGCGTGTCATAGCCGACCACGAAACCACGCTCTGCCAGTTTGTGATCCAACAGGTACTCAGCGACCGCCTGGGCACACAACCTGACGTTGTCGAAAGTGAAGTCCTCGGCTATGATGCCCCGCCACCCGTCGGTTCCGAACTTGATCTCGTGACCCATTACACCGCCTTCAGAAAGAGATAGCGCCGTCCTCTATTCTGCTCCGGGGCCAAACCTTGATGCCATGCTCTAGGCGATTGCCGCTGCCGACAACGGCCTCATCGGCCACAATCGCCCCATCCGACACCCATGTGCCGTCGCCAACAACGCTGTTGTTGCCAACAACGCTCTTCCTCACCTTCACGTCGTTGCCCAGCCGTACACCCTGCCAGATCACAGCCTGCTCAACGAGCGACCCCGCTCCTATCGTGCAGCCGTCGCCGATCACGGCGGGGCCTTCAACGTGTGCGTCCTTCTCGATCTCGCAGTCCCTCCCAACAACAACAGGCCCCGCCAATCTGGCCGAGTCGTCTATCCTCGTTCCCTCATCGACCCAGACATCGTCCGCCACGGATTTGCCCGGGAAGCGTGCCCTAGCCTTCCCCATGAGTATGTCGTGGTGAAGCCTCAGGTAGTCGTCGGGCACGCCTATATCGATCCAATACGCATTCGATGCGTATGCCAGGAAGGTGTCTCCCCGTTCGACCAGGCTCGGGAAAAGCCCGCGCTCAACCATATGGAAAGCGTCGGCAGGGATGAGATCCAGAACCTCCGGTTCGAGGACATACGTGCCCGCGTTGATGAGATTGGAGGTTACCCTTTCCCAGCCCGGTTTCTCGACGAAGCCACGCACGTGCTTATCTCCGTTCAGCTCCACCACCCCATAGGACGTCGGGTCATCGACGGGGGTAAGGGCTATAGTGGCTTTCGCCTTGTTCTCTCTGTGGAACTCGACCATGTCCGAGAGGTCCAGGTCTGTGTAGATGTCGCCGTTGAGCACAACGAACGTACCGTCCAGCATGTCCTCGGCGTTTTTGATGGCCCCACCGGTGCCTAGGGGCTTGTCCTCGACGGCGTACGTCATCTTCACCCCGAAGCGAGAGCCATCGCCGAAATGCTGTCGAATCCGGTCCGGGAGGTAGCAGATCGCGAGAATGACCTCGTCAACGCCATGGCTCTTCAGACTGCCGATCGTGTGCTCCAGAAAAGGCCTGTTCAGCACAGGCACCATGGGCTTCGGCACGTTGCAGGTGAGGGGGCGCAACCGCAGCCCTTCTCCACCGACGAGAATGATCGCCTTCAATCCTGCCACCTCCGGCGGCCTACTTGATGCCGGCGTCCGCTCTTATCGCATCCGCCTTGTCCGTCCGCTCCCAGGGCAGGTCGAGGTCATCGCGGCCGAAGTGCCCATAGGCCGCGGTCTGCTTGTAGATAGGTCGTCTGAGGTCGAGGGTCTCGATGATAGCGCCCGGCCTGAAGTCGAAGTGCTTGTTGATCAATTCGAGTATCCGATCCTCATCTATCTTGGCCGTACCGAAGGTCTCCATCGAGATGGATATCGGGTGGGCTACCCCAATGGCGTAGGACAGCTGGAGCTCCAGTCGATCGGCCAGCTTGGCGGCAACCACGTTCTTGGCAGCATAACGCGCGGCGTACGCAGCCGACCGGTCAACCTTGGTAGGGTCCTTACCCGAGAACGCTCCACCCCCATGCCTTGCCACACCGCCGTAGGTATCCACGAGTATCTTTCTGCCTGTAAGGCCAGCGTCGCCCATCGGGCCGCCCACGGCGAACCTGCCTGTCGCGTTGATATACACCTTCGTGTTGTCGTCGAGCAGGTCTGCAGGCATTACATGGCTTATTACATGTTCTTCGATGTCCCGGTGTATGACGTCGTTCCCCACCGCGTCATCATGCTGGGCAGCGATGATGATCGCGTCCGCCCGCTTAGGAACCCCGTACTGGTACTCGATGGTTACCTGCGACTTGCCGTCCGGGCGCAGGTAGGACAGAGTTCCATCCTTCCTAACCTGTGCAAGTCGCCTGCACAGCTTGTGCGCCAGCGATATAGGGAGCGGCATGAGTTCCGGCGTCTCGTTGCAGGCGAAACCGATCATCATGCCCTGGTCGCCTGCGCCAAGAGCCTCCTTCTGGTTCTCTGACCCGTGGTGGTCACGAACCTCGAGTGCATGGTTCACGCCCATGGAGATATCAGGAGACTGCTCCTTGACAGACACGATGACTCCGCAGGTCTCGCAGTCGAATCCATATTTTGCACGCGTGTATCCTATCTCGCATACCGTATCACGCACGATCTGCGGTATCTCGACGTAGCAATCAGTCGTGATCTCCCCGGCTACTATGACCAGGCCGGTCGTGGCCATCGTCTCGCAGGCAACCCGTGCCTTCGCATCCTGAGCCAGAATCGCATCCAGGACGGAGTCCGAGATCAAGTCGCAGAGCTTGTCCGGATGGCCCTCTGTAACCGACTCGGACGTGATGAAGACAGAGGGTGACTTCATGAAGGTGGTGGACATCTGTATCTCCTTTCGTCTAGGTTCCCAGTTCCCAACTCGCGAGGTATCCCTCCTGCTCGGAGGTGAGTGTGTCAATGCCGATGCCCATGGCTTCCAGCTTCAGCCTGCCAACCTCTTCGTCCAAATCATCGGGCACGGGATACACCCTGGGAGTCAGCTCCTTGCCCTTCTTCACCATGTACTCGGAGCACAGTGACTGGTTCGCGAAGCTCATGTCCATGACGCTCGCGGGATGTCCCTCGGCAGCTGCGAGGTTGATCAGCCTCCCATCTCCAAGCAGGAAGAGGCTCTTCCCCTTATCCAGGACGTACTCCTCCACATAGGCCCGAATCTGACGCCTCTCCTTGCTCAAGGCCTCCAGGGCAGGTATGTTGATCTCAGCATTGAAGTGTCCGCTGTTGCACAGTATCGCGCCGTCCTTCATGACAAGCATGTGGCGCTTATCGATAACGTTGAGGTCGCCCGTGACGGTGACGAAGATATCACCCACCTTGGATGCCTCTAGAAGGGGCATGACCTCGAAGCCGTCCATCACGGCTTCGAGCGCCCGAATAGGCTGGACCTCGCATATAACGACGTGAGCCCCGAGACCCTTGGCGCGTGAGGCTACCCCACGCCCACACCATCCATAGCCGCAGATCACGAATCGCTTCCCGGCGAGCAGCATGTTGGTCGCCCGTATGATGCCGTCGATGGTGCTTTGGCCGGTGCCGTAGCGGTTGTCAAAGAAGTGCTTCGTCTGGGCATCGTTGACCGCTACTATCGGGTATCTGAGCCGCCCCTCTTTCTCCAGACTCCGCAGCCGGATCACGCCCGTGGTTGTCTCCTCGGTTCCTCCCACGATCCCCTCGATCAAGTCCTGACGATCTTTGTGCAGGGAGGCCACGAGATCGGCACCATCATCCATCGTAATATGCGGCTTGTGATCGAGTGCGGAGTTAATGTGCTTGTAGTAGGTCTCATTGTCCTCGCCCTTGATGGCGAAGACCGACACATCGTGCTTGACAGACAGACACGCAGCCACATCGTCCTGCGTCGAAAGCGGGTTGGAGGCACAGAGGACCACATCGGCCCCACCCGCCTTCAGTGTCAGGGCCAGATTGGCCGTCTCCGTAGTGATATGCAGACAGGCCGAAATGCGCACTCCCTTGAGCGGCTGCTCCTTAGAGAACCGATCCCGGATCAGCCTTAGTACCGGCATCTCTCGGGCTGCCCATTGGATACGAAGGTCACCAGCCTGCGCAAGCGAGGGGTCCTTTACATCACACGGTACCGATCTGCTCAACCTAGGCTCCTTTCGATCAGAACACAACGGACGGCAACTACCGTCACGCCTTCTCGACTGACTCGATGTACCATTCCTGTGACGAGTCGTTCTGAGTATCTATCATCAAGTGCACCATGTCAAGGTTCGGGGTAGATTGCTTGAGAGCATCGAGCGCGACTGGTTCGAAGAGCACCTCGTTGTTGTAGTACGCCTGCTCGGTCATAGCATTTGACTCGTATTGCTCCCTGGACCTTCGCCGCAGCCGAGCCAACGAGACAGAGCGTTCGCAGCGTGTCTCCAGGATAGCCAGTCGTCTCCGGTGCTCCTCCGCCAGTTTGGCTGCCTCCCTGCGGAGCGATTGCGTAACGAACGTTGCGTCGATTAACACTCCGCCGCCCGTTCTCAGGGCGTCGTTGGCCCGCCGCAGGGTCTCATGGTAGACCATAACCCTCTTGTTCATGTCTGATGCGACTTGCTCGTCGAAGATATCTTCACCCCCCAGAACGTCACGGCGTACCAGGTCAGTGCTTACCACCGGCATCCTCCGGGACGCGGAGACCAACTTCGCCACCGTTGACTTGCCTGTGAGTGGTAGGCCACACATGATCACGACGTCATCTGACCCCACGTAACTCTCGATCCGGTCGAGTGGCAACCTCAGCTCCCGAGAGCCACCAGCGTTCTCCGCACCCACAGCGTCGGCTTCCCCGTCACTCATTGGCCACCATCTGGGAATAGGAGTCAGCGAGCCCAAAGAAGCGCGCTGCCCTATCTCGGGCAACTCCCTTCTCTTCGTCTCCAATCGTCTCGTCGTCCAGCTTGAACCCCTCGACCTTACCGCGAACGTAGGCTCTGTAGCACTTGTAGAAGTCGAGAAGGGCCAGCAGCTCCTCGTCCCCCGCGTACTCCACATAGGCGTGCACGAACTCACGGGACAGGGCAGGCTGGGCATAGAAGTCCAGGTCCATGGCCAGGAACGCGATCTCATTCGCCACGTCGACGTACCGGAATCTGTCGTTGAACTCGATACAGTCGAATATGCATAGCCCCTCATTGAAGCAAACATGCGCCGCCCGGAGGTCGCCATGGCAGTCCCTGATCCTCCCATCCGCTACCCGCTTGTCGAAGAGGTGTGCATGATGTTCGAGGAATCCGTGACTGAACGCCCTTATCCGCTCGTACTGTCCGGCGGTGATCGTGCGGCCGATGTATGGCTCGGCCTCCGCGTAGTTCTCGATCATGTCAGACGTCAGCACGTCCAGGCCGCCCAGCGTGGCCAGTTGCTCGTTGACCTGCTCGTGCTGGTGGAAAAGGGCGAGCTTCTCCGCCAATCGCTCGACCATATTCACTGAGACGCTGTTGGCTCGCAGCAGGATATCCATCATCCGATCTTGAGGAAGTCTTCGCATCTTCACCGCGTATTCGACCGGCTCACCGCTGCCCTCGACCTTCAGGGCTTGCCCTTCACCGACAATAGCCACGACCCCCAGATAGGTGTCCGCACAGAGCCGGCGGTTGAGCTTGACTTCCTGCTCACAGAAGAACAGCCGCCTGTCCAGGGTGGTGAAGTCCAGGAAGTCGAACGCTACCGGCTTCTTGACCTTGTAGACGTAGTCCCCGGCGAGAAAGACCACCGATATCGGAGTCTGGACGATATCGACCACCCTGGGTCGATGGGGATACGCACTGGGGGACAAGAGCGCATCTATCAGCGCGGACAGCTCTGACATTCCAGATGCACCAACGCGGCTGCGTGAGGCTGGGTCACCTCACCGGCGTCTACTGCGCCTCGCGTTCGGCCTCTCGCTTCGCTTCCAGCTTCTTACGCTTGCGGCGGTGTTTGAGTTGCGCAACTCTCTTCGTCTTGTTCACTCCAACTCCATCCTTGCATCTCTGGCACTCGGTGCGCCACACCATCAGCTGGGCAGGCCTACTATGCCGACGGCGGCGATCGCCTGCGGGCCTCCCAGGTTATGTGCGAAGCCCATCTTGGCATCCTTGACCTGGCAACCTTCCGCCCTCCCGAGCACCTGCTTCGTGAGTTCGGCCATCATTCTGACTCCCGTTGCGCCCACCGGGTGCCCGAAGCACTTGAGTCCTCCATCGGGATTGATGGGGAACTCACCGTCGATTGCCGTGACGCCTGCCCTCGCCAACTCCGCTCCTTCACCGGGTTTGCAGAGCTTCATATCCTGGTATGTCATCAGCTCCGTTATGGTGAAGCAGTCGTGCACTATCCCGAAATCCAACTCTTTGCGAGGGTTATCGATTCCAGCCTCCCAGTAAGCGTCTTCCGCCGCTCTTACGGTGGCGGTGAACGAGAGACCGTTCCAGTCGGGCTTGAAGAAGGGCCATTGTGTCTCCACAGCCAGGGCCATCGCCTTTATCGTCGCGTACTTATCCCCCACCAGGGTCTTCGCTATGTCCGGCCTGGTCACAATCAGCGCCGCTGCGCCCTCGGATAGGGCGCAACAGTCGAACAAAGTCAGCGGATAGCTGATTACCGGCGCATTGAGCACTGTGTCGATCGTAATCTCACGCCTGAAGTGGGCCTTCGGGTGCTTGGCCCCGTTTTGATGGTTCTTCACCGCCACCTTGGCCATGTCCTCCCTGCTCCAACCCCACTCCTTGAAAGCACGGATGGCGCAGGGGGCGAAGTAGGCGGGAGCCGACTGCCAGGTCAGCGACGGGTGCCAGTAGAGTATGTCCTGCGAGAGCCCCCTGCCACCCTGATCGAGCACCTTCTCGACACCGCACGCCAGTACAATGTCATACCTGTTCGCTGCCACTGCGTACGCGGCGTTCCTCACAGCGTCCATCCCTGACGCACACTGGTTCTCCACCCTCGTCACAGGCTTGCCAAACCATTGCAGCGGCTCGGCCGCCCCCCAGCCCGACATCCCGGACCAATCATACAGCGTCGAGATCCATACGGCGTCAATGTCCTTTCTCAGGTCTACATTGGCCTCGCTGCAGGCATCATATACGGCGTCGACGAGCATGTCGTCCGCGTCTTCGTCCCAATGCTCCCCGAACTTGGTCACCCCGGTCCCAATGATGGCTACCTTATCTCTAATGCTCTCCTGCATTGCCTACCTCCTAGTTCGACCCGGCCCTGGGGGGCCTTGCCTTCCACCCGTAGAAACGGAAATCGCTCTTCTCGTGCAGCAGACGGAAGGTCAACTCGACGGGGATATCGACATTCACCTCTTCAGCGTTGTGATCGGTCATTTCCAGCCAAATCCTGCAGCCATCCTCCAGCGCTATGAGTACCCTCGTTGCGGCGTTGATGCCATCCGCCGGACGGTTGCCCGGGCCGAGCAGGTAGTCATGAGTGAATGTGAAGACCTTGCCCCTCCTGGCCAGCTTGACGTTCTCATAATTGTCCCGCTCGCCGCAGACGCTGCAGATACGCCTGACTGGGTACTGGAGGGTGCCACAGTTGTTGCACTTCATCCCGTACAGCGGGAGGAGCCAGTTTTCGTCCCTCCAGTATTTCGCGACGGAACTCCTTTCCCATTCCGGCCAGCCCACCTCTATCTCTTTCTTGTATGTGAGGAACCGGCCATACGAAGGCAGCATCGCCTTCGATGAAACATACTGCGTCCCCCTGTGATTGGCCCTCTCCCGATCGAGCCTGTCCGTGGCCTTCACCAGGAAAGCGTCGCTGCCCTCTCCATAGCTCGTGCAGACGATATGATCGCCCTGCTTGGCCTCTTCGAGGGCCGCCACCAGCAGCAACAGGCAATGCGCCACCCCTGTTATCCCGGTATCCTTGAACATGGAGTCCTGCAACTGAGTCTTAGCGTCGATCTTCAGCTGTCCCGCTATGGCCGCATGCGTCCTCGCGTCAGGACCGTATGCAGCGTACTTGGAGACATCAGATGCCTGCAACCCTACCTCGCCCAGCACTCGGTTGACGGCTTGCGGGACGTTCTTCAACACGCCAAACCGTGTGTCTATTCTCACGTCGAAGACCTGCGCGTATCTGTCCTCCTCCCTCCGCCACGGCCCCGGCATCGGGTCTACGATGGTCGAGAAGCCTTCTATCGTGGCCAGGGCCTTATCATCTCCCCCTATCAGCAGTGCGACAGCCCCATCGCCGTACGTCTGCTCGGCGTCGGACCGAGGCATGGCCTTGCGGGCATCCGCCGCGATGACGAGCACCTTCCGCATCGTTCCCGCCCTTACACCATCGCAGGCAGCTTTCACAGCCTGCGTGCCCGCCCTCAACGACCCTGCGAAGTCGGAGGTGTAGACATCCTTTCTGAGATCAAGCACCGAAGCGATCAGGGAAGAGACTTGCTTCTCTCTGTACGGTGATGACACGCTGGCGAAGTACAGACCATCGATTTCAGTCGGATCCACCCCCGCCAGGCAGTCGAGCCCGGCCTCCACCCCCATTGTCAGGCTGTCCTCGTCCCACGACGCAACGGCTCTCTCGCCACGCATCGACGCGCTCCCCACAGACCTGGCTATCTCGTCCCTGCTGATCCTCCAGATCGGGACGTAAACACCATATGACAGTATCCCTGCCACTTGTCCCTCCTTGTCTCGAGCATACACCTGATCGGCATGGCTAGCCAGCCCTGAAGGCCAAGTAGCACCTGTCGCCTTCACCACGTTCCAAAAACTCGACGGCCACAGGTGTACCCACCTTGACGCTCTCGGGCTTCTTCGCGTCGAGACCGTTAATGCGACCGCTTACCTTCGGCCCCTCGTCGAGCTGGACCACACCAACCAAATAAGGGTTATTCCTGTCATAGCCTTCGTCGAGAGTGAAGGAGGGGCCTACAGAGATGGCGGTGAACGCCGCCAGCTTGCCCGTTCCCTTCATCTCGGTCCACTCGAGCTCATCGCCGAAGCAGGAGCTGCAGATAGGATGGGGAGGCAAGTACAGCGCGCCACAGCGCTTGCACTTCGCCGCCATCAGCTTCTTCTCCGCCAGGAACTGATAGAAGGAGGCGCTGTTAATCTCTCTCTGCTCAGTCAACGGTTACCTCCTCTGGTAGATGTGGACAACACAGGTGCCCCCTGTGGCACCAACGTTGTGTGTCAAAGCTAGTTTGATCTCCTTGCCGGGAACCTGCCTCGGGCCGGCCTCGCCTCGCATCTGCGTCCATATCTCCACCGATTGGCCAACTCCCGACGCCCCGACGGGATGGCCTTTCGACTTGAGGCCGCCGGAGGTGTTGATGGGCTTGGCACCATCGCGGGCCGTCAGGCCCTGCTCGGCCGCCTTGTATCCCTCGCCCGGCTTGAAAAAGCCCAAGTCCTCAGTAGCCACGATCTCGGCTATGGTGAAGCAGTCGTGTACCTCTGCGATCTGTATGTCCTTGGCCGTGACGCCGGCCATGCCATAGGCCTCGGCAGCCGCCACCCGGCTCGCTAGAATCGTCGACATGTCTTCGCGCTCGTGAAGCGCATGATCGCTGCCCTGGCCGGTACCGGTGATGTATATGGGATCGCTGCTGTAGCTCTTGGCGATCTCCTCGGCCACGAGCAGAATGCAGGCTGCTCCATCAGTTATGGGCGAGCAGTCGAACAGCCTCAGGGGCCACGCCACCACGGGATTGGCCTTCGGGTCCTTGAGGAAATCGAGTTCCTCGGCCCAGGTAGGTGCTGGCTCTCCCTTCTGCTTCGCCTTGGCGATCCTCGCCTCCATGAGGTCCCGGATCGACTTATTGAACTGCGCCTTCGGGTTCAAGGCCCCGTTGCGGTGGTTCTTGATCCCCACTTTCATCAGGTGCTCCGGCGTAGCGCCGTACTTGGCCATGTACGCCGTTGCCATAGCCGCATAGAGGCCCGGGAAGGTGAAGCCACAGTAGCCCTCGTACACCGCGTCGCTGGCAGCGGCCAAGGTGTCAGTGACCCGCTCCGTAGGCAGATTGGTCATCTTCTCAGTGCCGCCAACCAGGACCACGTCATAGATGCCGGACGCGATAGCGATAACACCCTCTCTGATCGCCACGCCGCTGCTGGCGCAAGCGTCCTCCAATCGCGTCGCCGGCTTCGGCACGAGGCCAACCCAGTCCGCCATTATCGGAGCCAGGTGCCCCTGTCCTTCAAACAGGTCGCTGGAGAAGTTGCCGACGTACAGGGCATCGATATCCTTGGTGTCGAAGCCCTTCTCTACCGAGTTCGCCATCACTTTGAAAGCGTCGACGAACAGGTCGCGACTGTTTTTGTCGGGAAAGGAGCCGAACTTGGACATCCCTGCCCCCACCATCGCCACCCCCCTCCCAAGTTTGCGCGTTTTCTCGGCCATTCTGCCTCCTTAGCAAGATCGGTAATCGCCTTCAGCGTGATATTTCAACTGATCCCGAAATGCCGCCGTCTGAACTCGGATGACACCTTTGCCGTCATCTCCAGAGCTCTGTCTGCCTCCTCGGGAGAAAGAGAAGCCAATGCGCATGCCGGCGTGATCAGGCAGCGCCCCAGGAGCAGCTCCTTGCTGACACCCTTGTCCGACATCGCTGCTATCAGGCCCTCCAGCCTTTCGAGGATGCTTTCGGCGGTCTCCTGCGACACAGGGCCGGGCTGGTTCGGCACAATACCCCAGGCGATCACCCCACCCCGCTCCAGGAAAGCCTGCACGTCAGACGGGTACAGGGCCAGGCTATCACCATAGCTGTAGGCATCGAAGCTCAGGATATCCGTCGATGTTCCGAGCAACAACGACCAGTCTGTATTGCCGCAGCAGTGAATAGCCTTGAGGCCGCTGATGCCTCCGAGCACCTCCTCCAGGAGAGCGGTCACCTGCTCCGGCGATGTGGATACGAAAGCCGAGCCCACTGAAGCCAGGTACGGCTCGTCGACGGACATCACCGTTCTGGAGCAGTGCTTCCTCAGCATCTCCTCCTGCCACGCTGCCTTCAGCCGAAGGTGCTTCGCTATGGCGTCGGCCAGGGTATCATCGTAGAGCAATGGTCGACGATCCTGGTCCGTCACAGTCAGCCCGAAGCTGATGGGGCCCGTGACCTGTCCCTTCAGGGCCTTCACTCGGTGGCCTCCTACGGCCCGAAGGAACTCGTGGAAGCCCGCCGCGTACTCAGGACTGACGGCACGGGAGTTGGTGTCATTCTCGATGTAAGCCGAGTACAGCTCCTCAAGCGGCTGGCTCAGGTCCTGCGAGCGATCGACCCAAATGCTGTCGTCCGTGAGTACGACACCGGGTAGACCCTCGCTGTACTGGACATACATGTTCTCGAAGAAGGACCTTTGCGGGAGTTGTGGCCAGGCGGGAATGTCAGGGAGGTGCGCTAGAACTGCTGAGCATGCCTCCTGGGGATCACTCTGCGGCATGCTGCCAATCATCGTGGCCAGGCCGTTGAGCTCGAATCTCCCGTCGGTCATTCCACGTATTTCCCTATGAGCAGGCCCAGTTCCTCCTTCTTTTCAGGGGGAATCAGCTCTTGCGCCGTAATGATAGCATCTCTCAGCGCAACCGCGCAAGGACACTCTCGTTTGCGAGGAAGCTGCGCGGCTGCCCTCTTGATCATCTCCTTCGCCACCTCCACACTGTGCATCAGGTTCTGTATCACCATGTCGATGGTGACGGATTCGTGTACGTCGTGCCAGCAATCGTAGTCGGTGACGCAGGCAATGGTGGCGTAGCACATCTCGGCTTCCCGCGCCAGCTTCGCCTCCGGCAAGGCAGTCATGCCGATCACACTTGCCCCCCAGGAACGGTACAGATTCGACTCCGCCTTCGTCGAGAACAAGGGCCCCTCCATAGCGACATAGGTCCCTGTGGGGTGAATGCGGGGCATACGGGTTCCCGTCTGGTAGTAGCCAACCTGGTACAGCAACTGGCTTAGCGTCGGGCAATAGGGCTCAGCGAATGTGCAGTGGACTACTACCCCGTCACCGAAGAACGAGTTGACCCTGCTCTTGGTGCGATCGATGATCTGGTCGCAGATAACGATGTCCAGCGGCTGGACGTCTTCCTTGAGACTGCCGACGGCGCTGACGGATATGATCCACTCTACGCCGAGCGACTTGAGTGCCCAGATGTTGGCGCGGACCGGT
>CAZGDV010000083.1:0-12599 GCA_964524995.1 uncultured Dehalococcoidia bacterium | reverse complement strand
GATCCAGGGTGAGGTAATCGAGGCCGACGTTCATGAGGAAGCCCAGGCGGGATCGAATCTCCTTGATGATCTGGCGCGCTATAAGCTGCTCCCTATCAGTAAGTACAGCCTTGCCGCTGCCTTCAGGCGAAACGTCGAGACGGGTGGTCCATTCGATGGCCTGGCCTATCGACATCCTGCTCACCCTCGAGATGTTGAGTCCGTCGACGGTTACGGCCAGTGACTCGATCTTGAGCCGTTGGCCGCCGCACCCCGGGCATGGCTTCGACCGCATGTAGCGCTCGATCTCGGCGCGAACGTAGTCTGATTCGGTCTCCCTGTAGCGGCGCATCAGGTTGGGGATCACCCCTTCGAACGGAGTCGTGTACTGGTACACACCCCCGATCCCCGTGTGGTGCTTCACAGCCACCATCTTGCTTCCGCTCCCGTACAACACCACTCTCAGCTGTTCGTCGGTTAGCTCGCTGATCGGAGTGCCGACGGTGAAGCCGTAATGGCGCGCCACAGCCTCCAGCATACTGGCATACCATGTACCCATTGTCGCGGATCGTGCCCAGGGCCTGATAGCGCCCTCGGCCATCGTCAATGCCTTGTTGGGGACCACTAGGTCGGGGTCCATTTCGAGTCGGACACCGAGGCCTGTGCACTCGGGACAAGCGCCGTGCGGGCTGTTGAAGCTGAAGGTGCGAGGCGCGATCTCACCCAGGCTGATGCCGCAGTGGACGCAGGCGAAGTGCTCTGAGAAGAGGAGTTCCTCGCCGTCGACGATGGAGACCAGGGCGACACCGGCCCCGAGCTTGAGTGCGGTCTCGACCGAGTCGGAGATGCGTCCGGTCTGTTCGCCCCCGTCAATGACCAGGCGATCGACTACTGCCTCGATTGTGTGACGCTTGTTCTTGTCGAGGTTAAACTCGTCGGACAGGTCGTGAATGCGTCCATCGACGCGGGCGCGGACATACCCTGCTTTTCGCAGGTCCTCGAACACCGCCTGATGCTCGCCCTTCCGGTCCTTTATCAGTGGGGCCATTATCATGAACCGCGTCCCGGATGGGAGGGCCAATATCGCGTCGACGATCTGCTGCACCGTCTGGCGCGCTATCTCGCGGCCGCAGTTCGGACAATGCGGGTGGCCCACGCGGGCGAAGAGGAGCCTGAGGTAGTCGTAGACCTCGGTAACGGTGCCGACCGTGGACCGGGGGTTGCGACTGACGCCCTTTTGGTCGATGGAGATAGCCGGGTTCAGCCCTTCGATGTAGTCCACATCCGGCTTCTCCATCCTGCCCAGGAATTGGCGCGCGTAGGCCGACAGGGACTCAATGTAGCGGCGCTGGCCCTCAGCGTATATCGTGTCGAATGCCAGAGAGCTCTTACCCGAGCCCGACAGACCGGTGATTACGACGAAGCGGTCACGGGGTATGGTGACGTCGATGTTCTTGAGGTTGTGCTCGCGGGCCCCTCTGACGACGATGGCATCGAGTGGCATATCTGAGATTCTCCTCGACGGAGATGGAGTCACTTGCCTGGACCTTCATTGTAGCACACGTTGCGAAGCCGGATAAGGGCAATGTGAAGGCTACAGAAGGGCCGGTACCCGCCTAGATGATCTTTCCCTTGAGGTCTTCGTAAGTAGAGCTCAGTGCATCCGGCAGGACACGCAGATCAGCAACGGTGGTCACGAAGTTGGTGTCGCCGTTCCAGCGGGGCACGACGTGAGCGTGGATGTGGTCCTCGATACCGGCGCCCGCGACCCTGCCCTGGTTGATGCCGATGTTGAACCCCTGTGGATTGTAGGCTTCGGTCAGTGCGCGCGTTGACTTTCTTACCAGGTCGAAGAGCTGGAGTAGTTCGTCGTCGGAAAGGCCCTCGACGTTGTCTACGTGCCGGTACGGCGCTACCATCAGATGCCCCGGGTTGTAGGGATAGGCGTTCAACATCACGAAGCACAGGCTTCCTCGATAGAGGATGTAGTTCTTGGGGTCGTCGCTCTCGGCTGCCTTATCGCAGAATATGCAGCCCTCGTCCTTGTTGGACCTTATGTATTCGATTCTCCAGGGTGCCCAGATGTGTTTCATGCTGTTCGGCCTCTCTGTCCCGGCGTGCCTTCGCGGGGTGGTCTCGACGGCATTCTACCAGAGGTGGATCGGTTTTTCGAGTGCAAGCATTGCCTGATCGGACGAATGTGCTATACTTTTATGTCGGAGACAAGCGGGCCAAGGAGGTATACATGTCAGTCCTGTATGTCGCCTCTACGAAGGAAGGTGCCGGGAAGACTACACTCTGCGTCGGGTTGGGCAAGAGCCTCCAGGCGGAAGGCCGGGGCGTTGGCTATGCGAATGCGTCGGGTGATGCCGGCGGCAAGAAGGATGCGGAGTTTGTGAAGCAAGCCCTCGGCCTGAGTGAGTCTGCTGACTCTCTTTGCCTGGTCTCCGGTGATCTCAATGATGCGGCAATGAAGAGTGCCGCTGAGGCTGTGGGGAAGATTGCGAAGGGGAAAGAGGTGGTGCTGGTGGAGGGCGCGACCGCTGGTTCCGACACTGGACCCGTTGCCAAGGCTGCTGATGCAATGAAGGCGAAGGTGGTGCTCGTTGTCCGGTACGAAGACGGCGCTCTGGGTGACACGGTGCAGCAGGCGACGAGTGCGCTCGGAGATCGCCTGATCGGCGTCGTGTTCAACGCAGTACCTGAGAGCAAGCGCGAGGTGTTTAATGACCTCGTGATTCGTCCCCTCGAGCGGGGAGGCACAAGGGTGCTCGGGGTGATGTCCGAGATACGTGCTCTCTTCTCGGTGAGCGTGGGGGAGCTGGCGGAACACGTTGGCGGGAGCGTACTGAACTCCGAGGAACGGGCGGGCGAACTCGTCGAAAGCTGGATGGTCGGTGCCCTGTCGGCGGATTCCGCGCTCTCCTACTTGACGCTCAAGGAGAACAAGGCAGTGATCACACGGGGAGATCATGCTGACATCCAGCTTGCAGCCCTGACCACATCGACCAAGTGCCTGGTGCTCACGGGCGGTATCGAGCCCCTGCCCGCGATCATGAGCCGTGCCCGGGAGCTGGATGTACCGATTGTGAAGGTTGAGAAGGACACGGTGAGCACCATGGAGGCCCTAGAGTCGGTACTGGACAAGGCCGGCGAGCACGTCGAGAAGCGGGCTCAGAGGCTCGGGCAAGTCACGGCCGGCAGCTTGGACATGCGAGCGGTCAACGAAGCTCTGTTGTCTACCACGGCTTGATAGGCTTCCCCTCGAACACAGCTGGACTGCCTGCCTCTATGTGAATCTGGGCTATCATCTTGCTCCTGATTGCAGCGAGCGTCTTGATCAACTGGTCCCTTTCTTGTTTTGGCATGCCCTCGACTAGACTCTCGATCAGGCTTCTCAGAACCTGTACACCCGGGTCGACGAGTTCCGCGCCCCTTGGCGTGAGCTTGATCTGGGTGTAGGGGCGGCCCTTTCGCTTGGGGATTCGCTTGATCAGTCCTTCTCTCTCCATGCGGTTGAGTAGCCCGGCGATCGTCTGTGCCTCGCGGAAGACGAGGCGGGCGATCTCGGCTGGGGTCACAATGCCTGGATAGTCCCTGCAAGCCCAGAGGACGGCGGCCTTCTCAGGCGTAAGGCCTTTCTTTGCCAGCCTGACCTCGGCCACCTTGTTGATCGCTGTATGTGTCTGCCGCAGCAGTGCCCACACCGTCATCGCTGGATCGGTGAACTCCAGGTCGTACATCTTCATGTCCAGCATTAATTACCTCCCCATGAGACCGTCTCTGAAGATATACTATGTCACAGAGTATCCTAGAGGAAACACTGATATATGTCAACTGGAAGATGCTTTCTAGAGTGGAAGAGATCGCGGTCATCCAGGCGATGTCACCTGAGTTCGGTGCTTGAAGTAGTGCGCGGACAGTCATATGTGATAGACTGCTGTCTAAGCCGTTGAGGAGGGCCCGCAGATGCCCGTACAGGCTATCATATGTGACTGGAATGGGACGATCATCGGTCACAGGAACGAGAGGCCGATACTGGAGCACATAGCGGTCTCCATCTTCCGGGCGTGCTTCCCGTTGCGAGTGACCAGGATGGTGCGTATTCTTCGGGCCAGGAGGAGGCTAAGGGAGCTACATATTGGTGAGCGTGTGGACGACGATTTCGACTTTGTCCGAGAGATGTTCGCCGTCTACAATAGGATAATCATCAGCGGCGTTCCGGTATCCTGGATCGACAGGGCCGTTGAGGACTACGCCGACAAGGCGGAGACGCAGGCGCAGCTCGATCGTCGGGTGTTGTGTGTGGTGAGAGACTGCCACCAGGCTGGTACCATAACTGGCATACTGTCTGCCGGCTACGGGCGTGGCATAGAGGCTATCCTCTCTGCTGCTGGATACATCGGCTTCTTCGATTTCGTTGCCGGCGATGGCCTCGATGAGAGTCGAGGGAAAGCCCTGGGGTTCCGACTGGACATCTACAGGCACAAGCACGAGTACTTGGCTGCGTTACTGCAGGAGCACGGGTTGGATGCGCAACACGTGGTGTACATCGGCGACAGCGACGACGACGAGGGCTGCTTTGATCTGGTTGGGCATCCGGTCGTAGCCTTCCTGGCCGATGAACATCTGAGGACCAGATGTGTCCGGCGGTATGGAGCCTTCGCTCCGGCAGACGAAAGGGAGCTCTCGGCGTATCTGCGGAATGCCTGACGAATCGGTGCATCGGTCCATGGCAGCTGAGTTGGAGCAATACCTTGATTCTAGCGATCTCTGCGACTTCGACAAGTGCGCGGCCATCGGCGAAAAGGCACATCAGCTGGCCGGGGGCTGTCGCCATCCTGGCGAGGCGTTCGAGTCCGTCTTCTCCTTCGTGAAAGAGATGCCGTATGGCCTCGAGGACTGGGACGTTAAGGCTTCCGAGACGTTGGCGAAGGGCTGGGGTATGTGCTCTGGCAAGACGAATCTGCTTGTTGCCCTCCTCAGGTCGCTCGGTATTCCCGTCAGATACCGCGTGTTCAAGATTAGCACAGAGGCTGAACTCTGGTCGTCGATGATCGGCGATGAAAGGATGGCTGATCGCCTGGGATCGGCTCCCGTGCAGCAGGACCACGTGGACTGTGAGGTATGGCTTGGTGGATGGCGGCAGGTCGATCCCGCTCGTGATACGGCGCTGGAGCGCGGAATGCAGGCTATGGGGATACCGCTGGAGAGGAAACCGGTCCTCGATGATTCGGGCCAAGCCAATGTGTTGCTGCTGGCCAGTGTAGATGAGTGGGCCAGGGAAAGGCAGGCCCGCCGGCGGTTCAGAAAGAACCGTGATGAGACATTCGCTTGGGTCAACGCACAGTTCGAGCGTATGAGGGAGCTGGGGCGGCAGGTGACATAACGATGGTCGAGGCAGGCAAGCCGCTGCTGCAAGTGACAGAGGTCGTGTGATGGCAAAGCCATTCCGCGTTGCTGAGCGTGTATACCTCGTTGGGGATTCCGACGTATCTCATCCTTACGACTGCTGCGTGTACCTGATCGATGGTGGAGAGCTGCTGCTCATAGACGCCGGTGCCGGCAGAAGCTACGATCGGATCGTATCGAACATCGAGTCCTTGGGATTCGACTTGGCCAGGCTCAAGACCGTGCTGGCGACTCATGGTCATATCGACCACATCGGAGCGCTACACGAGTTCAGGGACAGGCTCGGTGCAAAGATCGTGGCCCACGAACTGGACTCTGACGCGATAGAGAAGGGTCACGGCACAGCCGCTGAGGTCTATCGCGTCAGGTACGTGCCCTGCCCGGTGGACGTTAGACTGCAGGGGTCTGAGTCGATGCTGGAAGTCGGTGACCTGGTGGTCAACGTGGTACATATCCCGGGCCACACGCCGGGAAGCATTGCGGCGTATATCGATGTCGGCGGGAAGAGGGTGCTCTTCGGCCAGGACATCCACGGTCCCTATTACATTGAGTGGGGAGCGGATCCGGCAGCTGCGAGGCAATCTCTGCTTAGGCTCATGGAGCTGGGGGCCGACGTTCTCTGCGAGGGGCATTTCGGCATATACGAGCCTGCAAGCGCCGTCGAACGCTACATCATGCAATACGTCAACAGCCTCTGAGGGAGCGACGGAAAGCCACTGACAGGGTAGTGGGCACTTACCAGTTCAGGGGGATGGTGTCTTCGGTCCTGAACGCCGGTGGGTGTCCCAGCTCCATATGGAGCTGGTCGAACATCTTGTCGCGGAGTTTCTGCAGGGTGTTGTGAAAGTGATCACGCTCCTCCGGAGCGAGATCAGACGTTAGTCCCTGGATCACGTCTTTGAGGATGGCGACCGCCGGGTCACACAACTCTTCGCCCTTGGGAGTCGCCTTGATCTCGGTGAAGGGCCGGCCCTTGCGCTTCGGTATCCTCTTGACCAGTCCTTCCTTCTCCATCCTGTTGAGGAGGCCGGCCACGCTCTGGGCTTCCCGGAACACCAGCCGGGACACCTCGGCGGGCGTGAGTACGCCGGGGTAGTCCCTACATGCCCACAGAACCGCTGCTTTCTCCGGCGTCAGCCCCATTCTGGAGAGCCTTGCCTCGGCCACCTTGTTAGTGACGATCCAGGTCTGGCGCAGCAGAGACCAGCTCGTCATTGCGGGGTCGACAAACGTCATATCATACATGCGAGCATTCCTCGGAGTTGACGGAGATCAGAGAAGAAGTGTCCCTGCAAGAAGATGTTACCGAATGCAGGGTGGGGTGTCAAACTCACAGTCAGAACAGTTGACGCATACTCGGGTGACCTGTAGAATGCGAGCCGCTTGCGCTGTCGACACAATGTCGGCAGCAGGAGGGATTCATGGACTGGTACGTGTATCTGGCCTACTTCTTCGCGGGCGTCTTCCTGGCCAACGGCATTCCGCACTTCACACAGGGGGTATCCGGCAGCAGGTTCCAGAGCCCTTTCGCGTCACCACCCGGAGTCGGTGAGTCCTCCGCGATGGTGAATGCTGTCTGGGGGCTGGCGAACATTGCAGCGGGGCTGGCACTCGTCGTCGGTGTGGGAGACTTCAGCTTTGGACTGAACCGCGAAGTGCTCATGGTAGGAGTAGGAGGTTTGGTGACGGCGATGGGTCTTGCGTGGCACTTTGGACGCGTGCGGGCGCGGTAGTCAGCGGGGCGAGAACAGGCGCGGGTCTCGGCCTGTCAGCCTGTCGTTGTGTGCGCCTGCACGAAAGAGATGAACTCCGTAAGCAGGCGTGAGACGACCCTCTCCTTTCTGTACACACAGTAGAAGTCCCTCTTGAGTTGCATGCCGTCGACCTTCACTTGCTTGACCAGATGAAGGGCGACACTCTTCCTGATCGCCAAGCTGGACACGAACGCGATTCCGGTCTTGGCCTCTACAGCCGATACGACTGACTGGGTTGTACCGAGGGTCAGGGTTGGCATAAGGATGTCGGGGCTGGCACCAGCCTTGGCCAGGAGCGATCGAAGGCTCCTCTGCGTGCCCGAGGTCTCCTCTCGCATTATGAGAGGCTCCTCCTCTAACTCCATGAAGGAGACCTTGCCCCTATCGGCAAACGGGTGCTCGGGGAAGACGATGAGCACTATCTCGTCCTCAGCCATCTTGAAGTACTCCAGGTCCTTGCCCTGCGGGGCGGCCCCGCAGAAGCCAACGTCGTAGGTCCCCTCACGGACCTTTGAGATCACCCCCAGCGAGTCGGAGACGTCGATACGCGCGCTGGTGGCCGGGTGCAGGGCCTTGAACCGGCCCAGGATGGCGGGCAGTAATATCTCCCCCGGTATGGTGCTTGCAGCTATGACAAGGTCGCCCGTGACCTGATCGCGCAGTTCCTCCAACCCCTGCATCAGCTTGCCCCTCTCTATTTCAACGACCTCAGCGAATCGCAGAAGCTGCTTGCCGGCCTCGGTCAACGCGATGGGCCTTTGTGATCTGTCCATCAGCCGTACGCCGAGGTCGCGTTCCAGCTTTCCTATCTGGAATGAGACGGCAGGTTGGGTGATGGACAGCTTCTTGGCAACCTCCGAGAAGCTGCCCGTCTTCACTATCTGTACGAAAGTAGTCAGGTAGTCCAGGTTCATAGGTCACCTCCGCCCGACGCCCCGGTCGGCGAGATTCGATTGCGTGGTGGTGGGCCTGGTTTGGACAATTGTAGCTGATTGGCAACCGTTACGACAAGGGCCTCAGTATAATGCTAACTTATCTTGTCATTAGACAAAACTTATGCTAGAATGCCACGGGATGTTGCTGGTGGGGGATGCTGCACCGTGACAAAAAGGGAGGACTCGCAGGGTATGTAGGAGTCGGCTATCGATCGTGCGATCACAAAGATGAAAGGAGAAGAGACGTTGAGTGTGCTGGCGAAGCCCAGGGTCATCATCGTAGTCGCGGGGCTCATCTTTGGTATCTTGGCTGCCATGATGACGGAGTGGGGCAATCCCTCGAATATGGGAATATGTATTGCATGCTTCCTCCGTGACATCTCCGGCGGTCTCGGCCTGCACCGTGCGGGAGTGGTGCAGTACCTGAGGCCGGAGATCATGGGTCTGGTGCTGGGGGCCTTCGCGTCGTCTCTGATCTTCAGGGAGTTCAGGGCCCGAGGAGGTTCAGCGCCGCTGGTGAGGTTCGTACTTGCTGCCTTCGTCATGATTGGCGCGCTGGTGTTCCTCGGCTGCCCGGTACGCGCCGTGCTCCGGTTGGCCGGAGGCGACCTGAACGGCATCACGGCGCTGGTGGGCATCGTGGTCGGCGCGGCGGTCGGCATATGGTTCCTTAGACGCGGCTTCAACCTCGGCCGTGCGAGGAAGGTAAACTCGGCTGCCGGCTGGGTCATGCCCGTCATCATGTTCTGCGTACTGCTGCTGGCCATATTCACACCCTACTTCATATTCAGCAGCGATGGCGGGCCGGGCTCCATGCATGCCGCCATATGGATAGCGGCACTGGTTGGACTCGGGGTCGGTGTAATGGCACAGAAGACGAGGATGTGCTTCGTGGGTGGATGGCGCGACCTGATAATGGTCAGGGACACCTACCTTTTCGGCGCAATCGCCGCCTTCTTCGTTGGGGCGTTGATCGCGAATGCCGCGCTTGGTCACTTGGATTGGGGCTTCGTCGGCCAGCCGGTTGCCCATGACAACCACCTCTGGAACTTCCTCAGCATGAGCCTTGTGGGCCTGGCCTGTACGCTTCTCGGTGGCTGCCCGTTGCGCAGCCTTATACTGTCGGGTGAGGGCGACATCGATGCCGGCGTCACCGTTCTAGGCTTGATTGTGGGCGCGGCTATTGCGCATAACTTCGCTACGACTGCTGGTCCGTCCGGTATCGGCGATTTCAGCGTGATCGCTGTTATACTCGGCCTTGTGTTCTGTCTCAGCGTGGGCTTCCTTTTCCGAGAGAAGCTGGCATGAGGGGTATGCATGGGATTCGGTAGACGGAAGAAGCCGCCGTTCGAGGGCGGAGGCTTGGTCCTGTTCATGGACGTCCAGGACGCCATGAGGGCTGAGCGCGTGCTCAAGGGCGGCGGCTATGTGGTCAAGCTGGTTGCGCCGCCGCCCCAGATGCGTAAGGGGTGCGATCTGGCCGTGGAGGTGAACCTTGTCGAGCAGCCCGGGATAGAGAGGCTGCTGCATGAGAAGGAGACACCCTACGTGAGCGTCGAGCCGCTCAAGGTCGGCACCGCGAGCCTGCTGCAAGTGGTTAAGGTGATGGACTTCGGCCAGTGGACCATGGTGAAGGCTGGCAACATGAAGCTGACTTTCGAGAAGAAGACCGGCATGATCGTGAACACATCGGGTGGGGGATGCCCTGACATCCCCAGGCTCAATGCCGAAATGGTGGGCAAGACGCTTGTCGAAGCTCCGAGGCCGCGTGACGTTGGCTTCACGCTCTGCGCTCTCATGCTGGACAGGGCACTTGAAGAGGGCGTGCGGCTGTGGCAAGGGGGAGACCAGCCATGCTGATCATTGCGGGGACGGTGCCGGTTGACGGCCTGCCGCTGACCTTCGGCGAGGTCCGGTTGGACGGCGAGGGTCTGCTGGTTGACGGCAAGCGTATCCCCTGCACTCAGGGGACGGGCGCAATGATAAGCGCAGCGGTGGTCACTACAGAGTACCTCAAGGTTGAGGGCCCACGGGCCCTTGTAGTGGGTGACTCTGGTCGCGGCGAGGGCAGCCGTGAGATGTACGAGTACCTGATCGGCAATGTGGCCCGGCTGTCCCCGAGCGTGCTCGCTTTGCACTATTGCCTGCCCGACATGACGTTGACAAGGCGGCTGTGCGACGCGGTAGGGGGGTGCTCGAGAAGGCCGGCGCTGATTGCAGACGCCTCATCTATGTATGCGGCGAAGGCGGCCGGGCTGGCGGCCGAGTTCGACGTCTTCACGCCTGATGCGAGCGAGATAGCCTTTCTTGCTGACCCGGATGCCATGCATCCGGCCTACATCGCGAGGCACCTGTTCGACACGGAGGTAGCCGACGTCCCGAGACTGATAGCGGCTGCATACAAGCTGAAGGACGCCGCGAAGACGATGTTGGTGAAGGGAGCGATCGACTACATAGTGCGCGATGGGCAAGTCATCGAGACGTTGTCGGAGCCCGACGTGCCGGCTCTGGAGGCTATAGGGGGCACGGGCGACACGATAACCGGCCTTGTCGCAGCCTTCGTGTCCGCTGGCCTCGAGCCACACGAGGCGGCGATTCTAGCGGCCAGGTCGAACAGGATGGCGGGCCAAGAGGCGGCGGTCACACCAGCGACACGAGTCTGGCGGATAGTAGCCCGCTTCCCTGACGTGTTCAAGCAGCATCTTTGCCGGTGGAGCGGGGTGTGCTATATTGACGGAGGGCAACGATGATCGAAGTCGATGTGAGGGGCTTCTCCTGCCCCATACCGGTTGTCAGGACGAAGAAGGCGATCGAAGAGAACGTGAACCAACCGATAGCAGTCCTGGTTGAGACGGCGGTCTCCAAAGAGAATGTGACCCGGCTTGCGGAGTCGAAGGGGTACACGGTGGAGGCCGAGGACACCGAGGACGGCTTCCGTCTCACGCTGAATCCACCCGATTAAAAAGGTGATAAGAATATAGCAGGAGCACATGCAATGGCCGATGTAGCCCGGCCGCGCCTCACCGAGACTGTTCACGGTGCGGGTTGAGCCTGCAAGATAGGTCCGGGTGACCTAGCGAAAGCCCTGGAGGGCCTGCCGATCATCTCCGACCCTAACCTCATCGTGGGTATGGAGCGGGCCGAGGACGCCGGCGTCTACAAGCTGAGGGATGATCTGGCCATCATCCAGACGCTGGATTTCTTCACGCCTATCGTCGATGACCCCTACACCTTCGGGCAGATAGCGGCGGCCAATGCCCTGAGCGATGTATATGCGATGGGTGGCAGGCCGTTGACCGCGATGAACATCGTCTGCTTCCCCATCAAGACGATGGATATGTCCGTACTCCACGATATCCTGCGCGGGGGTCTCGACAAGCTGCACGAGGCTGGCGCTACGCTGGTCGGCGGTCACAGCGTCGAGGATGACGAGATGAAGTATGGGCTCTCGGTGACGGGCGTCATCCATCCCGACAGGGTTGTGAGGAACGTGGGCGCTAGAGACGGTGATGCTTTGATACTGACCAAGCCGCTTGGCACAGGCATCATCAACACCGCCGTAAAGGCCGAGATGGCGGACGAAGACTCGGTTGTGAAGGTGACCGCCTGTATGGCGGCCCTGAACCGCACACCGGCGGAGCTGATGATGACGGTTGGGGTCCGTGCCTGCACCGACGTCACCGGGTTCGGACTGCTGGGGCATGCCTGCGAGATGATCGAGGGCACAGAGGTGGGGATGAGAGTCGACTCCAAACGCGTGCCCTTCTTCCCAGAGGCGCAGGAGCTGGCCGATATGGGCATGGTGCCCGGCGGGCTGCACCGAAACAGGGACTTCCGAAAGCACATGGTCGACATATCTGAGTCTGTTCAACGGTCCTTCGAGGACGTGTTGTACGATCCTCAGACATCGGGCGGGCTGCTGATCTCCGTAGCGAGTTCAGATGCTGATGCCCTGCTTCGGGAGATGCATGCCAACGGCGTCGAGGACGCGGCGATCATCGGCGAGGTGGTCGCTGAGCCAAAAGGCAGGGTCGTTGTCTCGTAACTCGGAAGGTCAGGAGCCGTGTAGGCGCGATGACGTGGGTGGCGATATTAGATGTAAGCAAGAGGGCCGGTCGAGCCTAGCTCGACCGGCCCTCTTTGTCTCGTGACATCGTGGGCGATTAGCTGTTGTCTGCCTTGCCGTGCTTGTCTCGCAGGTCCCTCTTCAGGACTTTACCCGTAGATGTTCTTGGCAACTCATCTATGAACACGACGTAGCGCGGCCTCTTGAAGCTCGATAGCTTCTGTCTGCAGAACTCCATCAGCTCATCGGTCGTAGCTGTCTGGCCCTTCTTCAGGACGACTACGGCCTTCGGCTCCTGTCCCCAGTCGGGGTCTGGCACCCCGATCACAGCCGCTTCCTCGACCGCGGGATGCGCGTAGAGGGCGTCTTCGACCTCCTCGGGGGAGATGTTCTCTCCGCCCCTGATGATCATGTCGTCGCCACGTCCGGCGAGGTAGATGTAGCCTTCCTCGT
>CAZGDV010000082.1:0-12626 GCA_964524995.1 uncultured Dehalococcoidia bacterium | reverse complement strand
GGAGAAGGTAGAATGGGTTTGGTTAGAGGCCTCATAGGCCATGCATCAGAGACCGATGCGGCGAAGCTGGAGCAGGAGTTCGAGCCGATGCTCACCGACGGTGAAGAGATCACCAAGGCCTACAAGCTGATTCGTGACTTGTTCGTCTTCACGAACAAGCGGTTGATTCTGGTCGACAAGCAGGGCGTGACGGGGAAGAAGAAGGAATACCATGCGATTCCATATCGGAGCATCGTTCGGTTTTCCAAAGAGAGCAAGGGCGTCATCGACCTTGACGCCGAACTCAAGCTGTGGATATTCGGCGAGCCACAACCCATCGTCAAGCGTTTCTCGAAGACCGAGAACGTCAACGATGTTTACAGGGTGTTGAGCGAGGCATGCCTCAGGTAATGGCCGGGAATCCAATCCGGGGTGTTCCCGGACGCGGTTTCGGTTCGTCCGTGACGGTGCCGGTGGCGACGAGACTGTAAACAGAAAGTCAAGGCGTGAAAAGGCCCCCTGGCTCGCAGGCCAGGGGGCCTCGTTGCGTTTGGTTCCAGGTAGCGGGAGTTGGATCCCGACCAGCGAGGACTATCTCTATCCGCTTGTTGCATTTAACTACGCAAACCCGTAGAATCGTGCCGAATTGGCACCGGACCGAGTCCCCGAACTCAAAATGCAGAATACTCGCTTCTCAATCAAGGCCTCGCCCGTGGTCCTGTACGGGGTGGGGCTTCTGCTCGTATTCGTGGTCGCCCTCTTCATACGTATCTACTTTGCGCATGACAATGTCTTCGCAGACGACTGGGTGAGGTTCCAGGCAAACGATCCCTGGTTCCAGATGCGCCAGGTGGACAACATGCTCCACCATTTCCCCGATCGCAGTCTCTTCGACCCGTTCGGGTACTTCGACAGAGGCCAGAATGTGGTCACACCGCCGCTGTTCAATTTCGTAGTGGCCCTGACCGCCTGGGTGATTGGGTTGGGATCGCCGTCCAGAGACCTCATGGAGGCGGTCGGGGCGTACTTCCCGGCAATCATGGGGGCCCTGATGACGGTGGTCATGTTCTTCGTTGGCAGCGCCTTGTTCAACAGGCGCGTGGGGCTGCTTGCAGCCGCATTGATGGCGGTGCTGCCGGGACAGTACCTGTTGAGGACCCTCCTGGGGTTTACCGACCAGCACTGTGTCGAGATACTACTGAGCCTTCTCTTCATGCTCTTCTTCATACTGGCCGTGAAAAGCGCTGTTTCCAGAGAGCTGACTTTCGAGCATCTGAGGTGCAGGGACTGGGCTGTGCTCAGGAGACCGCTGTTGCTTTCGATTGCCGCGGGAGTAGTCCTGGGCTGTTATCTGATCGCATGGCTCGGTGGGGCCCTGTTCGTCTTCATCATCTTTGTGTTCTTGATAGTCCAGTCTGTTGTCGATCATTCAAGAGGAAGACCGGTGGGCTACCTGTGCTTCGTTGGCTCCATCACTATGCTCGTGGCCTTGCCCATAGTCGTGGGGATGGCATCCCAGTACCAGAGGTCGACTGATCAGATCGCAGCCCTGCTGATTGCCTTGGTGGCCTTCTTGGTGGTCTGGGCCGGTTCCGCCTTCATGGCAGGGAGGAAATGGCCGCGCTGGGGCTTCCCTGCAGCCCTGGCAGCAGCGCTCGGTTTAGGTTATCTGCTCTTCTGGGTCATCGATCCCTCCACTCTCTCCAACGTGCTCGACAGGTTCGGACTTTTCACGCCAACCGCTGCAAGGGGTACCATTCAGGAAGTCCAGTCGTTGGGTTGGGATCTGGCTAACCTCGAATTCACCACCGGGCGGGTCCTGGCACCCATCGCGCTCATCCCTCTGATCTGGATCGTAATCAAAAGGCGTGAGCCGGACAAGGTCCTACTGTTGGTGTGGACCCTTATACTCTTCATCGCGACCTGGAGGCTGAGCCGGTTCGGCTATTACTCGGCGGCGAATGTTGCGATTCTGGTGGCCTACCTCTCCTGGCTGCTGCTCCGCCTGGCTGGCGTGGGCGAGGCGGAAGAGGAAGCCCGGAGGGCGCGGGCACCTGCTACAGTTGCCAGGGCAGAGGACGCGAGGGGAAAGTTCACCAGGAAGGAGAGACGAAAAGCCGACAAGAAGGCCCGCAAGGCCCAACGACGGGGTTCTTGGGCCGAACGTCCGATCTGGGGACATATCTATGTAGTCATTGCATTGCTGATCGTCTTCTTCTTCGGGTATTACTACAACATCGATATGTCGGTCCAATGGGCCAGGGAGTTGAGGGGGCCCAGCGACGATTGGCATGACACGCTGGTCTGGATGCGCGATAACACGCCACCTCCCTTCGAGGATCCCGATAGCTACTATGCCGAGTACGAGGCGCTCAAGGAAGGCGAGCGCTTCGAGTATCCAGACACGGCATATGGCGTGATGAGCTGGTGGGACTACGGGTACCACATCACCTACCTGGCGGAACGAATCCCGAACAGCAACCCGTCTGGCCAGAAAGGGGCTCCGAGGGCAGCCAGGTTCTTCACAGCGCGGGATGAGGCCACGGGCAGCGAGTTGCTGGAGAGCTGGGGTTCCCGTTACGTTGTCATTAATGACGTGATGTCAACGGGCCGATTCCTGCGCGCAGGCGACCAGGAGCTGCTGACGGAATGGGCGTTCTACAATATGGCCGTGATAGCGGGCGAGAACGAGGCTGACTTCTTCGAGATCGTGCACACGGAGCAGGGACTGCCGGTTAGTGTGTACTACCCCGAATACTATGAGACCATAGTTTCCAGGCTCTACAACTTCAAAGGAGAGGCCTGGGACCCGGATGCCTGGGTCGACGAAGAGGACCCCAGTACGAAGATCAGGGCCTGGTCCTTCCGCACAGGCAGGGATAGCGCTGGCAATCCGGTGAAGGTTGCCGCCGATGAGGAGCTCTTCGACACCTACAGAGAGGCGAGAGCCTTCGTCGATGACAACCCGGATTACAGACTCGTCGGCACGAAGCCACTCGTGAGTCCGGTTCCCCTGGAAGGACTCGATAACTACAAGCTTGTCTACGAGTCGCCCACCATAATGTCGAAACGCGGCGATGAGTCTTTCTCCGAGGTCGCAGTCTTCGAGTTCACGCCGGCAGGGGATGTGTTCCCTTCTAGCGAAACCTCGATTTGAGCCGTGCCCGACCTCCTCCTACATTGCAGGGTAGTCGGTGAAGCTCGCACTCATGCTGTTGGACAAGAGGAACGGTTTTGTGCAATACCAACTAGTGCGGTGGCGCGGGATCATTGGGGGTGGTGAGGCCGAGGGTTCAGGCGCTCGGCCTATGTTGTTACGTTCCTATGCGCGGAAGCGTTCTGTGTGGTCTCCACCAACTCAGATGCCGGCGGAGTAGTGTCGTCGAGCTTCTCGGGGCATCGATCGTATTTCGACAGTACGTTGTGCATCTTCTGGGCGCAGACTTCCCACGAAAGGTCATGCGCGATGTGCATCCTGGCTTGAGCTCCCATTGCGGCGCACAAGCTCCTGTCGCGGATCAGGGCTGCTACGGACTCGGCGACGGAGTCTGGTGTAGGCTCGCAGATGAGACCAGAGAGACCATGTTCAACGAGTTCAGCAGCACCACAACTGCGAGTAACAACGACGGGCAGCCCACTGGCTTGGGCCTCCATAACGACTGTCGGGCATGCATCCTGGAAAGAGGGGTAGATGAAGACATCAGAGGACCGGTAGAAATCGCGCAGGGCTTGGCCGTCGAGCTTACCAACGAAGGAGATACAGTCAGCGATGTCCAGGTTCGCTGCGGCTTCGGTCAATGTGGGCAAGTACTTCCCGTCGCCGGCAACGCAGCATTTGAATTCCAGGTTCGGGACTTCCCTCGCCAACCGGGCTAGGGCCTCGAGCAAGAGGATAACTCCTCGACTCTTGTCCCACAGGCCGAAGCGACCCGCATAGCAGATGGTGGTTGTCACGGGATTGCTTCCTGAGGCCGGTTCGCGGGAATCGTCGTACTCAGAATCAAGGAACTCAGGCGCTGGCGCATTGTGAATGATGCTGTAAGGTTTCTGCGCCAGAGAAGGAATGCGCATTGCCTGAAGGTATTCTCTGCGAAGCCAGTCGCTGATGTAGACAACATGGTCGCAACTCCGGAGTATACGCTTGAGCGCCCACAGGCTCAGACGTCGCGAGCCCCTGCGCCCGTGCTCTTCGATGCTGGCTGGCGCGAAGCCCTTGCTGTAGAAAACTAGGGGGACCTTCCTTCTCCGTAGTCGGGTCAGCGCAAGGGCGACAATTGCATCCCAAACCGGGTTCTCCGCAATCACGACGTCGTGGCGGCCCAGGTTCTGAAGCACGATCCTGCATGCCCGCATCATCTTGGCTGCAAGCTCATATCTGCCGAGCAAGACGCCGTCTACAGTCACGACGTGACCGTGCTCGGCCAAGCTCTGCGCGAGGTTCTCGCCTCTATCCTGCTTGAATGTTAGGAGCAGTACTCTCATCGGGTGTTCTTATGTGCGAGGAATCCTTCTTTGCGTTTTGGCTATCAGAACTATACGTATTTCATCAGAGCTCATCAATTCCACTTTCGTACTGGTCAAGAAACGTACTTTGGTACTGGTTCGCACCTGGAGTTGCGATAGCCGTGTCGCTTCCTTATACCACCTGGATGACCGGTTTTCAACCAGCACCGGGCTGCATCCAATTCTGCCTGGACTTGCCAGTTCCAACTTCGGAGGTGTATCCTCGCTGGCGACGGGAACCGGGATGGAGCATTTGCCCGCAGCTTGACCGAACATGGAACCATGGCGAATCTCGCTTCAAGGGACGCGAAGCGCACACCTTCGCGCATGCCAAGATCATTCTTGGGTGCATAATCGATGTGTAGCTACACCACATGGATGAATCAGCACTTCGTATAGGTCGCGGAGCGGCGATAGCACTGGTTGGCTCCCTCGCCAGCCTGATACTGGCCTTCGCCGCCAGGGCCCTGATCGCTCGGTACTGGTCCACGGCAGACTACGGCGTGTTCTCGGTGGCGCTTGCGGTGCTGAACATCTCGGCGTTGGTGGCTGGTCTGGGCCTGCCGCTGGGAGTCACACGGAGTATCGCTTTCGCCAGAGGTCGAGGCAAAGATGCCGAGGTCCGGAATCTGATTTCGGCGTCCATCCGGATCGGACTCGCGGCGAGTGTTCTCCTGTGCGTCGTGCTTTTCCTGGCCTCGGATGCTATCGCCGTCGGCCTCTTCCATGATGACAACCTCGTGCTCCCCGTCAGGGTGTTCGCTTTCGGAATACCACTACTGACGACAATCTACATTCTGGTGTCCGTATTTCGTGGCTTCAACGATGTGAAGCCGACCGTCTACTTCCGCGATGTGCTTAGGAACGCTCTCCTCTTGATAGCGCTCTTGCCCATCGCTCTTCTGGGCCTCTCATTTGACTGGGTGTTCTACGGTCTTCTGGCATCGCTGGGGGGATCATGCATTCTGCTCGTCGCGTACAGTTGCAGGAGAGTGCCCGTGCGGGTATGGCTCGGCTCCCTGGCAGGGGCCAATCCAGCGACCCGCGGACTGCTGCTGTTCTCTCTGCCTCTGTTGGGTGTGACCGTGCTTCATCTGGTAATCGGCTGGACCGATACGCTGATGTTGGGCAGCTTGAAGGGCTGGCCTGACGTCGGCATGTATAATGCGGCATTTCCTCTGGCACACTTCATCTCCTTCCCTCTGGGAGCTCTGCTCCTGATCTACATGCCGGTTACCGCGGGTCAATTTGCACGGGGGCTGCTGCCCGAGATAAGGGGGAACTTTTCTATCCTTACGAAGTGGGTGTGCTCGATAACGTTGCCCGTGTTCCTCGTGCTGTTTCTGTTCCCCGAGACCGTTCTGAGTTTCATGTTCGGTTTGGGGTATGGTCCTGCGGCAAATGCCCTGAGGATTCTGTCCATAGGATTCATGCTCAACAACTTCCTCGGCCCCAACGGGAGTGCGCTGACTGCAATCGGTAGAGCGCGCTTTCTGATGTGGGCCACGCTTGCCACGGCTGCACTCAACATAGGGTTGAACGCGGCCCTGATCCCACCACTGGGGATCGAAGGTGCGGCGATCGCCTCCGTAGCCTCCGTGTCGTCCATCAACCTCATAAGATGCGTCAGGCTCTACTCCCTGACCAAGGCACAGCCGATCAGCATGAACCTCGCGAAGCCCACCCTTGCCTCTGTCGCACTCGTGTTCCTCGTCCACTTCATAGTAAGCAGCCTCACAGACGCAGCTTTGTGGATGCTACCGCTGTTCTTCCTGCTCTATACCGGAGCATATCTCCTCGCAACCCTGCTCACGAAGAGCTTCGATCGTGAGGACTTGGCCTTGCTCGATGCCATCGAGCAGCGACTGGGAGTTGACCTGGGGTCGCTGAAGAGGCTGTTGGGCAGATTCTCATAGACAGCGGGTGCTCTTCAACTTGTGCAGCCTTCGCTCAAGCCGCTCCCGTTCAAGATCAACCCCCTGCAAAGTGACGTCGCGTGTAGCCGGCGCGCTGCCTTCCCTGAAGCTTTCGCAGAGCACCCTGCCGTTCATATCGGCTGGCACCGGCAACCCCAATGCGTGCAGGACCGTCGGGGCCACGTCGCAGATGGACACCTTGCCGAGAACACCGCCCTCGCGGAAGCTGGGCCCTCTCGCGAGCAGGCGCGTTTGTCTGGAGTTGAGGTGGTTGCCCCCGCGGAGGCCTGGTCTCCTCACGCTGACGAGATCGTTGGAGAGAGAGGGAACACACTTGTATCTGGGATCGGTCAAGAACACTATCCGGGGTACCCCTGGAAGGTCACCCTTGCCGTAGACTTCTTCCTGCGTCCAGATACCCTGGAACACTCTGGAGCCTCCGTGCATGACATCGTCGAGCTGAGCGATTATTGTCCCTGCCAGCGCGCGTTCGTCACGGCTGCTTGCTGCGCCTGTGTTGAGTTCGATTCCCCACCAGGCAACAAGATAAGCTAATGTCTTCTCCGTATCAGCGCCGGGTACTGCACCGACGTATCTCCTCTTGCCCCTTCTGACCTCAAGTGCTTTGCGAATGAGCTTCGCCGCCAGCCTGCTCCTCTCATGCACATCGTAGCCGATGGGCTGCAGGCTTCTCAGCAACCAGTTGATGGCGCGCGACCCGCTCGCTGAAAGGTACCCCTGCCTCTCCAGCCAGCTGTTCAAGTGGAACGAGTACACGGGTTCCGCGTCGAACCCGTGATCCGATACTACGATGAGATCGCTTGAGCCGAACCGTCTCAACAGGTGGCCCAGTTTCTCGTCGAGGAAAGCGTAGTACTCGTCGACCAGGCCTGTATCCTCCCAGAGGAAATGCTGGATCAAATCGAGATTGCCATCCCAGAATAGGGCCAGATCGTACTCGTCCTCGTCGATGAGCTCCAGGAACGTGCCTAGCTTCTTTTCGGTATCCCTCTTGGCGAATTCGAGGACCTGCCCGCCGGTCCTGCCCTGTCTGTGCAGCCTCTCAATCTGCCCCATGCCCGAGTGAAACCCCTTGACCCGGTTCTTGACGTTCGAGGGGAAGGTGTACTCCGCATGTTCGCCGGGGGTGAGCAGGTCCCCCGCCACCATGATGCCGTTGAACGGCCTCGGCTTGTAAGTGCACCGAAGATTCACCACCAGAGACCTGAGTCCTCCGTATTCCCAGAAGCTCTTCCTGCCGATGCTCGAATAGTCCAGCGGCTCCCCGTCCGGGCCGACGAACCCGAAGAACCCCAGCGTGCCCGGCTTGCAGCCGGTACAGAGGGACGGGATTGCAAGGTAGGTTACGCTGGGTACCGTGGTCTCAAGGTCGGCGACAACCCCCTCGTCCATCATCCTCTTGATGTTCGGCAGGCGGCCTTGCGAAAGCGACCTGTCAACAACGCCGGGGCTGATCCCGTCAAGACCCACTATCACGACCCTAGGCTGCATAGACCGGCTCCATCAGTATCCCGGCACTTTCCATATCTGGACACATCCGCTGGTGTATATCCGGTTGGCCGTTCTGTCGGAGTCCAACTCGGCGATATCCTCGGCTGTCCATACGGATAGACCAGGGGTCCTCCGCTCCAGAGGAACAATGAGATCGGATGGAAGCATTACCACGTAGTGGGCCTTTCCACCAAGGGCCTCCACCACAGTATCGAATTCCTCGTAGCCGAAGTGAGTCGGCAATCCGACCCAATCGGGCTTTATGCGTTCGCAGGCACCCGCTTCGACCCCATAGACCGCGTATATCAGCTGGCGCATCTGGGAAGGTATCCGGCCGGCGACCGGGACCTTCTCGCACGCGGCTGCCCCGAACCACTCGGCTGCTGTGGTCTCCGCATATGCTACCTGCATGTTGTAGCTGGCATTCCGATAGTCGCCGTATACGCTGCCGAGACTCAATATCCCGGCTGCTGCTATTCCGGCCGCCAGCAGCACCGGCAGCAGCTTGACACTACGCGTCGACAGCATGCCATGCAGGCTTGGCTGCCCTGTTGTTGATCCATGGCCTGTGGCATAGTCCCAGATCCCAAATCCCAGGAACGCGGTCCCGAAGAAGAGCGGCATCTTCATCATTCTTATCTCGTTGCCGTCGGGGGCGTAGGTGAAGAGGGCAACCACCCCTATAACCAGAATGAGCAAGAACTGGATACCATATGCGAACACTATCAAATCCGGGGGCCTGCCTCTTCTAACGGTTCTGTAGACGAGAAAGGCTCCCGCCAGCAACGCAGCGGCCAAGTATAGGAGTATGGTCCCATACCGGCTGATCCCTATCTGCAGCACTTCAGGTATCGTGAGGTCCGCCAAACTCAGCTGGTCAAGACGTGTCTGCACTATGGCTGATTTGGGTCCTGCAGGGCTTTCGTCAGGCTCCCCTGCGCCATCCAATACCGCATCTGCCGCCCCGCCTCCGAATTCACTGAGTATCGAGGATGACGCTTTCTCGATCTGCTTCTCGATCGTACCTGAAGCGTAGTACCAGCTGCCGAAGCTGACCGCAGTCACCAGAACGCCAATGAGGGCAATGTTGACGCCGACGCTGCCCCACCGCGCTGCTGAGGAGGTCTCAGTTTTCAGCCGAAGGAGACGAAACAGGAAGGGAGATAGCGCGAAGACCAGGAAGGCCAACACCGTGAAGGCGGCGGTGACAGGGTGGAACAGAGCAATGATCACCAGCACGAGAACGAGCAACAGCACGTATCGCCATCTATGCGTCTTCTGCGCGCTTGCCATGTGATACAGGTAGAATTCAACAGGCAGCACGAACAGGCTCAGGATAGTGGGGTGTGGGTGTACGTGATAGAGTGAGAATAGAAACGGCGAGGCAAGAGCGGCGAGCAGCAACCCCCCGCGCGGGCTGCGGGTGACTGCCCTCCCGAGAAGGTACATGCCGCTGACATAGAGACAGGAGAACAGAACGGACAGGACGGTGACTACAGTACCGGTCGACAGGTCTGTCACTTGAGTCAGGCTGGCACCTAGTATATGCGTGACCGGGTAGAAATCGCTGTCGGCCACATGGCCGGTTCTCAGAATCTCCTCGATCCACCCAACGTGCGTCAGGGTGTCGGCTCGACCGTACGTGGCGTAGCCTCTGAAGACTGGAAGCGAGAGAAAGATCGAGTTCGCCGAGATGACCAGCAATAGTCCGGCAATCCACCACCGTGACTGCCGGCTGGCGAGAGCCTCATGGATCAAGATCACGATGCCGCACACCAGCGCCAGAGAGAGGAGGGCCCATACTGGGATCGGGAATGCGGCGTACAGGGAGGATTCCCACCCCGAGGCCGGGGGAGTGAAGGCGACAATGCCCGCGCAGATGGCCAGGCAACAGGAGCCTATTGCTGCGACAACACCACTCATGAGAAGAATCTCCCCCGCGTTCCCGTGTTCATTGCCTGCCACGCTGGAGTGTGTCTGCTCGCACCGCTAAACACTGTCACCGAGTTTGCCATGGCATTCACTGCTCGGTCACGTCCACCCATATGTGAAGTCGGGCGCACGGGTCGGGCCCGCCCTCTTTGTAGAAGGTGAACTCCACCTTCTGGCTGGCCCCTGCGGTAGTCGGAGCAATGGTAACTGTATCCTGCCATCTCTCGCCGGACGCCAGTTCGATGGACTCTAGATTGGCTATGTTGCGTCCGTCCAGCGTGGCAGCCAAGCTGTATGTCATCGGCTCCTGCTCATGATTCGCGATTCCGGCTGTTATCGTGGACCTCTCGCCTAAGCTAAGCGCCTGTGGGTATGCGATCGATTGGCCGTCCTGGTCGAGCAGGTAGAACTCCGTGAAGGCTTCGCCATTTCTGGGGACGGCGAGTGCGTAGGCAAGGAAACCTGCGCTCGCCAGCAGCGCCGCAGCTACAACGAAGGCAAGGCACCGGCTTGACCAAGTGCCCGCTTTCGAGTCCGTGGCGGTCTTCCTCTGTCGGCGTTCCCCGTCGATGTGCGGGAGAGTCGAGCGCCTGTACCATGCCACAACGGAACACAGCGCGACGAGCCCCCCGACTGATGCAAGTACCGAGTCCAGCGTTATGGCCCAGACGGCGTTCAGCAACAGCCCTATGGCCGCGACCACGAAGACGGAGAGGCCGAGACCGAGCGCGATTCTCTCAGCGTGGCCGCGATCATGTTGCTCGGGGAACAGCGCGGACAGCACGGAGTAGCCGGGTGAGAATGCGAGGAAGGGCAGGCCGAGTATGAGTCGCAGTGGGCTGGAGGGGAAAAGACACACCGCGAGACCAAGCAGTGCCGCCGTGAGGATCAGAAGCGCGAGGTCCGCCTGGCGCTGAATGGCATCTTTGATCCGCAGCATGTTCAAGTGGTCTCCCGGCTCCGTATGCCGGATTCGTGCCAGTATAGCGCGGACTCGTCGGGACAGCAACAGCGCGGTGGGAGGCAAGTATTTCAGGAAAGGGCCCAAGTTCCCAGGCTGGGCCTGACACACAACCTGGGCGGGATCCTGCGCACAGGAGCATGGCCAGCGTAGGGGCACGGTGCACCGTGCCCCTACAAAGGGATATGTCGAGATGGCCAACGAATCATCAACGGTAATCCAGAGGCTGTGGAGCTACTGCAACGTTCTCCGCGACGATGGCGTCAGCTACGGCGACTACGTCGAGCAACTCACGTACCTCCTGTTCCTCAAGATGGCTGACGAGCAAACGAAGCCACCGTTCAACAGACCATCGACGATACCCGCAGGCTACGATTGGCAGAGCCTCAGGTCCAGGGACGGCGACGAGCTTGAGACCCACTACAGACATATTCTGGAGGCGCTGGGCAAGGCAAAGGGAATGCTCGGCGTGATCTTCCGCAAGTCCCAGAACAAGATACAGGACCCTGCGAAGCTCAAACGCCTGGTCGACCTCATAGACGGCGAGAAGTGGATTGGTCTGGATACAAACGTCAAGAGCGACCTCTATGAGGGCTTGTTGGAGAAGAACGCGCAGGACGTGAAGACCGGCGCAGGGCAATACTTCACGCCGAGGCCTCTCATCAAGGCCATTGTGGAGGTCATGCGACCGGAGCCGGGGCAGACTGTCTACGACCCCGCCTGCGGCACTGGCGGGTTCCTGCTTGCCGCCCACGACTACATCGCTGGCAATCCCAGGCTGGACAAGGCGCAGAAGGAGTTCCTCAGATCGGGGGCGCTGAAAGGCAAGGACATCGTGGACGGGGTGGTCAGGCTGTGCGTAATGAACCTGTATCTGCACGGCGTCCTTGGGGATGAGAAGACGATCGAGACGGGAGACAGCCTGATCTCTGCCCCGTCAGAGCGCTTCGACATGGTATTGACCAATCCTCCGTTCGGCAAGAAGAGCAGTATCACCATAGCGAATTCCGAGGGCAAGGCCGACAGAGAGTCATTGGTCTACGAGCGCGAGGACTTCTGGGCCACGACGTCGAACAAGCAGCTCAACTTCCTGCAGCATGTCAGGACGCTGCTGAAGATCAACGGCAAAGCTGCCATCGTGGTGCCGGATAATGTCCTGTTTGAGGGCGGTGCCGGTGAGACGGTCAGGCGCAAGCTGCTGCATGAGTGCGACGTCCACACACTCTTGCGATTGCCTACGGGCATATTCTACGCACAGGGCGTAAAGGCCAATGTCCTATTCTTCGACCGGAGGGCAGCCAGCGAGAGACCGTGGACGGAGAAGCTGTGGATATACGACTTCCGCACCAACGTGCATTTCACACTCCGGACAAACGCGCTCCGGTATGAAGACCTCCAAGACTTCGTTGACTGCTACAACCCTCAGAACCGGCACGACCGGAAGGAGACCGACAGGTTCAGGTCGTTCACCTACGACGAACTGGTCAAGCGGGACAAGGCAAGCCTCGATATCTTCTGGCTCCGCGACGAAAGCCTCGAAGACACCGCCAACCTGCCCGAGCCCGAGGTCCTGGCCGCAGAGATCGCAGAGAACCTCGAATCCGCCTTAGAGCAATTCCGAGGCATCGCCGAAGCTATTGTGGAGGAGTGACTTGGGGCTGGAGGTGGGCCAGTCGGTCTACCTGCAGTTTGATCATCGGGACAGCGTTTGCGGCCATAAGAAGGAAAGGCCCCCTGGCCGTCGGCCAGGGGGCCTCGTTGCGTTTGGTTTCATGGTAGCGGGAGTTGGATTCGAACCAACGACCTTCGGGTTATGAGCCCGA
>CAZGDV010000081.1:1483-12692 GCA_964524995.1 uncultured Dehalococcoidia bacterium | reverse complement strand
GGGTAAACTCGGGGAGAGGTGTCCGAGTGGTTGAAGGTGCCGCTCTCGAAAAGCGGTGTTGCTCACAAGGCAACCGTGGGTTCGAATCCCACCCTCTCCGCGGAGAGGTGCTGGAGTGGACGATCAGGCGCGCCTGGAGAGCGCGTGACCGGTTTACCGGTCCGTGGGTTCGAATCCCACCCTCTCCGCTCCAACTGGGAACCATCGTATGGCCGACTCCAAGCAGACTGGTAAGGGAATAGCGTATGCCCACAATCGCCGTGATCGGCGCAAACTGGGGTGATGAGGGGAAGGGCAAGATAGTTGACCTCCTCGCCGAGAGGGCTGACGTAGTCATAAGGTTCTCCGGCGGAAACAACGCCGGGCACACTGTCATCAACAATCTCGGCGAGTTCCGCATGCACCTCATCCCTTCAGGCATCTTCTACCCCAAGGCTACCTGCATCATCGGCCCCGCCGTCGTCGTCGACCCCGCCGTCCTTCTGCAGGAGCTGAGTGCTCTGCAGAAGCGCGGCATCGATACTTCCAACCTGGTCATCAGCGACAGAGCGCACCTGATAATGCCATACCACACGCTGTTGGATGGGCTGGAGGAGGAGGCGAGGGGCAAGGGGGCAATAGGCACAACACGCAAGGGCGTCGGCCCGGCCTTTGTGGACAAGGTCGCGCGCATGGGCATCCGGGTCTGCGACCTCATGGACAAGGACGCTTTCCGCGAGCGGCTGACATTCGTGCTGGAGCAGAAGAACAGTCTACTGAAGAAGGTCTACCGCGCCAAGCCGCTCAAGCTGGACGAGGTATACAACCAGTATTGCGAGTACGGCAGGCAACTGGCTCCGTATGTCCGGGAGACCGAAGGGATCGTGGCCGAGGCGCTGCGCGGGGGCCAGTTCATCATGCTGGAAGGGGCGCAAGGAACGCTGCTCGATCTGGACTTTGGCACGTATCCGTACGTCACCTCGGCGGCCTCGGGCGGGGCTTCCCTCGGCATGGGCATCGGAGGGGTGAAGCTCGACGGCGTGCTTGGCGTGTTCAAGGCATACACGACGCGGGTCGGCAGCGGGCCCATGCCCACAGAGCTTCACGACAAGAACGGGGACCTGATCAGGGAGCGGGCGCACGAGTACGGCACCACCACGGGCCGGCCCCGCAGGTGCGGCTGGTTCGACGCGGTGATCGGCCGCTACAGCACATTGGTCAACGGGTTCACAGGAGCGGCGATCACTCGCTTCGATATCCTCGATATGTTCCCGAAGCTGAAGATATGCACTGGGTATGACGTAGACGGCACACGCTATGACTATCCCCCTGCGAGTGCCGGACTCCTGGCCAGGTGCCAGCCGATCTACGAGGAACTACCCGGCTGGGAAAGCCCAACCACGGAGATACGGCGCTTCGAGGACCTCCCACCCAACGCAAGGGCCTACGTGCAGAAGATCGAGAGGCTGACCGGGTGTCCGGTCAGCATGGTCTCGGTGGGCCCCGGCAGGGAGCAGACCATCATGGTGAGGCCCTTCCCCTAACGCCGACCCGAAGCTGGCGTCGCTCAGGCAGACGCAAACGTAGCTTGCCTACCCCATACGCATCCGCTATAATGGTTGCTTGAGCGCTTCGCGCGCCCATACTACTTACAGAGAGCACCAAGGAGGTAATCGCAGGGATGACAACGAAGCCGGAAGTGACCTTTGGGCAGATAACCGAAGAGGGCCTGGAGAAGATGCGGGCGAAGTTCGGCGTGCCCTATCACATGATCAGACAGAACGAGGCCGCGTCCAAGGACGCCATACGCCAGTTCTGCAACGGCATCGGCGATGACAACCCCATGTTCCGCGACCCAACCTATGCGACCAGGACGAAGTGGGGCCACATCATCGCGCCGCCGTTCTTCCCCTACGCCGTCGCCGCGCCGCAGGGTATGGAGGGCCTACCCGGAGTGCACGCCTTCTACTGCGGCTGTCACTGGGAATGGTATAAGACCATTCACGTCAACGACGAGCTGACCTGCTTCGATGTGCCCCTGGACCTGAAGGAGAAGCAGGGCAAGATGGGCGGACGGCAGTTCCTCCAGATCGGAAAGGCTATCTATCACAACCAGAGAGGCGAGTTGGTCTGCGTGTGCATGCACGAGACGATGAGGGTCGAGAGGCAGAAGGCCAAGGAGCGCGGCAAGTACGACGACGTCACGAAGCACAAGTACACTGGGGAGGAGCTGGCGAAGATAGACCAGGACTACGCGAACGAGGAAGTGCGAGGCCAGACGCCGAGGTTCTGGGAGGATGTCAACGAGGGTGATGAGTTGACCCCGGTGCTGAAAGGACCGCTGGGCCAGACGGACATGGTCGAGTTCTGGGTCGGCATCGGCGGCGGCCAAGGTGCTCACGGCATTCGCCGAAAGTACATGAAGCGCCATCCCATGTGGGGTGTCAAGGATGGCCAGACCGGCACCCTGGAGCCGATGGCCGACGTCCACTACGAGTCGGACAAGTCGGATGCAATTGGCGTACCCGTGGCATACGACCTGGCCATGCAGAGGTTCTCGTGGTCCGGCCACCTGCTGTGTAACTGGATGGGGAACGACGCCTTCCTGAAGAGCGTGAGACTGCGCTGCATGCGGTTCAACGTCTTCGGCGACACCCAGTGGCTGAGCGGCAAGGTGATCAAGAAGTACCAGGAGAAGGATGAGTGGCTGGTCGACGTCGAGGTCAGCACGAAGAACCAGAGAGGCGAGGAGATAATGCCAGGCACGGCGACGATCTCCCTGCCATCGAAGGTCATGTGGGTATAGACGACTAGAGGGATTCAGAGCGCTAGGTAGCGCCGCCCTGCGGGCGGCGCTACCATTTCATCCCAGACTATCTCGTTGAGATCGAATACCGGGCCGTCTTTGCAGACCAGCCTGCGCCCGTCGACGGTCTCGATGCTGCACCCGAGGCAGGCCCCCACACCACACCCCAGCAGCGTCTCCAGCAAAACCTGCGTCGGTTTTCCACCGAGCACGTCCCCCATCTCAGCCATCCTGCGATACATCAGGAGCGGGCCACAAGCGAAGACCTGGTCGGCACTGGGAGCGAAGCGCGGCAGGAGATCAGTGACCATGCCCTCCTCGCCCAGAGAGCAGTCCTCCGTTGATACGACAATGTCTATCCCGGTTGGGAGCAAGTCCCGAGGATAGGCATTGGCGGCAGTTGCGCAGCCTATGAGCAGCGTCACCGACCTGCCATTCCTGACGACCCATTCGGCAAGCGCGACCAGCGGTGCTATCCCTATGCCGCCAGCGACCAGCAGCAGATTCTCGGCGTCATCGTCGACCTGGAAGCCGTTGCCCAGCGGCCCGAGAAGGTCAAGCGTCTCCTCCGGCTTGCGCTCCGCAAGCCACTCCGTGCCGCTTCCTACAACCGAGAACAGGAAAGCGACCCCGCCGTCACCAGACACTCGATGGACACTCAACGGGCGTCTGAGCACCATCTCCTGGCCATCGCCGCAGCGAACCATGACATACTGCCCCGCGCGAGCCAAGGCGGCTATGTCCGGGGCCCGCACCCACATGAGGCGTGCACCATTCCACACCTCATCATTGGAAACTACAGCGGCATCAACCAGCTTCATCGTCATGTCTGGAGACCAGTGCCGGGTCACTTGCGGCGCTTTTTGAGGTACTCCGGCAGCGGCTGCACGCTGATCATCTGACCGTTTGCGACCAGGGCCTCCACAGCCACCCGAGCCGTGTCCAGGGACGTGAAGCAGGGAATCCGGCGCTCGGTGGCCGCCCGTCGTATTTCGAAGCCGTCCCGCATCGGCACTTGACCACCCGTGATCGTGTTCACGACAGCGTTCACCGTGCCATCCTGTATGATGTCGATCACGTTGGGATGGCCTTCGCTGATCTTCTTGCTTATCATAGTCACCTCATGGCCGGCCGCCTCGATGAGCGCAGAGGTGCCCTCCGTCGCGTAGAGTCGGTACCCCACCTCAGCGAGCTTGTGGACTATAGGAAGCGCCGCCGACTTGTCCCTGTCGGCTATGCTGAGGAGAATCGACCCGTTGAGAGACAGATTCAGGTTGCTGGCCACCAGGGCCTTGGCCAGCGCTGAGCCGAAATCGTAATCGATGCCCATCACCTCGCCGGTCGATTTCATCTCCGGCCCCAGGTACGTGTCCACACCGGTGAGCTTGGACATGGAGAATACGGGGGCCTTGATAGCAACCAGCTTCTGCCTCTTCCACAGCCCAGATGGATAGCCTTGCTCCTCCAGGCCTATCCCGAGCATGACCTTGGTGGCGACGCGCACCATCGGCACGCCGGTCACCTTCGACAGGAATGGCACGGTGCGGCTCGCGCGCGGATTGACTTCGAGGACGTACACCGTCGAACCCGAACCGCTCTCGTTCGGCATGATGACATACTGGATGTTCATCAGCCCCATGACCTTCAGGGCCAGCCCGATCTGCACGGTGTATTCGACCAGTGTCTCGACTTCCTTCTCGGTCAGATTGATGCCCGGGTACACCGCCATTGAATCGCCGCTGTGCACGCCCGCGCGCTCGATATGCTCCATGACGCCGGGAACAAGTACCCTCTCGCCGTCGCAGATGGCGTCGACCTCGACTTCCTTCCCCGCTAGGTACTTGTCGATGAGTACGGGTTTCTCAGGATTGATCTCGGTCGCGAGATTCACGTATCTCACGAGCTCGGTCGGGCCATGCACTATCTCCATGGCCCTGCCCCCCAGGACGTAGCTCGGTCGGACCAGCACAGGATAGCCGATCAACTCGGCTGTCTTCAGGGCTTCCTCCAGTGATAGCACCCCCGCGCCTGGCGGCTGCGGTATGTTGAGCACGCTGAGGAAGTCCTCAAAGCGACGCCGGTCCTCGGCTATGTCAATGGTCTCGGCGCTCGTGCCAATGATGGGCATGTTGGCGCGGGTCAGCGGCTGGGACAGGTTGACTGCGGTCTGGCCGCCGAACTGCACTATGCAATGAGGCATGTCCTCACCGTTGTTGCCGTTCGCCTCGTTCTCGAGGATATCCCTCAGGCTCTCTTCATCCAGAGGCTCGAAGTAAAGGCGATCGCTCGTGTCGAAGTCGGTGGACACCGTCTCGGGATTCGAGTTGACCATTATGCTGCGGACGCCGGCCTCCTGGAGAGCCCAGGCCGAGTGTACGCTGCAGTAGTCGAACTCTATCCCCTGCCCGATGCGGATAGGGCCGGAGCCTATGACCAGTGCCTTGCCCTCGGTGATGGGCTCCGCCTCGTTCTCGACCTCGTATGTGCTGTAGAAGTAGGGCGTCTCAGCGTCGAACTCGGCAGCGCACGTGTCCACCATCTTATAGACAGGCCGGACGTTCCACCTGTGCCGCATCCTCCTCACCTGCTCGGGCAGGCGGTCCGCGAGCGTGCCTATCTGCTCATCGGAAAACCCGAGCCTCTTGGCCTCGCGCATCAGCTCGGGATTGATTGTCTCAGAGAGCAGCCGCTTCTCCATGTTGACGATGCTCTGGAATCGACACATGAACCAAGGATCGATGCCGGTGCGCCGGCAGAGGTCCTCGACCGATACATCACGTCTCAGCAAGGCCATCACGGCCCAGAGCCTCAGATCGTTCGGGTGAAGCGGGTAGGAGTCGCGTTCCTTCCACTTCGGGTCTTCCCACTGCAGCGACTTCCCGCCGATCTCCAGAGACCTCACTGCCTTCTGAAGCGCAGCTTCGAAGCAGCGGTCGATGGCCATTGCCTCGCCGGTGGACTTCATCTGGGTGCCGATCACGCGGTCCCCGGAGGCGAACTTGTCGAAGGGCCAGCGCGGCGTCTTCACTACCACGTAGTCTATCGTCGGTTCAAAGGCAGCGGTCGTCTTGCCGGTGACCTTGTTCGCAATCTCGTCCAGGCGCTTGCCAACGGCGATCTTCGCGGATACCCGCGCTATGGGGTAGCCCGTCGCCTTGCTCGCCAGTGCCGAGCTCCGGCTAACACGCGGATTCACCTCGATTACGTAGTAGGGATTCTCCTGGCCCTGCCGGGGCTCGATCAGCGGATGCGGCTTCAGCGCGAACTGGATGTTGCAGCCGCCTTCGATTCCCAGCGCACGTATGATCTTGAGACTGGCCGAGCGCAAGGTCTGGTATTCCTTGTCGTTCAGCGTCTGGCTGGGCGCGACCACAATGCTCTCGCCGGTGTGCACCCCCATCGGATCGATGTTCTCCATGCAGCAGATCGTGATGCAGTTGTCCGCCGCATCACGCATCACTTCGAACTCGATCTCCTTCCACCCGATAAGACACTTCTCGAGCAGGACCTGGCTTATGCGGCTGGCGGCCAGCCCCGACGACGTGATCTCTTCGAGCTCTTCCCACGTCCCGGCAATGCCACCACCCGTCCCTCCCAGCGTGTAAGCCGGGCGCACCACGAGAGGAAGACCAATCTCCTTCGCCACCCGGCGTGCTTCCTCGATTGTGTTGACCGTAGCGCTCTCGGGTACGGGCTCGTCGATATCCAGGAGCATCTGCTTGAAGAGCTCTCGATCCTCCGCCTTGCGGATAGTCTCTATCGGAGTCCCGAGTGAGCGCACATTGTACTTCTCGAGGATGCCGGCGTCGGCTACCTCGACGGCGAGATTGAGACCGGTCTGGCCGCCGAGAGTGGGGAGTAGCCCGTCGGGCCGCTCGCGCTCGATGATGCGCTCCACGACACCGACCGTCAGCGGCTCGATGTATACGATGTCGGCTATGCCCTCGTCGGTCATGATGGTGGCAGGGTTGGAGTTCACCAGGACCGAGGTCACGCCCTCCTCACGCAGGGCGCGGCAGGCCTGGGCACCGGAGTAGTCGAACTCCGCCGCCTGCCCGATTATGATCGGGCCCGAGCCCACTACGAGGACCTTAGACGGTTTGGACATATGCCCCACTCAATTCCTGCAGCATCGTGCTACCTTCGTCTTCGGCGTAGTCACGGTAGCTCGACCAGTCATAGGCACACGGAGATGGAGCCAGGCCCGCAGTCACCGGGTTGCGGTGCACGTAGTTGAGCTTCTCCAGCAGTTTCTCCTCTGTCTCGATATTGAAGTCATAGAACCCAGGCTGCCAGAATCGGTATCTGAGATTGCGGCTATTTGGATTCCCGCTCGCCCCTTCCGGGGTAGCGAGGAGCGGATGCTCCTCGCCCCTCGACTTAGCAAGGTCAATGATACACCTCGCGCTTACTCCCTTGATGCCCTGCAACAGCTTGGATATTGTAAGGCCCAGCTTCTGATCGCTGTCCCACCACATGATTGCGTGGAAGTGGTCGGGCATGATGACATACCCAATCAGCGCGACTTCATACCTGTTGCTGTAGAACCGCAGCTCGTCGAGTAGGATAGCCGCGAATGTCTCATTCGTGAAATGCGGGCGATGGCGATATGTTGCCGCCGTTACGAAGTGGGCGTATGAATCATGGTTGAATTTGGGCAGTTGCTTCATGACTCCTCTGTATCTCCTGTCTGAGCCTGTACCACCCCGGCTGGAGCAGATGCTCCAGCCCTACCCAGGGCATTTACTCACACCTGCCCTTTCTCGGGTAGCAAGGAGCATCCGCTCCTCGCCCTGCGAAATGCGGGCGACGGCGATAGGTCGCCGCCGTGACGAAGTGAGCATATGAATCATGGTTGAATTTGGGCAGTTGCTTCATGACTCCTCTGTGTCTCCTGTCTGAGTCTGAGTCGGCCCCTCCCCGGCTGGAGCGGATGCTCCAGCCCTACCCCAAACATCCGCTCCTCGCCGTACGAAGTGGGCGTATGAACCCTGGTTGAATTTGGGTAGTCGCTTCATCATTGCTCGGTGTCCACCGTTTGTCCCGGCTCCATACGGGCTGGAGCAGATGCTCCAGCCCTACCCATGCACTTCCAACCCTACCCAGAATCAATCGCCCTTCTCCTGCCTGATCGTGTCGACGAACCTGTGGAAGAGGTACATATTGTCGCGCGGCCCGGGCGAGGCCTCGGAGTGATACTGGATCGAGAAGACGGGCAGATCCCGGTGCCGCAAACCCTCCACCGTGCCATCGTTCAGATTGATATGGCTGACCTCGAGGCCGTTCTTCACGGTATCCGCGTCGATCGCGTAGCCATGGTTCTGGGCTGTTATGTAAACCCTGCCCGTCTCCAGGTCACGTACCGGGTGGTTGGCACCACGATGGCCGAACTTGAGCTTGAACGTCTCGGCCCCGAAGGCACGGCCTATGAGCTGGTTGCCCAAACAGATGCCCATGATGGGCTTCTTCCCAACCAGTTCGCGTACGGTATCCAGCATGTAACCGAGGAGTGCGGGATCGCCGGGCCCCGGCGACAGCAGGATCCCATCCGGGTCCAAAGCCATGATCTCATCCGCCGTCGTAGTGCAGGGAACGGCCATCACTTCACAACCCATGCTTCTCAGAATGCGCAGTATGTTGTATTTGAGCCCGCAGTCCACCGACACGACGCGGTAGAGTCCCGCCGGGGCCAAGTCAGGCTTGGGATTCCATTCGTAGGACGACTCGGTCGTCACGCCCTTCACGAAATCAACGTCGTCATAGCGTGGCATGCGCTTCAAGCGGGCCAGCGCCTCCTCCGGGCCGCCACCCGTCGCCATGACGCCCATCATCACCCCTGAAGAGCGCAGCCGCCTCGTGAGCGACCGGGTGTCCACTCCACCGATACCGGGAACGCCGGCCTCGGCCAGGTACTGGCCCAGCGTCCTCGTGCTCTGCCAGTGGCTCGGCTCGCCGCAATCCTCCCGCACAACGAATCCGCTAACCTGAATGCGTCTCGACTCGATGTCCTCGGAGTTCACACCATAGTTGCCAATCAGAGGGTACGTCAGCACCACGATCTGCCCGGCATACGAAGGGTCTGTCAACACCTCCTGATAACCCGTCATGGAAGTGTTGAACACAACCTCCCCGTAGGCAGGAACCTCAGCGCCGAAGGAATGGCCTTCGTAGACCGAGCCATCCTCGAGCACCAGAATGGCCTTCTTAGGCACTACCGACCCCCGGCCCGGCACATGCGGGCCCAACTGCCAGCGCTTCGTCCCGATACACGATCAGACCTCTCGAAATCGTGCACATCACCTTGCCTCTTAGAACCCGGCCAGCGAGCGGTGTGTTCTTGCCCTTGGACGCGAACTCCTCAGGCTTCACCGTCCACTGCCTGTCGGGATGGAGGACCGCTATGTCGGCAACCGCACCCTCCCGTAGTGTGCCAATATCCTCTCTGCCGAGGTACGATGCCGGTTCATGAGTCAGCTTCGAAATCAGCGTAGCCAGCTCGATCTTGCCCCTGTGAACCAGAGACATCAGGCTGCCCAACGCCGTCTCGAACCCACTGATGCCAAAATCGGCGTCATTGAAGGGCTGGGCCTTGTCCTCCGGGGTATGGGGGGCATGGTCCGTAGCTATGCAATCGATCACTCCCTCGTTGAGGCCGCGCACCAGCGCCTCTGTGTCCCTCCCGGTACGCAGAGGTGGGTTCACCTTTGCATTCGTGTTGTAGCCAGCGACCTCATCCTCGGTCAGGGTCAGGTGGTGAGGCGTGACCTCCACCGTTACGTCCAGGCCTTCCTCCTTCGCGCGCCGGATGAGACCGACCGACCCCTCGGTGCTGACGTGAGCGATGTGCAGCCGACCGCCGGTCACTCTCGCGAGATCAATATCCCTGGACACCATGTTCTCCTCGGCGGCAGCCGGTATTCCGTTGACCTTGAGCCGGTCCGCAAGAGAGCCGGCGTTCATAACGCCTCCCTTGCTCAGTGCCCGGTCTTCGCAGTGATTCACTATCGGGAGCCCCGTTTCCCTGCTGTGCTCGAGGGCCATTCGCATAAGCGAGGAATCGGCAACCGGGCTGCCGTCGTCGCTGAAGGCTACTGCCCCGGCTTCAGAGAGCTCGCCGAAATCGGCGAGCTCTGCACCGGCCCGTTCTCTCGTAACGCACCCCACGGGCAAGACCCGTACCGCTCCTTCGAGAGCTGCCAGAGCTCTCACATACTCGATCGTGGCTGCCGTATCCAGCGGAGGATCAGTGTTCGGCATGCAGCATACGGTAGTGAATCCCCCACGGGCCGCAGCACGGGTTCCAGTAGCTATCGTCTCCTTGTCCTCGAACCCCGGCTGGCGCAGGTGGCAATGAAGGTCTATGAAGCCGGGGCACACGATCATGCCACGAGCGTCAATCGCCGTGCGGCACTCCGAGCCGGGCTGCTCCTCGCCGATGCCTAACCGCACGATCCTGCCATCCCTGATATGCACCGATCCCGGAGCATCAAGACCCCGGGAAGGGTCCACCAACCGGCCCCCGAATATGACAAGGTCGCTAAGTTTGCGCTCCACCCTCGCTCCCCTTCACCCTCTGTGCCTTCTTTCCCGGCTTGAATCCCTGGGCCCGCGCGATCGACTCGGAGTCGAAGATTATGAGGTTCTCCGGTTGGATTCGACGAAGCATTGCGGTATCCGCCCTGTAGTACCTCTTGTTCTCGATCAGCCCCTGGTGCCATTTCGCGCTGGCGACGTACTGCGGATGAATCTCGTGTTCACAATACAGGCACCTGAGTGTCAGTGGGTCTGCGGACACGATCTGGAACTCCGGTCTTATGTACCGCGTTTCCGTCTTCTGTACCGACACGCAGACCCTGTTCTGGCACCTGAGGCCGGTGTCACGCCGGTACAAGGGGTAGGACCTCGCCGGAGCGCCGGATGCCGGTTGGGCACCGGCCTTCACCTTCTTTGCGCCAAGGAGAAGGGCTATGAGAGCCATTCTTATCGGGACACCCCGGGCCGCCTGCTTGAAGTACATGCTCCTTGGGTCCTGGTCTATGTCATAGGCCAACTCGTCCACCCGTGGAAGGGGATGCATGATTATCGTCTCAGCGAAACGCTTGCCTTTGAGCAGCCTCCTGTCTACCACAGGGAACTCCTCGGAATCCTGCGCCCCTCGCTCCGTGTCAAACCTCTCCTTCTGAATGCGCGTTACATACAGGGCGTCTACGTCCTTCTCCATCTCTACCTGGAACCCCACCGCCGGTATGTTGGCCAACTGGTGCGGGCCGCTCGGTGTCACGTAGATGGCATCAAGCGGGAAAAGGCCCTCCTCCCGCGTATCCTTCGTGCCATCGTAGCGATCGAGCCTGCCCGAGTACTCGGTCGTGAGCTTCCTGGTGACATGTTCAGGCATCTCGAAGCCGGGGCTGGGCCGGAAATGGA
>CAZGDV010000081.1:0-1383 GCA_964524995.1 uncultured Dehalococcoidia bacterium | reverse complement strand
AGCTTCCTGGTGACATGTTCAGGCATCTCGAAGCCGGGGCTGGGCCGGAAATGGATTATCGCGCCGAATCTGGCCAGGGCATAGGACAGCGAGTGTACAGTGCGACCGTACTTCAGATCGCCCCACAGCGCTATCTTGAGGCCCTGGAGCGTCCCCCTCTCCTTCTTGATCGTGTAGAGATCACAGAGCGTCTGGCTGGGATGCTCATGGCCGCCGTCGCCCGCGTTGATCACTGGGACGTCCGCGTAGTCGGCCACAACCTTGGCGGCACCCTCCCACGGGTGTCTGATGACGATGATGTCCGCGTAGCTGCCGACCACCCTGGCCATATCCGCTATGCTCTCGCCTTTGGCCAGCGACGTGTTCCCCATCTCGGCAACGGATATCACCCTGCCCCCGAGCCGGTGCATAGCGGCCTCGAACGACAGGCGCGTCCTCGTACTCGGCTCGAAGAAGAGACTCGCCATTATCATGCCCTCGCAGAGCTGTGCCTGCTTTCGCAGCGCCTGGCCCATCTCATCCGCGAGCACGAAGACCCCCTCGATTTCCTCGTTGGAGAGGTCCTCTATCGTTATCAGGTCCCTGTCTGACAGATCGACAACCATGTCCAGCCCCTCATACCTCTGTCGGCGATTCACCCTTCCCGGAGTCAATGATCACGACCTCATCCCTACCGTCCGTCTCCTTCAGCCTCAACTGAATGCGTTCGTACCTGGACGAAGGTATGTTTCTGCCAACGAAATTGGCCCTGATGGGGAGCTCCCTGTGTCCCCTATCGACCACGACAGCCAGCATTATTCGCTGCGGGCGTCCGAAGTCGACCAAGGCGTCCAGAGCAGCCCTGATGCTCCTGCCGGTGAACAGCACGTCATCGACCAGAACAACGTTCTTGTCAGTTATGTCAATCGGCATCTCGCTGGGCTGAAGTGTGGGCTGGCTCTGAAGGAAAGGCAGATCGTCTCGATGAAGGCCGATGTCCAGCGCACCCACGGGGACGTTCGAGTCCTCGAACTCATCGATGGCATTGGCAATGCGCCGGGCGAGTGGCACTCCGCGGGTATGGATGCCGACCAGGACGAGGTCTTCGCACCCGCCGTTGCTCTCCACTATCTCGTGGGCGATTCGGGCGAGCGCACGCCGCATCTCGTCCCGTGACATCACGGCCTTCTCAGGCATAAAAAAACCTCTGCCCTTCTCCGGCAGAGGTACATATGTATCAGCTACTGGTCGCTGGCCTTCCGCAGCCATCGCGCCCCCTTCTCAGTCTCTCCGGGCTGAGTTAAAGGTTCAGCTCGCCTTACATTATAACCACCATCGCCGGTTGCTGACAAGGGGGCGTATTCACTCATCTAAAATGTTACCGGGCGGGTATGGTTCACTCAA
>CAZGDV010000080.1:0-12975 GCA_964524995.1 uncultured Dehalococcoidia bacterium | reverse complement strand
ACGTGACCCTCACCAACTTCAACATCTCGGTGGCCGTAACCGAGGGCTTCATGAATGCGGTCGAGAACGGCGAGGACTACGAACTGATCAACCCTCACACCAAGAAGCCTGCCGGGAAGCTGAATGCCAAAGGCGTTTTCGACCTCATAGTCGAGAACGCTTGGCGAAACGGCGACCCCGGTATAGTCTTCCTCGATCGCGTGAACCGGGACAATCCGACTCCCAAACTCGGCAGTGTCGAGAGCACCAATCCCTGCGGCGAACAGCCTCTCCTCCCCTACGAGTCCTGCAACCTGGGGTCGATCAATCTGTCCAAGATGCTGTGCGACAAGGACGGCGGCAAGGTGATAGATTATGTCAAACTGGCCGAGGTCGTCCGCATGGCGGTACGGTTCCTGGACAACGTGATCGACGTAAACAGGTTCCCCCTGCGCGAGATCGATGAGATGACCAAGAGGACGAGGAAGATCGGCCTGGGCGTCATGGGTTTCGCCGACCTCCTGATACAGCTCGGGATACCATACAATTCAGATGAGGCCCTGCAGACGGGCGAGAACCTGATGGACTTCATCAACCGCGAGGCTATAGAGGCATCGAAGGAGCTCGCGGAGGAGAGGGGCGTGTTCCCGGCCTTCGAGGGCAGCATCTACGACGTCCCGGGCGGGCCGAGGGTCAGGAACGCTACAAGAACAACTATCGCGCCAACCGGTACGCTGAGCATAATTGCGGGCTGCTCGAGCGGCATCGAGCCCCTGTTCGCGCTCAGCTATACGCGCAACATACTCGACGGGGACAAGCTCATCGAGGTCAACCCCTTGTTCGAGGAGTGGGCGAAGCGCGAGGGCTGCTGCTCCGAGGAGCTGATGAAGGAAGTGGCCGAGAAGGGCAACCTTCGGGATATCGAGGGGATACCGGAGACGGCCAAGCGAATGTTCGTCACTTCCCATGACATCGCCCCGGAATGGCATGTAAAGATGCAGGCGGCCTTCCAGAAGTACACCGACAACGCCGTTTCCAAGACCGTGAACTTCCCCCACGACGCCACGAAGGAAGACGTGGCCCGCGTATACATGCTGGCGTACAGAGAAGGCTGCAAGGGTATCACCATATACCGCGACCGGAGCAGGGACGAGCAGGTGCTGAGCATCAGCGAGGCCAAGCCGCCCGCGAAACAGGCCGAGGAGAAGAAGAAGGCACCCAGGAAGCGGCCCACCGTAACGACCGGTATCACCGAGCGTGTTGAGACGGGATGCGGCAACCTGTATGTGACGATCAACTACGACGAGCAGGGCATCTGCGAGGTCTTCGCCATCCTCGGCAACGTGGGTGGCTGCGGCGCAGCCCATCTGCAGGCAATGAGCCGGGTGATATCCGGATCACTGAGGGCCGGCATGGAACCCACGGCCATCATCAAGTACATGCGTGGCATCAGGTGCCCGTCGATATCGTGGGATCGGGGCCGTGCCATACTCTCCTGCCCCGACGCCATCGCCGGCGTGCTGGAGAGGCACATCGGCGGCGAGACCGCCGAGGCCTCGGGCAAGACCAAGGCCAAGTCCGGCGAGAGCGTGCCCATCGGGATCAGCGGCGGGGCGGGGAACCAGGCAGGTCAGTGCCCCGAGTGTGGGGGGCTGCTGGTCTACCAGGAGGGATGCCTGCTCTGCCATGCCTGTGGCTATACCAAGTGCTAAAGCTGCGAATCGCTCATGACGTGGAGAGCGATCAGGGAGGCCCGCAAGAGACTAGAGCGGGAAACGGGCACGATACAGAAGGACTGGGGAGGCCGCCTCCCCATCGCCCTCATCCGCCCCACCTCGTACTACCTCGGGATGTCCAGCCTCGGCTTCCAGACCATCTATGGCCTGCTGAACTCCTACGACGACGTTGTCTGTGAGCGTGTCCTGTGGGAGCCGAAACGGTCCGCGTCCGAGGAGATAATCAGCCTCGAATCACAGCGTCCTATCGCCGATTTCGACGTCCTCGCCTTCTCTATCTCCTACGAACTGTCATATGTCAACGTGGTAAGGCTCCTCGAGGCCAGCCGCATACCGCTCCTCGCCGCCGACCGCGACGAGCGTCACCCCCTCCTGATCGCGGGCGGCCCCTGCGTCACCGCCAACCCGATGCCGCTGTCCCCCTACTTCGACTGCCTGGCAATCGGCGAGGCCGAGCCCATCATGCCACCGCTGATGGGTCTCTTGCGGGAAGGGCTCGAATCCAGGCGGCATGAGTTCCTGAGAGAGCTGAGCCTCGTGCCCGGCCTGTACGTACCGCCGATTCATGATGGTGCCCCCATCAAGCGTCAGTGGATGCGCGACCTCGACTCCGCGCCCACGACTTCGGTCATCACAACCCCGGACACCGAACTCGGGGACATGCACCTGATCGAGATCGCCCGGGGGTGCCCGTGGGGCTGCCGCTTCTGCATGGCGGGCTACTGCTTCCGCCCCTTCCGCCACCGCTCGATGGAGAACCTGCTGGCCCAGGCCAGAGAGGGCCTGAGTCACACGAAACGGCTGGGACTGCTCGCGGCGGCGGTGTCGGACCACCCACAGATAGAGGAACTGGTTCGAGGGCTGCGCGAGATGGGCGCGGAGCTATCCGTCAGCTCGCTTCGCATCCGCCCTCTGCCGGGGTCTATCCTCAAAGAGCTGGCCCGGAGCGGCTCCCAGAGCGTGTCGCTAGCGCCAGAGGCTGGCTCCGAGCGGCTGAGGCAGGTAATCAACAAGGGCGTAAGCGAGGATGATATAATCGAGGCAGTGGCCGAAGCGGCAGGCGCGGGCTTCAAGCAGGTCAAGCTCTATTTCATGATCGGATTGCCGACCGAGACGGACGACGACGCGGAGGACATCATCAAGCTGGCACTCAGGCTGAAGAGCCGCGTAGACGGTACGGGGTGCCGCCTGGCTCTTACCGTCGCACCCTTCGTGCCCAAGGCCAACACGCCGTTCCAGCGGCTCGGCATGGTGGAGTCGGCCACCATTGAAAGGCGTCTGAGACACATCAAGCGGAGCTTGGCAAGGAGCGGGATAGAGATCAGGGCAGATAGCGTCGCCTGGAGCACGGTGCAGGCAGCCCTCTCCCGGGGCGACGCCAGGCTGGGGACAGCTTTGGCCGGCACAAGCGGCGGATCGCTGTCGGACTGGCGCACCGCCCTGCAGGAGCACGGCATCACCACGGAGGAGTACGCCCACCGGTTGTACTCCGAAGGCGAGACGCTACCCTGGTCGGTGGTGGATACCGGCGTGCGCCACGAGTACATGGAGGCGGAGCTGAAGATGGCCCAGGCGGGTGAGGCAAGCGAGCCCTGTCCGCTGGGGGACTGCACCGTCTGCGGGGTGTGCCAAGCGGCCTGAGGAGGACACGGATGGATACTACCACAATCAAGTGCCAGCAGTGCGGACGCGAACTGAAGCCTAGTGACCGGCCATGTCCCATTTGTGGCTGCAACAGGCGGCACTATGAAGTGCAACTGAAAGACAATATTGGGCTGAGCACATCAATCGGCTATGCACTCAAAGACCCAACAGGATTCACCAAGGTGAAAGCCATGGACAGGAACAAGACCTCTGCCGGAAGTGGGAGGAAGGCCAAAGAGAGCCTAGTGATAGACAGAACCGACCCACACACGACTAGGAAGCTTCATCGAGTTGAAGAGTTGAACGAGATGGGCGAATACGAGGTAGTACATGATGAGAACATCGAATACCCGGCGAAGCGACGGCCAAGCCCATAGCGATCAGGAGCCGGGGTCTGTTGATTCCTTGATAGTATTAGCCAAGCCAAGCGGCCGTGTGGACAGGCCATGACCATCAGCGAGAACATCCGTGGCATCGAACGGCGCGTCGCGCGCGCCTGTGAGCGGGCCGGTCGCTCGCCGGACGAGGTGACGATGGTGGCAGTCACCAAGACCCTTGCGCCCGAGACCATCGAGGCAGCCTACGGGGTCGGGCTCAGGGACTTCGGCGAGAACAGGGTGCAGGAGGCCAAGCCCAAGATCGAGCACCTGGCCAGCCTCTGCCCGGACATCACCTGGCACATGGTGGGGCATCTGCAATCGAACAAGGCGAAGACAGCCATAGAGCTTTTTGATATAATCCACAGCGTTGACTCGCTCAGGCTCGCCGAAAGGTTGAACAGCGCCAGTCCGGGCAGGCTGCCGGTACTCGTTGAGGTCAACGTAGCCTGTGAGGAGACCAAGTGCGGCGTGATGCCGCAGGACGTGGGCGAGATGGTGAGGCAAATCGCCAGGCTGCCCAATCTGGACATTCGCGGGCTGATGACAGTCGCCCCCCTGGTTAGTGACCCTGAGGAGGTAAGGCCGGTCTTCAGACAGCTCCGGGAGATGCGCGATGCCCTGGGGCTGGAGCACCTGTCCATGGGCATGACCGACGACTACGAGGTGGCGATCGAGGAAGGCGCTACGATAGTGCGAATCGGGCGGGCCATCTTCGGCGAGAGGAAATACGGCTGAGGTTCCCCACATGAGAGTAGCGTTCATCGGAAGCGGCGCAATGGGCGAGGCCATGATCTCGGCCTTGCTGCGGCACGAGGCCTGCGGGCCCACCGACATCCGCGCGTGCGACATCGACACCGCGCGCCTGGCGGTGATCGAGAAGACCTATGAGGTGGGCTGCAGTGTCGAGGTCGAGAAGGCAATCCGGGACTGTGACGTTGTTGTGCTTTCCGTCAAGCCTCAAGTGCTCTCGGGGGTGCTGAGCGAGCTCAAGAGATCGCTGCAGCCCAGCCAGCTCGTTCTATCGATAGTTGCCGGTGCCAGGCTGGATACGATCAGGCGAGGTCTGGCACACGACGCCGTCGTGAGAGTGATGCCCAACACCCCGGCGCAGGTGGGACAGGGCATGAGCGTCTGGACCGCCGCCGACGCTGTGACAACGAAGCAGCGAGAGGCAGTCCAGACCATTCTGCAATCGATGGGCAGAGAGATCAACGTGCCCGATGAGAAGTACATAGACATGGCGACCGCCATCAGCGGCAGCGGCCCGGCCTACCTCTTCCTCATCCTGGAAGCCCTGATAGACGCCGGCGTGCACATCGGCCTGCCGAGGGACATGGCACAGGAGCTTGCAGTCCAGACCATGGTGGGTTCGGGGCACGTAGCACGGGAGACGGGCAGACACCCGGCGGAACTCAAGAATGCAGTGACATCCCCCGGAGGCACCACCGCCGAGGCGTTGCTTCAGCTGGAGGACGGCGGGATAAGGGCGATCATATCCCAGGCGGTGATCGCCGCCTACGAGAAGGCCCAGGAGCTGGGGGGGCAGAGCAGCAAATGAGCGCCGGCGAGATAATCTTCAGAATAATCGAGGTGGTCTCGCTGGTCATATTCGTTCGGGTGATACTCTCGTGGGTGGTGATAATGGGTCGCGTGAGAAACGAGGCCGTGATCACAGCCTACCGCTTCTTCGAGCAGATCACCGACCCGATCCTGGCTCCGATCCGCCGCGCCCTACCTCCGACCAGCGGCATCGACTTCTCTCCGGTAATAGCCATCGTGATCCTCTGGATATTGGGTGCTGTGATCAACCAGTTCCTGTAGACATCACCGTTCCCAGACGATGGCACCCCCAATGATGGTCTTCTCCACGGAGACCGATCTCAGTTCATCGGCTGGCATCGTGGTGGGGTCGTCGCTGAGCACCACTAGATCAGCCAGCTTGCCGACCTCGATGCTGCCTCTGCTCTCGTCCTCGAAGGCTGCACGTGCCGCTTCGATAGTGTACATCGCCAGAGCGTCCTCGACCGGTATGGCCTCATCCGCCGACAGCACCTGTCCGCTCCCGGCTTGTCTGGTGGTCGCCGCATAGATGCCCGCCATCGGCTCGCAGGGCACTACAGGACAGTCGGAGCTGGCGGCGGGCCGCAGTCCGGCCTCTCGAAAAGACCTGATCCTGTACAGCCAGGGCAATTGCTCGCGCGGCACTTCGGCCAGGTATCTCTCGCCGCTGTAGTAGATGAAGGCAGGCTGTGTGACCACGATGGCACCTAAGGCGCTCAGACGCTCCAGAAGCGGTGGCGGGCAGACCGAGCAGTGTTCGAGCCGGTGACGGCGCTCGGGCTCCGTGTGGCAGCTCTCAAGCGCTGATGCCGCCGCCTCGACCGTTCCTTCCTCTACGGCATGGATGGCTACCTGGTGGCCTGCCCGATGCGCGGCCATCACACGTTCATTGAGAACATCTTGCGGGGGATGGAGCCGGCCACTGGTCTCGTCGAGCACCACCTTGGCTGCGCCCAGCCTCAGGTCATGATCGCCATGCCTGGGACTGAGGCCGTGCCCTGTGATCTCGTCCAGTGCGTCGATCCCGAACATCATGACCACTCGAGGGGCAATCTCACCTCGGGCCTTCAGTCCAGACAACAGCCGCCACTCCTCGTAGCCATTGGTCTCTGTGGCATCCTGAATCGACGTTATGCCACATGATACGAGACTCCGGTTGGCCAGCCGGACACCCTCCGCAAGCTCGGCATCGGCGAGCGGAGGCAGCAACTTCTCGTTGATGAACGAGTTCATGCCGAACAATATTCCGTTGGGCTCGCCGGTCTGGAGGTCACGGTCGATGAGGCCGCCGGGGGGCTCCTCAGTTTCGATAGAGATCCCGGCCAAACGCAGGCCCGCGCTGTTGAGCACACAGGCGTGCATCGAGCGATGGGCCAGCCTCACGGGATGGTCCGGTGCTGCCTCGTCCAGGTCGCGACGCGTGGGGTGACACCGCTCGGCGAGGTAGAACTCATTGTAGCCACTCGCTCTAATCCAGCTCCCGGAGGTGATGGCAGCAGCGCGCTCCCGTATCCTGTCCTTGATGTCATCGATCGAGGACACATTCGCCGGAGAGCAGTCCACGCTGAGCATGCGAGCGGCGCAGGCCAGGAAGTGCATGTGGGCATCGTTGAAGCCGGGGATAACGGTCTTCCCCCCGCAGTCGAGGACGGTGCGGGCCGTGCCGGCGGACATCACGTCCTCCTCCGAGCCCACACGGGCAATCCGCCCATCCCTCACCGCCACCGCCCGTGCTCCGAGCATACGGGGAGACATGGTGAGGACGTTCGCGTTGCGCAGGATCAGGTCAACCGTGTGTTCCGTCAAGACATCACTGGACGCGGGAGTTCAGGCTTCGAAGTCCATAGATGATTCTAGCATGGGAACGTAGCGCTCAGCTACTCCAGGCGTGCGACGTTGCGATTGTAGAAGTACGAGAAGAGCCAGTCCAGCATCGCGCTCGTCTTGCTCCTGACCGCTGTGAACGGGCCCAGGTAGGTCAGTATCTGCCCCGTGTACAGGGCGCGCCGGAACATGGCCGCCGCAATTCCGCCGAACGTGACCGGCCCCAGTTGGGCAACGGCCATGTTCCTCCCCATGTAGACCATCTGGCCCTTGAACAGGTAGCGGAAGGGGCGCCGCGGCTCGCCCTTGATCGATCTCACGATGTTCTTGGCGCACGCCGGGCCCTGTTGAATGGCCACCTGATGCGTTGGGGGATAGGGCCCGGACTCGTCCGGCTTCAGGGAATATGCGCAATCGCCGACGGCGTAGACGCCCTGCGCGCCGGGTACCTCCAGGAACTCGTTCACCACCAGTTGCCCGTTGCGCGCCTTCTCGAACGGCAGCGAGGCCACGGGTCCTGGGGCGGCTATCCCGGCCACCCAGATAACGCTGTTCGTAGGAATCGACTGCCCGTCGGCGGTCACGACGCCTTCGGGCCCGACCTCGCTGATCTTGGTATTAAGCATGACCTCCACGCCGCGCGACCTCAGCCCCTCGAGAGCCATTTGTCCGGCTCTGGGCTTCAGGCCCGACAGCAGCTTGTCCTGCGCCTCGATGAGTATCACTTTGCCCTGGTTCGCCAGGGCCGCGTAGTCGCGTACCAGCACCTTGGCCGTGAGATCGTGAATTGACGCCGCCAGCTCGACGCCGGTGGGCCCACCCCCGACCACCACGAAGGTCAGAAGCTGACGACTTCGCTGCTCGTCCTCCTCCCAGAGCGCCGCCTCGTGGTTCTCGATGATTCGATTGTGGATGTGGATGGCGTCCTCGACCGACTTGAAGCGAAGGGCGTTCTCAGCGACATCCTGCATTCCGAAGAAGTTGGTCGTGCTCCCGATGGCAAGCACCAGATAGTCATACCTCAGGTCGCCCGCATCGGTACTCACGATCCTGGCATCGGGGTCGATCGCCAGGATCGTGGCCTCTTTGAATCGAACGCGTTTGCCCGCGAGCGCACCCCTGAAGAGAGGGCGTATGGGAAACGAGATGTGCGAGGGGGCAACGCTCCCTGTGACGATCTGATAGATCAGGGGCAGGACGAAGTGGTAGTTGTTGCGGTCAACGAGCGTGACCTCGACTCCGGGGAGGTGCCGGACCGCGCTCTTGAGCGTTCGCGCCGCCGCCAGGCCCGCCGAACCGGCACCGAGCACCAGAACCTTCTTGCCATCCACCTGCGCCATAGCTGCCACCCTCGTAGCGGAGTAGCACTGATTATAGCACGGGTAACAAGACGATGGGCTCAGACAGTGATGCTAAGGGGTTGGCGTCGAGGACGGCAGCAGCAGCTTCTCCGCGAGCTTGCCCGCCCAGCGAACCTTGTATCTCTCGCCCCTGTATGCCTTGACCATAAGGTAAACCCACAGCAGGACCGTGAACAGGATGATGGGCCACGCGAGCACAACTCCGAACACCAGCCACACGATGGTGCCGAGTCCAGGCACCCACCAGATGATAACGTTCAGCAGCAGAGCCAAGTAGAAGAGAACCCCGAACACGATGATGGACTGCATGGCGTGGAACTTGACATAGTCGTTCTTCTTCTCGACGTTGTAGATGATGAGACCGCTCAGCCACATCAGCAGGTAGCTGAGCATCGCTAGAACGTTGGGGCTCCAGCGGGTGCTGCTCTCCCCGAGCGCCGACACAAGCGACTCTCCGCAGCCCTCACAAACGGTTGCATCGTCCGGGTTGTTGGCCTGACATTTGGGGCAGATCGTCATATCGAATCGTATCCGCAGGTGTCATTGTAGCTGACAGCTGCGAATATGTAAATAGGAGCTTCGCGGCGGCCAATGAAGCCCGCCATAGGCTTGACTTCGCGAGCAATGTGTAGTTGAATGTGTTCAAGTTGAGGTAAGTGAGTACTGCTCCGTCTACGTAAGCCTAGCTGGGCTGGCCAGGCAGTACCCCCGTGGACAGGTCAAGCATCTGCGCTCGGCCAAGCCACGTAGCACTCGGAAAGGAGGAAACGCAGATGAGGAAACTGACTCTAGCTCTAGCCATGGTGCTGCTGGTGGTTGCCCTGATCGTGGCGGGGTGCGGCGGAGGCGATGAAGAAACGACAGCCACCCCCACCGAGGGCCCGGGCCAGACCGCGACAGCGACGCCGACTGGCACTGAGGGCCCGGCAACAACATCACCGGGGGGGATCCCGTCGCCCGGTGATGTCGACCCAGTGAACTTCAACCAGATGATACCGTACCTTCCCGCCACACCGAGTGGCTGGGATGCCGAGGACCCCGACGGCTTCACAGGCAAGTTCGGGGAGTGGTGGTGGAGTGAGGCCGACAAGGAGTACACGAACCAGGCCACTGACGAGACAGTGGATGTAATCATCTACGACTCGGCGTACTACTACGGCTTCGGCTGGTTCCAGCTTTATGAGATGGCCTTCGAGATAGAATCGACCGACATGTACATGAGAAGCACGACGGTCGACGGCTACCCGGCGTGGGATATCTGGGAAGATCCCGATGACTACACGCAGATGGTGTTCGTTGCCGACAGGTTCATGGTCATGGTCACTGCCGAGTCCGAGGCCAGCATTGACTTGTTCTCCGGGCTGATCAACTACGACGGTATCGCGAGTCTAGACTAGCGCAAGTAAAATCCAGGAGCATGCAAGTGGCGGCTTTCGGCTTTGCCGAAAGCCGCCATATCTCGCTTCCCTGTCACACGGGTCTGGCAACCAGGACTACTGGAGCATGTACTCCATCAACAGGTTATGCGCCTGGTGCGCTTTCTCGCCACCGCGAAACTCGAACGTCTTATAGTCGAAGCCCGCGCCACAAATCGTCAGCTTGTCACTCACGAAGAAGCCCTTCTTGAAGAAGAGCCCACTGTTGTCCTCGCTCCCAACCACAGTTATCCGGCTGTACGGAATGCTTACCAACGCTTTCTGTTTTCTCATGAAGGCCTTGTCATAGTAGATGATCCGCTTGTCGGTGATCCCGAGGAAACCAGTACCAGCCCCCTTCATGTCGAAGACGGCGCGAATCGTCTCGTCCGGGAGACAGGCGTACTCAACCTTCTCCAGCTGATCCTGCTTGTCCACGATCATGCCCGAAGCGTGTATTGCCATGCCATCCCTCCTCGTTTCCATCCTCTATAGGCATGCCAGCATATCAACCCCAGAGGATGAACAGTCATTGTGGGTTTGCTCGACCAGACAATAGTACCGCCAACTCTGCACAAGTCAAACCCCCAAGGCTCTCCCCCACAAGTTGACAAACGTGGTACGATTGTCCTACGAAAATCAAGCTAAATGGACTATTGAATACTACTCAATAAGTGTGCTAGCGTGTATGAAGTTTGACAAGAGCAGATAAGCTTCCGCTAGAGATAATACAGGATAATGGAGGATAGGCACATGTTTGGGATGACGATCACAAGGTTGCTCTATCTTGGCGGGATGGCGGCACTTGGGCTAGGCATACTGTACACCATCCTTAACGTCGCCGGTCTGGACGGCGTGTCCGGGTCCATTCGAGCAGGTCAGTTCTTCTACAACCTGATGATAACGGCATTCATCGCGGGCGTGCTCCTCGCGCTCTCTGAGCTAGTCGCCCGCAAGCAGTAGATGAACCTGCTTCGGCAAGTCAGCTTTGAGACCCACCGCAAGCCCGGCCTACGCCGCGGAGGTCCCGGCGTACCTGTCCTTCTCCAGACAGACCATCAGGACAGCGACGTCGGCAGGATTCACGCCGGAGATGCGTGACGCCTGTCCAAGCGTGACCGGGCGGAAGTGCTTGAGCCTCTCCCGGGCCTCTATCCGAAAGCTGCGCACTGCGTCGTAGTCGAAGTCGGACGGGATCGGCCTCTCTTCCATCCGGATCACCCGCTCGACCTCGGCGCGCTGTCTCTCGATGTAGCCCTCGTACTTCGCTTCGATCTCGACCTGCTCCCGGCAATCAGGATCGAGCGCGCTGTCGCCCATCCCGAGCTCGTCCAGTGTGCGATAGCTTACCTCAGGCCGCCTGAGGAACTCCAACAGGCTGATGCTGCGCGCGACCGGCGGCAGGTGCATGAGTGCCAGCCGAGCGTCGAGATCCTCACTCAGGCTCAAGTGGCTACCGGCCAGACGATATAGCTCTTCAGCGATCACGTGCCGCTTCTCCTCGACCGCCTGATACCTGACATCGGAAACCAGCCCCAGTTGATGCCCGATAGGCGTCAATCTGAGATCGGCGTTGTCCTGCCGGAGGAGCAGTCGGAACTCCGCCCGGGAGGTAAGGAGCCTGTAGGGCTCGGTAAGGTCCCTGGTCACGAGGTCGTCGATCATGACGCCGATGTACGCCTGGTCCCGCCTCAAGACCAGCGGCTGCCCGCCCTTCACCTTCCGCGCCGCGTTGACGCCGGCGATCAGGCCCTGACCAGCGGCCTCCTCGTAGCCGGATGTTCCGTTTACCTGGCCGGCGAAGAAGAGATTGGGGATGAGCTTGGACTCGAGTGTTGCCAGCGTCTGATTGGGCGGCACGTAGTCATATTCGATGGCATAGCCAACGCGCATCATCTCGACGTGTTCGAGCGCCGGGATGCTGCGCAGCATGGCCAATTGCACGTCCTCGGGCAGGCTCGTGTTAGCGCCCTGCACATAGACCTCATTGGTCTGCCAGCCCTCCGGCTCCAGGAAGAACCCATGCGATTCCTTGTCCGCGAACCGGACGATCTTGTCCTCGATCGATGGGCAGTACCTCGGGCCCACCCCACTGATCCGGCCCGTATACAAGGGCGCGCGATCCAGATTGGAGCGTATGATCTCGTGAGTGTGCGAGTTCGTATAGACCAGGTAGCACGGCAGCTGCGGTCTCCACCGGGTCGCCCCATCTTGCGGGAAGACCGGATTGGGCGGGCCAAAGGGCACATGCTCGTCGTCCGGCGAGAGGCTGAAGTACAGGGGCAAATCGCTACCCGGCTGCATGACGGTCTCGCTGTAGTCGATCGTTCTGGCGTCGATGCGCGGAGGCGTGCCTGTTTTCAGCCTGCCAAGAGAGAAGCCAAGCGCACGCAGGCTTTGGGACAGGCCATAAGCCGCGAACTCTCCGGCCCTCCCGGCGGAATAGTGCGCATCCCCGGTGATCACGCGGCCCGCAAGGGATGTGCCGGTGGTCAGCACAACAGTCCTGCCCCTGTAGACCCAGCCCGTGTTCGTCTTCAACTCGATTGCAGGCTCGGAGCCACTGCCCACCGCCAACTCATCCACCAGCGCCTGCTTGACGTGGAGGTCCGGCTGGTGCTCAAGCGTATGCTTCATTGTCAGGCTGTACAGCCTCTTGTCCGCCTGGGCCCGCAAGGCCCGAACTGCCGGCCCCCTCCCCGTGTTGAGCATCCTGATCTGGATGAAGGTCCTGTCGATGTTGCGGGCCATCTCACCACCGAGCGCGTCGATCTCGCGGACGACGTGTCCTTTGGCCGGACCGCCGATCGATGGGTTACAGGACATCAGAGCAACATTGTCGAGGTTCATCGTGAGCAGAAGGGTGCGGCACCCCATCCTGGCCGCCGCCAAGGCCGCCTCGCAGCCGGCATGCCCGGCGCCGACCACCATGACGTCATACATGTCTACCGTCTCCACATCCAGGATTCTAGCACTACGCAGCCGATCATGTCGACTTCGGTGGCGGCACAAGCCTCAAAGCCCCCGTGTCAACTCAAGTGAAAATGTTACCGAAGAGGGGTTGTTCACTCATTTA
>CAZGDV010000079.1:0-13053 GCA_964524995.1 uncultured Dehalococcoidia bacterium | reverse complement strand
CTTCAAGCTGCTGGGCTTCACACATACGGTCTCGCTGGAGGAGTTGGTGGCGCTCGGCAGCCGCCACGACATACCCGTGCTCGATGACTTGGGCAGCGGGTGTCTCATCGACACGACGCAGTTCGGCCTCGACCCGGAACCGATGGTCCAGGATAGCGTGTCAAAGGGAGCGGGCCTGGCATTCTGCTCCGGCGACAAACTGCTCGGAGGGCCTCAAGCCGGACTGATCGTCGGCAGGAAAGCCCTCGTGGACAGGCTGAAGAAGCACCCGCTGGCAAGGGCAACACGAGTCGACAAGACCAGGCTGGCGGGCCTGCACGCCACTCTGGTGTCGTACATCAAGGGGGAGGCCATGCGTGGCATTCCGGTGTGGCGGATGATCTCTATGCCGCTGAGTGAGGTCGACCGGCGTGCCAAGCGTTGGGCGGGCGAGCTCGGCGACGCAGCCCAGGTGATGGACGGCGAGAGCACTGTGGGGGGAGGCAGCCTGCCCGGAGGCACACTTCCGACAAGGGTCGTAGCCATTGGAGCGCAGGGCAGGAAGAAGGAAGGCAAACCCATTCAGGAGCTGGCCAGAAGGCTGCGCACCGGCGAACTTCCGGTGATAGGACGGGTGAGCGGAAACCTGCTGCTGCTCGACCCGCGCACGGTTCCTCCCGAAGAGGATACAGCCGTCGTTCAGGCAGTCCGCTCAGCGCTGCAAGAGCTGGGCTATCCCTGATCTCACACTGCCAGCCACCAAGGTACCGGCCAGATTGACGCGGAGCACCTTCGATGTTCGTTCTTGGCACCGCCGGACACGTTGACCACGGCAAGTCGGTATTGATACACGCCCTCACAGGCATGGACCCCGACCGCCTGCGCGAAGAGAAGGAGAGGGGCATGACCATCGATCTCGGCTTCGCGTGGTTTGCGCTTCCCAGCGGGCAGGAGGTCGGCATCGTCGATGTCCCCGGACACGAGCACTTCATCAAGAACATGCTCGCCGGAGTCGGTGCTATCGACCTCGCGCTTCTCATCGTCGCCGCCAACGAGAGTGTGATGCCGCAGACCAGAGAGCATCTGGACATCATCGACCTTTTCGGAATCGACAAGGGAATCGTTGTCATCACCAAGAAGGACCTCGTAGATGACGAGGTGCTGAGCATCGTGGGGATGGAGATAGAGGACCTGCTCGCGCCGACCAGCCTGAGGGGCTCGCCGACCGTAGCGGTGTCGGCGCTCACGGGCGAGGGCATGGGCGAACTGGTCTCCGCAATCGACGACGCTTTGGCGCTGGCGGAACCGAGAAAGGATATAGGAAGACCACGGCTGTTCGTGGACAGGGTATTCACCATCTCGGGCTCCGGCACCGTTGTCACCGGGACCCTGATCGACGGCTCGCTCCACGTTGGCCAGGAGGTGGAGGTCCAGCCGCAGGGCTTGAAATCCAGGTTGAGGGGCCTCCAGACCCATAAGACCCGAATCTACACGGCCACGCCAGGCAGCAGGGTGGCGGCGAACCTGACCGGGATTGCCACGTCACAGCTGAGGCGCGGAGATGTCCTTGCCAGCCCCGGCTGGCTCTCCGCAACGACCATGATCACCGCGAGGCTCCGCCTGTTGCCGTCCTTGAAACGACCCTTGCGCTACAACTCGACAGTCAGCCTGCACGCGGGATCGAGCGAGGTAACAGCCAAGGTACGTCTTCTGGAGGGGAACGAGCTGGAACCGGGAGGCAATGCCTGGGCGCAGCTCAGACTGGCGGAGCCCATCGCCGTCGTCAAGGGTGACCGGTTCATCGTGCGCTCGCCGATGGAGACGCTCGGCGGTGGCGTCATAGTCGAAGCACGCACCAGCAGGCATCGCCGGCAGCGCGCTACGGTCCTGGACACCCTGGCCATCAAGGAGAGAGGCAGCGCCGAAGAGGTGCTGGTGGCAAACCTGGAGGCCAACCAGCCCAGGGAAAGGATGGGGCTTATCCTCGACAGCGGCCTGCCGGTCGCGGAGGCCGAGCAGGCGCTCGAGTCATTGCTGAAGGAGGGCAAGCTTGCGGGCGTAGGCACGGGCGAACACTCCCTGCTGTACACCGAGTCCGGCTGGCGCGCCTTGAGAGACAAGGTCCACGCCACGTTGGCCGACTACCACCGGCGATACCCAACGCGGCCGGGCATGCCCCGAGGTGAGCTCGCCAGCAAGCTGAAGCTGCCGCCCGCGGCCTCAGCCGCCGTCATGCAGCGGCTTCTTGACGACGAGGTGGTGTCGGGGAACGGCGCGCTGGTGCGGCTTTCCTCCCACGCGGTGCAGCTCAGCGGAGATCAGCAGGCGAGGATAGACTCCTTCCTGGCATCCTTGGCCCGGAGTCCGTACACCCCCCCCGGCGACAATCTACCCGAGCCGGACTTGCTGAATCTGCTGGTGGGACAGGGCAAAGTGGTCAAGGTGAGCGAAAACGTGGTGTTCCTGGCATCTGCCTACAACGAGATGGTCGAGCGGATCACCGACCATGTCGTGCAGCACGGCAAGATAACGCTGGGAGAGACGAGGGACATGCTAAACACGAGCCGGAAATACGCGCAGGTGCTTCTCGAATACCTCGACCAGAAGAAGATCACACGCAGGGTGGGGGACGAGAGGGTACTGGGACCGGCTGCACGCAGGTCACAGTAAAAGAGACGGGGCATTCCGCCTGGATGCTAGTAGATGCCGAAGACCAGGGGTATGAGGATAACGGTCGCGATGCAGAGAACCGCCGCCACGCCGAGTATGAAGACGATGGGCAGAGTGATCGGTGCGAAGATGATTCCGGGGACGTTCAGTGTCAACACCAGGACAATCAGGATCAGCGCAAGCGCACCGTTGCCTCGTAGAACGCCCCTACCCCGAACCTTGCTCACGTAGCTGCGTCTGCTTCGGTCAAGCTGCTTCAGAAATCCCATCATGCACCCCCTTGCCCACTTGACTTGACCACAGTGTAACAAGTCCCGACTACAGAAAGAGCAGACCGAGTGGTGCGAAAAGCACCGAGAAGATGCAGAGTGCGCCCAAGGCAGCGGTTCCAATGGCAAACGGGATGTTGGGCCAGTCTACGATGCCGGCAAAGAACAACAGGCCGGCCAATGCAAACAGGCCAGTGGTCAGCGTGTCGTACCTCCCGAGCAGCTTCCTGCGATAGGTACGCCTCTTGCGTTCCACTTGCCTCAAGAGATCCAGCATGAGGTAACCTCCGGGTTTGGCGACTGCGGATACCACGATGAAAGACGGGGTAGCCACAATTTAGCATTGCGGCATCGCCATGTCAACGTGATCGATGTTGCCTTTTCCTACCAGAAGCTGTCGCTCTGTGTAATCGCACGCTGCGACCAGTGCGCTGGCGAACATGACTTTTGTCACATACTGAGAGCCAACCAGACTGTATGTTGGGAAGGACACCTGGGAAGCCAGGCTGTCCGTACAACAGCCCCCGCACGGAGGGTGCCGGGCCACCAGAATCCTCCACGCGGGGGTTTCTGTACGTGCCCTGACCGCCTCCACAGTACTTTATTCTCACGCACGACTACCTCAAAGAGTCTTGTGGGAGCCACGGGCGCTGTGCTACCTTCAATGTAGCCAATCAGAACGCAGGCGCGTTCAGCTCAGGAGTGGCCTTTGCTCTTCGACCTCAGAAAGACCCTTAGACGACCATGCACAGCCTCAACCGGTGGAGCCGGCCGGTTGCGGATTGCATGCGTTGTTCTCTCAGTCGCCGCGATACTGGGCCTGGCCGGGGCAATCATCTATGCTAACGAAGGGTACGCCTGGCCGACTCAGGAGGAATTCAAGAGCGAGCTGCTGCTCATCGAGCAAGAGCAACCGGGCCTCGTCCATGAAATCCTTACTACGCAGAATAGCGGCGACTGGTGGACGAGGATCAACGCAGCGTTCAGTGGGGTGGACTGGGAGACGTGGCCGTGGCAGGGTGGTGCGTTCCAACGCCAGTTCGATCCGCCGGGATGGGTCGGGTTCTTCGATGCGTATGAGATGATACCGCTCGCAGCCATGTGTGCACTGGGATTCGCAGTCTACCGCCTGTGGAGAAGAAGGGGAAGACAGCCGGAAGCGCTGATCACAGCGCAAGCTGTCTGATTTGAAGGTGATAAGCGATGTCTGTTCAGTTCTGTCCGTTCATACTGATAGCCAGGTGCAAGGACCAGGATTTCGGGACGGCCCTGCAGTACTCCGTATGCAACAAGGGCCGTTGGCAGGTAATAGACCCCGCCAGGGGCCAAACGACCTACCAGTGTCATCTGTGGATCGACCGCAAGGACAAATGCGCCCTGGCCCACATAGCGTCGCTGGCGCAGTAGCATAGCGCTACCACGGTAGAGCGGAGTGCCATCTCATTCTGGCACTCCGGCCTTCACTACGTCGACTTGTTTCGCGGCAGCGCCGCTGTACACCTCGCGATCCCCCCATGCCAACGTAGGGACACGACATGCCGTGCCCCTACGGGCACCACGCCTTGACAACCCCGCGTGGCCGGGCTATTCTAGACACCCGCGAACCGCCGCAAGGCACGCCATCCACCCTCACTTTGCGCCCTGGGGCCTATAGCTCCACGGCCCGTAGTCTGTTTCTCCAAACGCTTCCCTGGCTCGGAGGTTGACATGTTCGAGCTGGCAATGCAACTGGAACTCAAGAGACAAGCCTTGGCGAGAAGAGTACTGGCCCGGGCTGCCAGGCGCGAGAGGGGCATGTTCGGCATGGCCTTCATCGTGTTGGTGGCGGGGGTGCTGCCGATCTGGCTGTTTCCCCCGGCTGCCGTGGCCACGATCCCGCCCGAGATAGTAGCCTTCGTGGCCCTGTGCGTCGGTGGCTTCATGCTGGCGATCACAGTAGTGGGGATACCCGCTTCCCTCGTGCTCTTCTGATCGGAGGTCGAGAATGAAGTTGACAAACAGGCTTCGACGCAGCAAGCGGGCCACGAGGCGCAGGCTGGTAAGGCGATCAGCCACGCGAGGCAGCGGCCTCCACGCGATAATGGCCGTTCTCCTGATCGTGTCCTGGGCGCTGCCTCCCTTCGCCCTGATCGGCGTGCCCCTCTCGATTCTGCTGGCCATCGGCGCGATACTCTGCATCATCACAGTGGTGTTCATGCCGCTGTTATTCGGGCTTTACTAGCGCTCGTGACAAGGGCCAACCCGGACGCAAATGGCCATCGGTGGTCGTTTCCTGCTATCATGGTCGTATAGACGAGCCAGCCCGCGAGTCCAGAAGGAGACGATGGCAACCAACGGCGAACCGCTGATACGAGGCTACACACTTGAACTCGTTACCCCTGGTTGCTTTCCGGGTGCACCTATGTGGAGGGCCGAGCTGCACCTGGAAAACGAAATCCGGGAGTTACTACCCTACTTGAACGCTGTTCTCGACGGCGCGGAGTACCACCATGAGGGCGGGATACTGATTTGGAGAGGTGAAGATAAGGGGTACGCCTTTCGCCCGTCGGAGATAGCTGTAGCGCTTGTCGTGGACCGGGCGGAGGCTGAGGCATTGGCTACACAGGTCGTCGACATGGTGAACGACGTCTGGTCCCGGCGGCATGAGATAGAGCCCAGCTATGAAGGCAAGCAGCGACTGCTCAACGTAATGGACATATACAAGCTCCTGCCCCGGACGAACTGCAAAGAATGCGGCTACCCGACGTGCATGGCCTTCGCCAACGCCCTCAGAGCCGACCCGTCATTGCTCGCGACCTGCCCGTACTTGCCAGCCGACGAGTACGCGAAGCTCTGAGCCAACTGCGCGCTCAAAGGCTGTCCAGCGCCTCCTCCAGCGCCGGGAACTCATCGACAAGACCAGCCAGCGGAAGCTGCAGGCCATTCATGTCCAGGGCCACAATACCATTCGGAGTGCGCACCACAACGGCGACCGGCTCGATCGAAACGCGAATGGAGACGCTTCTCCGCCCGACCATGTGGCTGGCTCTAACGGTCTCGATGGGCACGATGGTGGTTTCGCCGACAATGAGCCGCCTGCCGATTCGGTTCTCCCTCATCTCCGCCAAGCTCTGATCCCGACTACGAGCGCTCTCAGTGTGGCCCCCGACAGCAGGAAACGCATGCATGGCCACACCAGGGTAGCAGGAACCACCCTCACATCACCACCAAACCGTCCCCGAAAGTCACCGGTTTCGAAACCCGGACGAATGCTGATGGTCGTCGCTGGTACAGCTCCGAGGTATACCGTGGCCGGTCCCATGATCGAGAAGAGCAACCCCGTCTCGAAAGGGTCTGCGAGGCCAATCTGCGCGTCAAGAGTCAGGTATCGGACCCTCAGTTGGCCCAATAGATCACGGAGGAAACGGAGAAGCACGCTGGCGAAGCCTCTCGTTCTCAGCACAGCTACCACCGGCCGCAGCCTCCGTCGTCGCTTCTTCGGTGCCGCTGCCTCGGGCTTCTTCTTTCGCCTCCGCATGTCCCTACCTACCAGCCCCCACAGCCACGTGACCCTCGCCGTGGAGCGGGACTGCTCCCCTCTCTCGATACTCCACAGCACGTCCACAGGAACCGTAAGCAGCGCCGCAAACAGCAGGCCAAGCCCCAATATCAGGTAGAGTATCCACACCCGAGTCTACTCTTCCTTCTTCTTCTCTCCGCGCTTCTCGATGGCCTTGCCTACCACCTCACCAACCTTCTCCAATACCGTCGCAGCCCCTCCGACGATCGGCGTCACTGTTACTCCATCCTTGTTCACGATCACGACGGCTACTGGCTTCACCCCACCACCGCCGCCAGCCCCACCGCCTCCGCCCATGCCCGCGTCTTTTCCCTTGTCCGCCGGGCCATAGCCCTGCCCGGCACCGAAGCCGAAACCAATGCTCACCAGGGGGATCAGAGTGTTCCCCTCAACATTCATCGGCTCGCCGACAACGGTCTTGGTGCTGAGAAGCTTCTCTATCTCGCCAAGGGTCGCCTTCACCATCTCCTCTACGCCTTCCATAGAGCCTCCTTTGCCTATTGTCATTGCCTCCATTCTAGAGCGTCAACGGTCAAGAAGTCATAACGCCGCAATGGAGAAAGGTGAAGAAATCGTTACATCCGGCGGCTTCATCAGCGCCGTTGACAGCCACCGTCCCCACCGACTATGATAATCGCCCCTCACTTCGATTCCCGTGGAGTCAATGGCATGACGATACCCGCCACGCTGCCTGACGACATAGCCGAGAAGCTGAAGCTGCCTGAGGTCGGCCAGATCGGGTACGTTGTGCGCGACGTGGGGGAGACGATCGCCTTCTGCCGGGACATGTACGGCATACGCCCGTGGATGATCCTCGAAGAGAGGCCCGATCCATGCATCGAGCGGGGCAAGGAGGTACACCCGGTGCTCCGCATAGGGCTGGCCTACGCCGGCCCGGCCCAACTCGAGCTGATCCAGGTCGTCGAGGGCGAGACGTTCCACAGTAAGCACCTCGAGAAGCCGGAGGCGGAGGTCCATCACCTGGGCTTCATGGTGCAGGACCTCGAGAAGAGGCTGGATGCTTGCAGCGGCACAGGCATAGAGGTGCTTCAGCGGGGCACCATCAGGGAGAGCGGGTTCAATGTGGACTACGCCTATCTCGACACCGTGGAGCAGGCAGGCATTGTCCTGGAGCTGATACAGTGGCGTCTGGGGCCGATCCCCATCCCCATAAACAGGTCGATGCACAATCTGGTCAGCAGGCTGGGATCGGCAACGATATTCAGAGGGCGGATCATCAAGTGAGTTCACATTACGGCAAAGGGAGGTAGCGGCAAGATGGCAACGTTCGTCATGTTCGGGAAGTACTCGCCGGAAGCGCTGAAGGGGATAAGCGCCTCACGCACGCAAATGGCAGCCGACCTCGTGAAGAAGCACGGCGGCGAGATCAAGGCTGGCTACGTGCTTCTGGGGGAGCGGGACGTCGTCCTGGTCGTCGATCTGCCGGGCAACAAGGAAGCGCTGCAGGTATCGATAGCCCTCGCCAAAGCCACCGGCGTCGCTTTCACCACATCACCGGCCATGACCGTCGAGGAGTTCGACAAGCTGGCGTGAGGAGGCAGCCAAGCACCAGCCGGGTGACACGGCCACACTATCGCTGAGGTGGAACAGCTGTTCCAACCTTCGCGAGAACGGGCTTGAACCTATTCCGGGGTACCCGCGTTTCATGACCGCGTCCTGCACACTATCACCCTAGCCCGCATGCGAGCCTAGTACGATTTGCCCTTGGGGAATGGGCCGAATCGGTCATTGTGCCAGAGACGACCATTTGCTACTTTAGCCTTGCGGACCCTTGCTTGCGCGCCGGGTGCGGTCATGCGCAGGCAAGCTGAGCGGTCGACCGGAGCTGTTCAAGTCCCCCTTCGACCTCTCGCGAGCGGGCCTGCCCAACCACCGAGGGGGTCCATCACGGCAACGGTGCGAATGAAGGCACGAACGGAGACAAAAGCGAAACGCACCAGGGCCCCCGACTCCAGTAATAGTCCCCACAGACGATCGTGTCCTCCGCACTCCGAGACCGATGACAGGTTCAGAGAGCTGATCGACCTCCTGCCCGAGACCGTGTTCGAGACGGACGAACGGGGCGTCCTGACATTCGTGAACCGCAACGCCTTCAGCGCATTCGGCTACACCGAGGAGGATTTCGCTCGCGGTCTCAATGCGCTCGACATGTTGGCTCCCGAGGACCGGGCGCGGGCTGACGATAACATGCGGGCACGCCTGAACGGAGAAGAGGGCAGAGCCAACGAGTACACGGCGCTGAGAAAAGACGGGAGCACCTTCCCGGTGCTGCTGCGCAGCACTCCGATTGTTCGTGACGACAGAAACGTGGGGCTCAAGGGCATAATCGTCGACATCACTGAGAGCAAGCGAACTGAGGATGCCCTACGGGAGGTCCGTGAGGAACTGGAGTCCCATGTTGCGGAACGAACCGCCGAGTTCGAGGAGGCGAACATCGTGCTCCGGGCCGAGATCAAGGAGCGCGAAAAAGCAGAGACTGCACTCAGGGAATCGGAGGAGAGGCTGAAGCGCTACCTGGAGAGCAGCCCGGATATCATCTGTGTTGTCGACCTGAAGGGCATACTGCTCTACATCAATAAGGCAACCGAGGAGCTTACCGGCTACAAGAGGGACGAACTGGTGGGCAAGAGCTTCCAAGACCTTCCCCTTCTGGCCCCCGAACACCGGTCCAAGCCGAACCAGTGGGTATACGGCGGAGGTACCCAGAGGCCGACAAGGCGAGACGAGTTCGAAGTCGTTAGGAGAGACGGAAGGCGGGCCTTCGTCGAGATCTCCACTTTCCCGATGGGGCAGGGGTGGAACGCCGAAATCATAGCCATCGGGCGCGATGTCACCGAGAGCAGGCGCGCGCAGGAGGAGAAGGTCGTCATGGAGCAGCAGGTCCATTTGTCGGGAAGACTCGCTGCGGTCGGACAGCTTGCAGCCGGTGTAGCCCACGAGCTGAACAACCCGCTGGCTGCGATCCAGGGTTTCGCCCAATTGCTCTCATCCAGGCAGGACCTCGACGAATCCTTGAGGAGCGACGTGGAAACCATACTGAGGGAAGCGCAACGCGCCAGCAGGATCACTGCCAACCTCCTGTCATTCGCCCGCAAGCACGAGCCCGAGAGAGAGTCCATCTGTCTGAACGAAGCCGTCGAGCAGAGCGTCGAGTTACATGCCTACCGCATGCGAGTCAACAACATAGAGGTCTCCACGGACCTGGCTCCCGATCTCCCGAAGACGATGGGCGACTTCCATCAGCTGCAGCAGGTGTTCGTGAACATCATCACCAATGCAGAGCAGGCGATGACGGAGGCCCATGGCAGTGGCAAGCTCATGATCAGGACCCGGAGAGCAGGCGATGCCATTCTGGTTGACTTCGCCGACGACGGTCCAGGGATACCTGAAGAGAACATGAAACGGGTGTTCGACCCCTTCTTCACCACCAAGGAAGTCGGCAAAGGAACGGGGTTGGGACTCAGCATCTGCTACGGCGTAGTCGAGAAGCATGGCGGCCGCCTGTACGCGACAAGCGAGGTCGGCAAGGGAACCACCTTCACTGTGGAGCTGCCCATCGTCATCCAATGACGCCGCTTTGGGCAGAAAGACTACCAGAGGCACCTCCCTCGACATGGCGGGAGCGCATGGGAGTCGAACCCACCAAGGACGTTACTAGCGCCCCTCAACGGATTTGAAGTCCGCGAAGCCCACCGGGACTCATCCGCTCCCACCCGAGCTGAGAAAGTGGTTACTCAGCTTCGAGGTCTAGTGTAGCAACAGGCCGAGCGGCAGTCAACGAGATGATCAGCCCCTGGCAGGGTTGATGTAGATGCTCTCGAGGTGGAACCAGCAGTTGTTAGGACATGAGAAGCCCTCAGCGTAAGTGCCGGGCCGCTTCTATCCCTTTTCCAGCTCCTGCAGGCGCTTGTCTATCTCCTCCGCGCGATCGAGTAGAGCCATGGTCAGCTTGGCGAAACCGAGGAACAGATCGAAGCCGACAGTGTTCCAGACCTCGATCTGCTTATCACGGTCCAGGGCCATCCATCTCTCGATTGTTGCCCGAAGCTCGTTCATCAGATTCCCATCAGCCGAATCAGCCATTCTCTTTCCTCCCGGTCTCTCATCATTCCGCTAGCGTTCCATACCCCGGCCCCGGCGCTTTGGAAGATGCCTGGATCAAGTGCACGTGGGTGTCAAGCCCCTCGCAGGACGAACTCGCGTGGATTATAGCATACAGGTCAAACCGAACGCTGTCCGGCAGGTGATCCTCGGGGAATCCGTGAGGGAAGTGAACACGAATGCCGGTCGGGGAGCCGGGGCTAGAGCTTGACCACCTTGGCCGTGTATATGTCAGGGACTGCGAGCAGCCTCGCGAGCTGATCTTCGTTCAGCTCCTTGTCGAGACCGAGCAGCATGAGCGCCCTGCCTCTGGGCTCGAGCCGGCCCACCTGCATGGAGCTGATGTTGATATCGGCGTCGCCGGTCACGGTGCCAACGGTCCCGATGAGGCCAGGCCGGTCGCGATGATCGGCGAACAGCCAATACCCGCCGGACGGCACAATGTCTATCCAGTAATCGTTTACCCGGACTATGTGGGTCTGTCCGCGCATCAACGTACCGGCGACGGTGGTAGAGCCGGTATCCGTAGTCACTTCGACGGACACCAGGTTGGTGTAGTTCTCGCACCTGGACGTCTTCTGCTCGACAACCTTCAGACCCCGGCTCTGCGCAATCACGCCCGCGTTCACCAGATTGACACGCTCCTCGATGAACTGCTCCAGGAGCCCGCCAAGCACCGCGGCCTTGAGCGCGGCCGCGTCGTACTCGGCGATCTCGCCCTCATACTTGATAACGATGGTGTTCGGGTGTCCGTCGGCAAGCTGAGCGCACAGCCTGCCCACATTCTGCGCCACCTCGAGGAACGGCATCAGCACGGACGCCGTCTCCGGCGCTATCAGCGGCAAGTTCACGGCATGGCGGGCTGTCTGCCCTCTCATGACGGAGATGATCTGCTCCGCTACACCGACGGCGACGTTAGCCTGTGCCTCGGCAGTGGAAGCGCCCAAATGAGGCGTGACAATCACCTTCTCGCAGTCAAAGAGTATGTTGTGGGTTGCAGGCTCGTTCCTGAAAACGTCCAGGGCAGCACCTGCCACACGACCCCGCTCTATCGCCTCGAACAGTGACTCCTCATCGACTATGCCGCCCCGCGCTGAATTGATGATGCGAACACCGGGCTTGACCATCGCGAGCTCTTCCGAGCCAATGAACGGCTTGCTCGGCGTGCTCAGAGGTATGTGTATGGTGATGAAGTCGGAGCGCTTCAGCAGTTCCTCCAGAGAGACCAGCTCCACCCCGAGATTGTCCGCCTTGGCCGTGGATACGAAGGGGTCGTGGGCGATGACCCTCATCTCGAGCCCCTTGGCCATCCTGGCCACCTCCGACCCGACACGGCCGAGACCTATAACGCCGAGGGTCTTGCCGCGCACCTCCGTGCCCATGAACTCCTTGCGGCGCCACTCGCCACACCTGAGCCTGGCGCACGCCTGCGGAATGTGCCTCGCAAGTGCAAGAAGGAGGGCCAGGGTGTGCTCGGCGGTAGACACGAAGTTGCCCTCCGGGGCATTGACGACTACTATGCCGCGTCTGGTGGCAGCATCGAGGTCGACGTTGTCCACGCCGATCCCGGCGCGCCCTATTACCTGTAGCTTCTCCCCGGCATCGATGACGTCCGCTGAGACCTTGGTCTCACTGCGAACTACGAGGGCCTCATAGTCACCTATTGTCGCGAGAAGCTCCTCGGGCGTCAGACCGAGCTTGACGTCGACCTTGGCCTCAGTCTTGAGGATGTCAATCCCCTCATCGGCTATGGGGTCGGCGACGAGAACCTTCCACTTCATGCAAGCATGCCTCAGCTGGTCGTTCCGGTGGGCACCTTGAACCCTACCTTCGGCAAGGCCTTGCGGAGCTCCTCTATCACCTCATCGACGTCGTCGTCGGTCACGTATCCCAGATGGCCGATACGGAATATCTTGCCGGCCAGGCTCGCCTGCCCGCCGGAGAGCTCGACGTTATGGACATCCCTCATCAGCTCAACCAGCTTCTTGCCATCGACGCCCTCCGGCACTTTGACGGCCGTAACGGTGTTCGAAGCCACCTTCTCATCCGCGAACAGCTCGAGCCCCAGCGACTTCACTCCATCCCTGGCCTTCTGACCCAGCCTGGCGTGCCTGGCGAAGATGTTCTGCAAGCCTTCCTTGTCCAGCATGTCCAAGGCCACGTCGAGCGCGAAGAACACGGACACAGCCGGAGTCCAAGGGGTCTGGCCTTTCTCAAGAAACTCTCTGGCTGCCTTGAAGTCCCAGTAGAAGCGGGGCATCTTGGCCTCTGCCTGTGCTCTCCAGGCACGCTCGCTCAAGCTGACCATGGCGAGGGCGGGAGGCACCATCCACCCCTTCTGCGACCCGGTCGCCACGACGTCACAGCCCCAGTTGTCGACCTGGAGGTCGATACACCCGAGGCTGCTTATCGCATCCACCAGCAGCAGCTTGTCGAACTCCCTGACCACGGACG
>CAZGDV010000078.1:0-13115 GCA_964524995.1 uncultured Dehalococcoidia bacterium | reverse complement strand
TCCTCCGGCAACTCCTCGTCCTCTTCTGCAGACGGCAGTTGCTGGCGTCGTGCGGCAAGCATCGACACTTCGCTCCTGGCCGGAATGAGTTTACCGATGATGACATTCTCCTTGAGCCCGGTCAGCCTGTCCACTGCCCCGCTGACGGCGGCCTCGGTCAGCACCCTGGTCGTCTCCTGGAACGAGGCCTTGGCCAGGAAGCTATCCGTGGCCAGGGAAGCCCTGGTGATGCCGAGCAGGACGGGCTGGGCGGTTGCCGGTTCGCCTCCCTCTGCCAGAACCTTCGCGTTTGTGTCTTCATACACCAGGCTGTCGACCAGCTCGCCAGGCAGGAGTTCTGTGTCACCGGGTGAGTCGACCCGCACCTTACGCAGCATCTGCCTCACGATCACTTCGATGTGCTTGTCATTGATGTTCACACCCTGGGAGCGATAGACTTTCTGGACCTCGTCGACAAGGTACTGCTGCAGGGCTTCGCGGCCTCTGATACGCAGTACGTCCTGGGGATGGACAAGACCCTCCGTGAGCTGTTCCCCGGCCTTCACCCAAGCACCGTCCTGGACGATAACCGGCGTCATGGCCGAGACGACGTACTCGCGGACCTCTTTCTCTTCGTACACTATGGAGATTCGGCCATCGCGGATCTCTACGTTCCCCCCGACACGTGCCAAGAGCGGTGGCGTGACAGATGTCTCGCCCTCCTCGGCAGCCGCGGGCGGCTCCGCCAGCATGGTGGCAGCGTCTACCCACTGGCCGTCCTCAACCTTCGCCGTGTAACCCTCGGGCAGGTTGTACTCGTCCCGGTAGAACTCCGAGCTGATCACCTTTATCTTCCTGCCCTCGTCGGTACGCCCTATCTCGACCGTGCCCTCGATGTCTGAGATGATGGCCTGTCCTTTGGGGGCCCTCGCTTCGAAGAGCTCCTCCACACGTGGCAGACCACTTGTGATATCGAGGCCGGCCACGCCGCCGGTATGGAACGTGCGCATGGTGAGCTGTGTACCGGGTTCGCCGATGCTCTGTGCTGCGACTATTCCGACCGCCTCGCCGGTGGACACCACTTTCCCTCTGGCGAGGCTACGGCCGTAGCACATCTGGCATATGCCGCGCCTGGACTGGCAAGTAAGGGGCGAACGTACATGGACTCGCTTCACGTCCGCCTTGACTATTTCCTCCGCCTTCCTCTCATCGATCTCCTCGTTGCGCCCGACGATAATCTCTCCTGTCTCCGGGTGAGCCACCGGGCTGGTCGTCACGCGGCCGAGTATCCTCTCGGTGAGAGGTATGATCAGGCTCTTGTCCGAGGGCTCGGATACCCCGATCCCTGACATCGTGCCGCAGTCCTCTTCAGTTACTATCACTTCCTGCGCGACGTCGATGAGCCTTCTGGTCAGATAGCCGCTGTCCGATGTTCGGAGTGCCGTGTCAGCGAGGCCCTTTCTGGCTCCATGGGTCGATATGAAGTACTCCAGGACCGCCAGGCCTTCACGGAAGCTGGCCTTGATCGGCAGGTCGATGATCCTGCCTGAGGGGTCCGTCATCAGTCCCCGCATGCCTGCCATCTGTCGAATCTGGGAGATGTTACCCTTGGCCCCGGAGTTGGCCATCATGTATATGGATCCCTGCTTGTCGAGGGACTTGTCCAGTGCGTCTGACAGGTCTTCGGTAGCCTGTGTCCAGACGGCCACGGCGTTGGTATACCGTTCGTCATCCGTGATCAAGCCCCGCTGGTACTGTTTCTCGATCTCGGCAATCCTCTGGTCTGCTTCCTCGAGAAGCCTCTGCTTGGCCTGGGGCACCTCGATGTCATTGATTGCTATGGTTATTCCCGATCTGGTCACGTATTCGAAGCCCAGTCGCTTGATCTCGTCAACCATGGTAGCTGTTATCTCGTTGCCATGACGGCGGTAGCACTCGGCCACCACCTCCTTGAGGCTCTTCTTGTTCATCACCTCGTTGCGGAACCTGAGGTCTTCGGGCAAGATCTCGTTGAATATGATCCGTCCCACGCTCGTCTTCAGGTGGTCCGAGCCGTTGCTCCTGTCCCTGACTTCGATCTCGGCAGCGAGGTCGACCATGCCCAGCTCGTAGGCAAGGCGCGCCTCGTCAAAGCTGCTGAAGAGCATGCCCTCGCCCTTCTTGCCGGACTTGATCAAGGTCAGGTAATAGCAGCCGAGCACGATGTCCAGTGTCGGCGCTACCACCGGGTCCCCCGAGCTCGGGAGCAGCATGTTGAACGTGCTCAACATGACCTTGTTGGCTTCTTCCACCGCTGCTCTGGACAGCGGGACGTGGACAGCCATCTGGTCTCCGTCAAAGTCGGCGTTGAAGGCGACACAGACGAGAGGATGGACCTGGATGGCGCTGCCCTCGATGAGGACTGGGTGGAAGGCCTGGATTCCCAATCGGTGGAGCGTCGGCGCGCGATTGAGCAATATGGGGCGTTCCTTCACAACCTCCTCGAGTATGTCCCAGACCTCCGGCTTGGCCCGCTCGACAATCCGCTTTGCGCTCTTGATGTTCAGCGCCAGGCCGCGGGCTACCAGTCGCCGCATGATGAACGGCTTGAAAAGCTCGAGAGCCATCCGCCGGGGAAGGCCGCACTGGTGAAGCTTCAACTCAGGGCCGGCGACAATGACCGACCTCCCGCTGTAGTCCACACGCTTGCCGAGCAGGTTCTGGCGGAATCTGCCCTGCTTGCCGCGCAGCATGTCCGATAGCGACTTCAGTTTGTGGTTGTTGCCAGTGACGACTGCTCTGCCGCGCCTTCCGTTGTCGATCAGAGAGTCAACGGCCTCCTGGAGCATTCGCTTCTCGTTGCGAATGATTATCTCCGGGGCTCCTATCTCTAGAAGCCTCTTCAGCCGGTTGTTGCGATTGATGACGCGACGATACAGGTCGTTCAGGTCGCTGGTGGCGAACCGACCGCCGTCGAGTTGGACCATTGGGCGCAGCTCGGGCGGCAGAACAGGAAGGACCGTTTGAATCATCCATTGCGGCTTGTTGCCGCTCTTGCGGAAGGCCTCGACGACTTTGAGCCGCTTGATGGCCTTCTTGCGTCTCTGCCCGGAGCTGAGAGCTGTCTCCTGGTGGAGTTCCTGGGACAAGGTCTCCGGGTCGAGCGTGCTCAGGATTTCGAGCATTGCCTCGGCCCCCATGCCGGCCTGGAAGACCCCTTCCCATTCCTGCCTCAACTCGCGGTACTTGCTCGCACTCAGGAGCGCGAGAGGCTTGAGCGACTCGAGGTCATCGATCTTCGCCCTCTGTTCGCCCTCGAACTGCCTCTTCGCCTCCTCATGCTGCAGCCTGAGCTTGTTTGTCTCCTCGGGGAGCTTGTCACGGAGTTGCTGTGCCTTCTCCTCATCCTCGGCCTTCTCTATCTCGGCGTCGAACTGCCCGCGCAACTCCTCTATCTTGTCCGTGGACGCCTTGCCCATCTCCGAGAGTTCCTCGGAGCCCGCCTCCCGCAACTGGTTGACAGCCTGCCTCTTCTTCTCCTCGTTCACGCTCGTAACGATGAACTTGGCAAAGTAGATCACCTGCTCCAGATTGCGGGGTGAGATGTCGAGCAGCAGCCCCAGGCGGCTGGGCGAACCCTTCACGAACCAGATGTGGCTGACCGGAGCCGCGAGTTTGATGTGCCCCATGCGTTCGCGTCTCACCTTGGAGCGTGCTATCTCGACGCCGCACTTGTCACAGATAATGCCCTTGTACCGTGCCTTCTTGTACTTGCCGCAGTAGCACTCGAAGTCCTTCGTCGGCCCGAAGATCTTCTCGCAGAATAACCCGTCCTTCTCCGGCTTCAAGGTACGGTAGTTCAAAGTCTCGGGTTTGGTGACCTCCCCGTACGACCAACTCTTGATCTGCTCGGGCGATGCGAGGGATATGCGGACAGTCGTGAAGTCATTTACCTCAAGCATCAATCGCCCTCCTCAAACCCGGACAGGTTGATTCCCAGCCTCGGGGCCTCGGGTGTGGTTTCCAGCAGGTAGGGCACTCTTTCGTCCTCTTCGTTCAGTACTTCGATCGCCAATCCAAGGCTCTGTAGCTCCTTGACGAGGACCTTGAATGACTCGGGCACACCGGTCTCGAGTATGTCCTCGCCGTTGACTATGGCCTCATAGGTTTTCACACGGCCGACGACGTCGTCAGACTTCACGGTAAGCATCTCCTGCAGGTTATGGGCCGCTCCGTAGGCCTCGAGCGCCCACACCTCCATCTCCCCGAATCGCTGGCCGCCGAACTGGGCTTTACCGCCCAGCGGTTGCTGCGTTATCAGCGAGTATGGGCCTGTCGACCGCGCGTGTATCTTGTCTTCAACAAGGTGGATCAGCTTGAGCATGTAGATGTAACCCACGGTGACAGGCTGGTCGAAGGCCTCCCCCGTTCTGCCGTCACAGAGAGTCGTCTTGCCGAAAATGGGTGGTGAAAGTCCTTCGTCATGCTGTACCTTCTGCATCATTGCGTCGAGTTGCTCGTCGGTGAAGGCAGAGGCATCGATCCCCGCTTCATCCATCAGCCATAGCTTGAGGCAGACCTTGCGCGCCTCGCCGGGGTGCTCGTCGCTGAGCACCTTGTCGGCATCATACCCCTGTTCTGCAAGCCAATCCCTTACCCTGTCCATGTGCGTGGTATCACCGTTGTGGTCCCACTTGAGTGCGCCCGACCTGCGCACGATCCAAGCTCGCCCCAGCGTGTCCTCGATGGAACTGTCATCTGCTCCATCGAAGACGGGGGATAGAGCGTGCATGCCCAGCGCATGAGCGGCCCAACCCAGGTGGGTTTCCAGCAGCTGTCCGATATTCATCCTGGAAGGTACCCCGAGGGGACTGAGAAGGATCTCCACCGGTCTTCCGTCCGGCAGGAACGGCATGTCCTCGTCCGGCAGTATCCGGGCTATCACGCCCTTGTTGCCATGGCGGCCTGCCATCTTGTCTCCCGCGCATATCTTGCGCATCTGCGCCACGTAGACCCGCACCATCTGGTTTATGCCTGGTGGAAGGTCGTGGTTGCCGTCTCGGGACATGACATGTACATCGATTACCTTGCCGTACTCACCGTGCGGCACTCTGAGCGAAGTGTCCTTGACCTCGCGGGCCTTCTCACCGAATATGGCCCTCAGAAGCTTCTCCTCCGCTGTAAGCCCGCGTTCGCCTTTGGGTGTAATCTTGCCAACGAGTATGTCGCCCGACGTGACCTCGGCACCGACACGCACGATGCCACGCTCGTCGAGGTTGCGCAGGCTCTCTTCACCGATGTTGGGAATATCTCTGGTGATCTCCTCCGGTCCGAGCTTGGTATCCCTGGCCTCTACCTCGTATTTCTCGATATGAACGGATGTGAACAGGTCCTTCTTCACGAGACCCTCGGAGATCACGATCGCGTCCTCGAAGTTGTAGCCGCCCCAACTGAGGAAAGCGCACAGCACGTTCTGGCCCAGGGCGAGTTCACCACCCTCGGTCGATGAGCCGTCGGCAAGGACCTGGCCCCTTCGCACCGTGTCCCCTTTACTCACCACAGGCCTTTGATTGATGCAGGTACCCTGGTTAGACCTGGCGAACTTGCTGAGCTTGTATTCGAACTCGCGGCCGTCCTTGTCCCGGACGACTACCCTATTGGCTGACACCGAGGTGACTTCCCCATCGCAAGGAGAGAACAGGACTTGACCACTGTCGCGAGCTGCCTCCCGCTCCATTCCAGTGGCGATCAGCGGTGAGCGAGGCCGTATAAGCGGCACAGCCTGACGCTGCATGTTTGATCCCATGAGAGCGCGGTTGGCATCATCGTGTTCCAGGAAGGGTATGAGAGAAGTCGTCACGCTTACGATCTGTCGCGGCGACACGTCAACGAAGTCCACCTTGTCGGGGGCTTGCATGGAGAACTTCTCGCCCTGCCTCACTTCGATCTTCGGCTCGACGAAATACCCGGCCTCGTCGAGCAATGTGTTTGCCTGGGCTATTATGTACTTGTCCTCTTCGTCAGCGGTGAGGTACTGCACTTCGGTGGTGACGAATGGCACAATCCTTATGTCACGCTTGGACAGTCTGACCATTCTCTTGGCCAGTTCCAGGGTAACTGCTGTCCCTGACTCGGCCACCATCTTGCCCTTGCTGTCGGTGACATCCTCGGCCAGTGCATTACCGACGAGCTCACGAGAGTTGCTCGGAAGCGCCTTCACGACTTTGCGGTATGGGGTCTCGATGAAACCATATTCGTTCACACGTGCGTATGTAGCCATGGAACCGATGAGGCCGATGTTGGGGCCTTCCGGGGTCTCGATGGGGCAGATGCGCCCGTAGTGTGAGTGATGGACGTCCCTGACGTCGAAGCCAGCCCTCTCGCGGGAAAGACCACCGGGACCCAGCGCCGACAGGCGGCGCTTGTGCGTCAACTCCGCCAGAGGGTTAGTCTGGTCCATGAACTGCGAGAGCTGTGAGCTGCCGAAGAACTCGCGGATAGCCGCAATCACCGGCCGGCTGTTGATCAGGGCGCTCGGTGTCGCCGTATCTAGTGGCAGCAAGCTCATGCGCTCCCGGACGACGCGTTCCATTCGCAGCAGCCCCACGCGTATCTGATTCTGCAACAACTCCCCGACGGCACGTACGCGTCGATTACCGAGATGGTCGATGTCGTCCACGCCATCCAGGCCGTTATTGATTATGATCATCCGGCTGACGATCGCTACCAGGTCTTCCTGGGTGAGGACTCTCTGACTCGGGTCCAGGCCCTGGCCGAGGCGCTTGTTCAGCTTGTAGCGTCCCACCTTACCCAGGTCGTACCTGCGTGGGTTGAAGAACAGGGACTGCACCAGGGCACGAGCGTTCTCCAGCGTCGGCGGGTCCCCAGGCCTCAGCCTCTTGTAGAAGTCGATGAGTGCGTCGTTCTCATTCTTCACCGAAGGGTCGCGGTCTATCGTTGTCTGGATGTACTTGATGTCGGGGTGGTCGTCAACCTGCGCGAAGAGGGCGAGCAACTGCTCGTCTTCACCGTAGGGGTGGTCCTCGTCGCTGATTGCCCGGATGAGGGTCGTGACGGGGATCTTCCTCTTGCGGTCGACCTTGACGGCTATGACACCGTGGCTGCTTGTTTCGAACTCGAGCCAGGCACCTCTGGTCGGTATGAGTTTCGCGGAACAGAGCCTTCGCCCTGTGGCCGCATCCTCCTCGATGGAGAAATACGCGCCGGGGGAACGAACGAGCTGACTGACGACAACCCGCTCGGCACCATTGACGATGAACGTCCCCCGCTGCGTCATTAGCGGGAAGTCGCCCATGAAAATATCCTGTTCCTTGATCTCGCCCGTATCCTTCACTATGAGCTGGACCTTGACCTTGAGAGGTAGTGCATAGGTCAGGTCCCTCTCGTAGCACTCGCGCTCCGTGTACTTGCCTGCTGACCACATGTACTCCCAGAACTCCCGGCCGTCGTCGAAATGGGGCATCTCGGCGCTCGCCCCGAAGCCGTAGCTGGGAAAATGCAGCTCGTACCGGTTGCCGGTGAAGTCCTTGATCGGCGAGATCTCGGAGAACAGCTCCTTGAGGCCGCCATCGAGTGCCGGGTCGCAGACCCAGCGGTAAGACTCCTGCTGGATCTGGATCAGGTTGGGCGTCTCCAGGACATCCGGAATGCGGGCATAGGATTTCCGTTCTCCCGGAAAACGGGATGAAGCCAGAGTCATAGTACTACACCTCTCAACGTGGGAAAGTGGACGTAGCGGATTGCGTGGTTAGCCTTGGAGTAAAGTACATAGGAGAAAAAATCGCGCGGGGCAACCAAGCCATAAGCACAGTACGGCTTCACCCAGCAAATGCTAAACGTAACACATCCGAGGTCGTTTGTCAATACTCCTGCTCGCGGTGTATTGTCGGCTTCCGCCGTAAGACCTACTGTGTTGTCGGCCCGGTACAGGGCCTGAACTCACGAAGAGTGTCGTGAGGTTGGTGCCGTGCTAATCTCCAGCATGATCCGCCTGATGGGTGGGTGCTCGCCCTTCCGAGATGGAACAGTCTCTCGGTGCTCTGGATCCTCATCGGCGGCTCGCTGCACTTCAGGCTGCTCCCTCAATACCTGCATGAGAGCAGTGGGTTGCTCGAGGAGCAGCCGAATCGTGATGCCTCTCTTGGCAGATCCCCCTATGTTAGAGACGTTTATTCCGCGGGTATTGTTCAATTGTTCGTACAAATCGACCATCTTGTGGAGATCGACCGGCGGCAGAATCGCCAGCTCTATGATACCTCGATAAAGCACGCGACTCTGATCGTCTGTGGTTCCCCGGTACTTGGTTTCTCCACCAGACCCAGGTTCTTGCTCGCTTCTGGGCTCCGCTTCCGGTACCCAGAGCGACTCTTCCTGGGCATCCGAAGGACCCAGTTCTTCCAGGTTGACCAGACTGGTGAGCCTTTTCGCGAATGACCTTACCAAGTTCGACGCCATGTTCGTATCCATGGCGCTGGTCTTGTCGGCATCGCCCTCTTTACGATCGGAGGCGCGCAGGGCGTTCAGTTCCTCCAGGATCGACTCCTCGCGGGACAGCGCCTCGATCGCTTCCTGGTAGTACTGCTGCATCTGGCCAACCTGCCGCTCGACCTTCTGCTGTAGGTGAAGCTGGTACTCTCTGTTCTCCAATACCAGCCGCCTTCTCTCCAGTGATCTCTGGACGCGCATAACGAGGTCTTCCAGGTTGAACGGCTTGGTCACGTAGTCGTAGGCCCCGATCTTCATGGCCTCGACTGCCGTGTGTGTCTCTGCCACAGCTGTGAGCATGACAACGCTGGTGTCCGGGTGATCGCTTATGACCTGGGAGAGAACCTCCATTCCTGACATCCCTGGCATCTTGATGTCTGTCAGAACGAGGTCGAAATCCTGCATGAAGGACTTCCATAGCGCTTCCTTGCCACTCGCAGCCGTCTCGCAGGTATAGCCCTCCTCCTGCAACCTTCGAGACAGGATGTCTCTGATGGACTCCTCGTCGTCAACAACCAGGATTGTCGCTCTCGGCTCTTCCATCATTGTGTCTTCTGGCTGAGTGCTCATCCGACCATCCGTAGACTGATAAGGTTCGTCTTGCCTCTGTATGACAGGGGGACGGCGATGCGAACGTGTGCGGGAATGCATATGGGTTCCGTGTCTCTATCGGCCTGATTGCGCGGTGGGATGTGGGGTGTCAGGCATGCCAGTAGCCGAGAAGACAAGCTCGACTTGTGGTTAGCCTTTGCCGCCATATGCATGGAGCACTCGCCGTGTTTCACCAGATGCATATACTGTCGCTATCCTTCTGGAACCTTAGCATACTGATATTGAACTGCACAATGGTAATTCGGGGGGGTAGGACATAGGAAAATAGTACGGGGGCGGGTGGCCTAGGCGATTCCGGCGTCAGCCGGTCTCCTCTGTCAACCGTTGTCCGGGCTGCGTGGCGAGCGCAGAGTCGCGTACCCCATCAGCTTGTACGCCAACTTGGCGGCCAGGTAGGCGCACGATTCCGTCCCCTGTGAGGGGGAGAGCTCCACCAGATCAAAACCGACTATACGCTTTGTCTGTGCCACTGCCTTGAGCAGGGATGTTAGCTGCTGCCAGGTCAGCCCTCCGGGCTCGGGCGTTCCGACCGCAGCCATAATGGATGGATCGAGGACGTCAAGATCGATCGAGATGTAGATGTCTTCGTGGAGATGAGAAGCCAGCGACTCGCCGAAGCCGGTTTGGGCGGCAGCTTCCGCATCATAGGACAACAGCCCTTGTGCTCTGATGAAGTCGTGTTCGTCTTTGCTCAGGCTTCTGACACCGGCCTGGACAATATGACATGTTTCCCAGACTCTGCGGGCTACGCATGCGTGGCTGTACCTTGTGCCCATGTAGTCGTCACGCAGGTCGGCATGGGCATCGAGATGGAGCACGGAGAGCCCCGGATACCTCTCTGCGAAAGCGCGTACTGCCCCTGCCGTAAGAGAGTGCTCGCCGCCCAGCATCGCCACCAACTTGTCCTTTTCCAGCAGGTCTCCGACGACGCGCTGTACGCGCTCGATCATGTTCTGGGGGTCGCCCACGAGCGGTTGGACTTCGGGGAGGGTGTATATACCTATCGCGCCGGTTTCCTGTCCCAGCTCGGCGTCGTAGAGCTCCAGGTATTGGGAGGCGTCTACTATAGCACGCGGCCCTTCGCGCGCACCGCCCTTGTACTCAGTCGTGCTGTCGTAGGGAACCGGCAGGACTACTATGCGCGCCGATTCGAGCGTGTTGGAATCGGAGTACGGCTCGCCGAACGTCCACGGCGGACGGAAGAGTGCGTCACTCACAAGACCGATCCTGACGCCAATAGCTGTGCCTAGCTGCCCGCTGAGTCCACTACGAACGAGGGCTTCTGGTAGTTGTAGTACTCCAGGCCGCGGCTCAGGATATAGGTTCTGACCTCCTTGAGGTCGAACCTCTCCTGCAGGTCCTTGACAGCCTTCTCCGCGTCGAACTCTCTACAGGAGAAGATGTCGATGTTGATGTATGACCGCTCCGGGAAGGTGTGAACGCTGATGTGACTCTCGGCGATCAGAACGAAACCGGATACGCCCCAGTCCTCTGGCTTGGAACCGATGTACTTGGAGACCTGCGGAAGGGAGATCTTCGTCATCCCTATTTGTGAGGGGTATACGTTGAGGAGCCGATCGATGAACTCGACGTCCATCATCTTCTGGGGGTCGCCCCCATAGCCGTCGATGATCAGGTGCATTGGTCCCACCCCCTTCTCAAGATTCGCTGGGCAACGCCACGCGCCAGCCGGACGATGGCCGTGCGCTGCCCCGAACCAGAGGTCGGGAGTGACCGTCTAATCTATCGTTCGGCCGACACTCGCTCCCGGAGCTTTCCCTCGAACCAGTCGTCGAGGTCTTCTCTCCTGATCCTATATTCCTTGCCTATCTTCGCTGCCGGGAGCCTTCGATCTCGGCACCACCTTTGTGCGGTGCCCTTGCTGATCCTCAGTATTCTTGTTACATCGTCTACGGACAACAACTCGCCTTCCATAATGTGCCGTGCACACCACCCCCCTCGCTAACCTAGGCAGATCAGCGCACCGAGGATAGCATATTTCAGCTGACGATGCAATACTATAACAGTGGATTCCTGTTGCAGACCGCGTTATGGTGACGATTCGGCGTTTTCTTATGCGGACTTGCCGATATCCGCCAGGGGGACCTCTACGACAGCTTCGCTTTCGAGTTGAATGGCCACTGACTCCTTGATGGGATTTCCGGCAAGGACTTTCCCCTTTCCCAAGGGCGTGGCAACGGTGGTGCCCGCTTTGGGCAGCTTTTGTTTCATCTCGCGGTATTGCTCGTTCTCGAAGTTCAGGCAGCAGAGCAGCCTGCCGCACACTCCGGAGATGTTGGCAGGGTTCAGGGGCAGGTCCTGGTCCCTTGCCATTCTCATCGAAATGGGCTCGAACTTGTACAGATGACTGGCGCAGCACAATGGGAGGCCACACATTCCCACACCACCTACGAGCTTCGCCGCATCGCGCGCGCCGACCTGCCTCAGTTCCACGCGGCACTTTAAAGCAGAGGATAGCTCGCGAAGCAAGGCCCGGAAGTCGACCCTCTTCTCGGCCCTGAAGTAGACCGTGAGGTGGCTGCCCTCCAGGTTGTACTCCGCGGCCAGAAGCTTCATCGTCAGATGGAAGCGCTCCACGAGCTCTGCGCACTTCGCAAGGGCTTGTGCTTCCTTCTCGTTCAGCTCTAACACTCTGTCGACGTCGTCGGGCTCGGCCCGGCGCACGACGGGTTTGAGTGGCTCGCTGACTTCGCTGTCGTCGACCTCTTTGGCTGGCAAGGCAACCGTGCCTATGGAGTGTCCACGGGCGGTCTCCACCACAACCACGGCTCCCGCCTCGAGCTCCATATCGGCCGGGTCGAAGTAGTACACCGGCCCTGCCTTCTTGAATCGAACTCCCACTACTACAGGCATAGTCAACCTACGCGCCCGGCGGCACTACCCGTTGGCTGGGCCACCGGGATGCTGAGCATGAGCACTTCGAGAGCCAGGCGCGGGTTCGCGTTCTGCGCCAGGTGGCTCAGTGCGGTCAGTATTGCCTCAATGAAATCCCGGGTCTCCCGAAGATCGTATCGCTCTGACTGCTGTCTCAGCGTATCCTCACTGTCCACGTTTGTGATCAGGTGCGCGCATCCGGTCTTCACCAGAAGCAGATCGCGCCACCATTCCAGCCAGAGCCGCAGAACCTCCTCCACGGAGTCGCGGCTACGGGCGAACAGCGTCGCCAGCTTGGCCGCATAGGCGAACTGGTCTGCTCTGCTGGCATTCGCCAGATCGACCAACTCGCGGAGCCTGCCGAGACGTTCCCGCAGCATGCCTTCGTCTTGACATGCTGACATCGCCCACCCCACTCGACCCCGGGAGAGCCTGCTCAGGGCCCTGGCGCTGACCGCGGAGGCCTGGCACCGCTCGACGAGGGCCTGCTCTATCTGCGTCGCCGGAACCGGACGGAGGTCCACCCGGTGACAGCGGGATACAATGGTGGGCAACAACTCCGCCTCGTCTTCAGTCAACAGGACTATCGTCACATTCGGCGGCGGCTCTTCCAGGGTCTTGAGGAGACAGTTGGATGACTCCTCGTTGAGATGCCCGGCGTCTTCGATGATGAAGACCCTGTGCCTGCCCTCGTATGGCTGCAGCGCGGCAGACTGCTGCAGATCCCTTATCTGACCGATTCCTATGTCGCGCTTGAGCCCCGATTCACCGTCAGCGAGCCTGGATATAATTTGGACATCAGAGTGATTGGCATTGGCTATCCGCTGGCAGGGCCGGCACTGCCCGCAGGGTACGGGCTCGCCCTCGCAGTTCAAGGCCTGCGCCAGTGCGATGGCCATCGTCATCTTGCCGACATGTTCCGGCCCAACGAAGAGATAGGCATGGCTGATGCGCCTGGAGTCCAGGCAGTGTCTCAGAAAGGCGGTTGCCTTCGTATGACCGATTATCTGCTGCATGGCGACTATGTGTTGGTGGACCAGTTCCGGCTCGCCCCAAAGGGCCTATCCATGCCGTCTCTGCCACCGTGTCTTCTTCAAGAGCTTTCTGTGCTTATGCTTTGCCATCTTCTTGCGTCGCTTCTTGAC
>CAZGDV010000077.1:0-13213 GCA_964524995.1 uncultured Dehalococcoidia bacterium | reverse complement strand
TGATCTGCCAGGTGCACTCGGTCGGAGGGTGCCGCAGCTACCTCATGCGGCGGCCCTCGGAGCACCACCATCATCTTGTGTGCGTGGAGTGCGGCAGAGTGGACGACTTCTCCGACTGCGATCTCAGCGAACTGGCGGAGAAGCTGGCCAGGGAGAACGGATTCGAGATCGAGGGGCACATACTTGAGTTCTCTGGCCGCTGCGCGGACTGTTGTAGGCAGCAGACTCTTCCGGGGGCGTGATATGACAGGCAGCAAGCGAGCCATCATTACGCTGGGCGCATTGCTCCTGGTCTGCCTGTCTTTGGTCGCTATCTCGTGCCAGGAGGGTGAGGGTGGGGCGGATAAGGTGGGGGTGGTGGTCACCATCCTGCCGCAGGCGGAGTTCGTGGAGCGGGTAGGCGGCGACAATGTGGAAGTAACCGTCATGGTGCCGGAGGGGTCGAGCCCGCACATCTACGAGCCGGCGCCGGGCCAGATGGCGAAGGTATCCGAGGCGGCGATGTACGCCAAGGTGGGATCGGGTGTCGAGTTCGAACTCGTCTGGATGGACAAGGTGATCAAACAGAACAAGGGTATGCTGATAGTGGACTGCTCTGAAGGCGTTGATCTGATCGAGATGGTCGGATCGCATGGGCAGGAGGGCGAGGTTCACCACCAGGGCGCGACGGACCCGCACATCTGGATGTCCCCGCTCAATGCCAAGGTGATGGTGGACAACATCTGTGAGGGCCTGAAACAGATCGACCCGGAGAACAGCGAGTACTACGAGACGAACCGCGATGCCTATCTGACAGAGCTTGAGTCGCTTCACAGCGACATCGTTGCCGGGTTGAGCGGAGTCCAGAACCGCAAGTTCATGGTCTATCATCCGTCGTTCGGGTACTTTGCGGAGGAGTACGACCTCGAAATGATCCCGGTCGAGGAGGAAGGCAAGGAGCCGACGGCGGCGGGCTTGGCTCGCCTGATAGCTCAGGCCGTCGAGAGCGATATCAAGGTCATCTTCACGTCGCCCCAGTTCAATCCGCAGATGGCGCAGGTCATAGCTGATGAGATCGGCGGGACCGTGACGTCCGTCGATCCTCTGGCACGCGACTATGTCGACGGTATGCGGGCGCTGCTGTCGGAGCTGGTTCAGGCCCTGGAGTGATAATGACCAACGAAGTCGTGCACCTGGAGCACATATGGGTGCAGCACAACGGCGTGCCCATCCTCGAGGACATCAGCCTCGGGATACTTGAGAATGACTTCGTGGGCATCATCGGGCCCAACGGGGGCGGCAAGACGACGCTATTGAAGGTGATTCTGGGGCTGATACAGCCTACGCGCGGCCGGGTCACGGTACTCGGGAAACGCCCGGAGGATAGCAGGAACAGCATCGGGTACGTGCCACAGCATAACCTGTTCGATCGCCAGTTCCCCATAAGCGTGTGGGAAGTCGTGCTGATGGGCCGAAACGGGCGGGTCGGCCTGTTCAAACGCTACAGCTCAGAGGACAAGGCGAAGGCCGAGGAGTCCCTTGACTCGGTGGGAATGTTGCAGCATGCGGGCCGTCAGATTGGCAAGCTGTCAGGTGGTGAGCAGCAGAGGGTTCTCATATCACGGGCGCTGGTGTCCGAACCCAGGCTCCTTCTGCTCGATGAGCCGACCGCCAGCGTCGATCCGGCAATGCAGACCGAGTTCTATGAGCTCCTGGAGGAACTCAAGAAGCGAATGGCCGTGGTCATTGTCTCCCACGATATAGGGGCTGTCTCGGTCTACGTCGACAAGATCGCGTGTCTGAACGTGCAGCTTCACTACCACGGCTCGAAGGAGCTCAGCGACGATATCCTCGAGGCCACCTACAAGTGCCCGGTGCAGATGATTGCCCACGGGACCATTCCCCACCGCGTCCTGAAGGAACACTGATCCTATGTGGGAAGCCCTGTTCGAGCACCCATTCTTGCAGAATGCAGTGCTGGCAGGCGTTCTGTTCTCTATCGCCTGCGGCATCATCGGCTCCTATGTTGTCGTGAAGCGGATCGTCTTCATCAGTGGCGGTATCGCCCACACTTCGTTTGGGGGCGTGGGGCTGGCACTGTGGGCTGGTTTCAGCCCGCTGGTCGGCGCCCTGATAGCTACTATAGCAGCCGCTCTTGGGATAGGGGTCATCGTCAGGAAAACGAGACTCCCTGAGGACACGGCGATCGGGGTCCTGTGGGCCATGGGTATGGCCATGGGCGCGGTCTTCCTATGGGAAGCCCCGGGCTATCTTCGAGATCCAACCAGCTACCTCTTCGGCAGCATCTTGGCCGTGCAGCAGTCCGATCTCGTACTCATGTTGATCCTGGACGCCATCATTGTGGTCATGGTCGTCGCGCTCTACAAGGAGTTCCTGGCGCTGTCGTTCGATGAGGAGTACGGCTCTGTCGTCGGCGTGCCGGTAGGGCTTCTTTATGTTGTCCTCCTCTGCCTCATCGCACTGACAGTGGTGCTGTTGATTCGCGTTGTCGGGATCATACTTGTGATAGCCTTCTTGACAATTCCACCGACCCTTGCGAGGCGGTTCACGCACTCCCTCGGACGGATGATGCTGCTCTCCGTAGTCCTCGGATTGGTGTTGTCCTTCGGCGGGCTGTGGCTCTCGTACGAGGTTGATTGGCCGTCCGGGGCCACGATAATCCTACTGAGCGGCACCGTCCTGATTCTCTCGTTCGGGCAATCGAGGCTGTCCCGTTTCTGGAGGGAAAGGCGGGCGGCCGCGGGCTAGGAGTCGCCCTACGTCAATGCGTACCTGTGCCCTGTTGTATAATGGAATCGTAGGACGCGTAAGGACGAGCCGCATTGACCGAGACCACCAGCCTGCCCCTCTTCCTCGGCTCCATTGTCGCCATATCGCTGACCGGCGTGATGATGCCCGGCCCTGTCACCGCTGTGACCATCGCCAAGGGCGCTCAGCGTAGGGAGGCTGGCGCCCTTGTCGCCATCGGACACGGGATTATCGAGCTACCACTCATGGTCCTCTTGTACTTCGGCTTCGCCCGGTTTTTGGAGCTCACCGAGGTGCGCATAGGCGTTGGCCTGGTGGGTGGCTTGATGCTCTTATGGATGGCTGTGAACATGCTGAGGATCAAGCCACTTGACTTCGGTGCTGAGCGCGAGGCCGCGCACGGCTCGGTTGTCGCCGGCGTCATCACCACGGCGTCCAACCCTTACTTCTTCCTCTGGTGGGCCACCGTCGGGGCCGCTCTGCTGGCGAGCGCCCAGAGCTTCGGCGCTACCGGGGTTGCTGCGTTCGGCGTGACCCATTGGCTGTGCGATGCTGCATGGCTCCTTCTCATCTCGTGGGTCGTCTTCAAGTCCAAGAGGCTGTGGACGGACAAGGTGCACCGCGTTGTGTTTGGAATCTGCGCCGCCATCCTGGCCGGTTTCGGGGCTTGGTTCGTCTACAGTAGCATCGATTTGGCCTTCTCCACCTGACGCCTGCTGTTCACGACCGCTATCAACAGGGACTCACGTGAAGAAGAGAAAATGGTAGTAATACAGGGGGGAGTACTATATTCTCATTGCACCCATATACCCTACAGGGGTATGGTAGGTGTGGTTGCATCGGAGACGCTGATGTGCCTACATTCGACCAAGGAGGTGGACAATGGCAGACTGTGAATTGCTACAGAGCTGCGCGTTCTTCAAGGAGTACGATAAGGATGACAGCCGGAAGCTCGCCCTCGGGGGCATGATCCGGCTGTACTGCCAGGGCGAAAACCAGAGTGCTTGCGTGAGAAAGAAGGTCAGGCAGAAGCTCGGCCCGGAGCAGATACCCGTGAACATGATGCCCAACGGGGCGCCGCTTACAGGGACTAGCGATTCGGATTGGCCGGAGCAGGTGAAAGCGCAGGCTTGGGCCAAGGCCTGAAGTCCCTGGGCTGCGCCATAACTGAGTATTGCTCATCCCACGGAGGCCGCCACGATCGATCGTGGCGGCCTCCTTTGTGCGCCAGGGGTATGGCTATGGATTCCTAGCCTCGCGTTATAGCCCCGATCATCCTCTTTGGCCGATCAGGCGTCCCGATACCCCCCTACGAAGGTTCCCGGCATAGTACTTTGGAGTATACATAACATCCCTATCACTGCGGCCAGAAGGCCGATTTGGAGGTGCAGAGACGTTACGTTAATTGACATAACAGTACTTACGACGCTAGAATGGGCGGTACTTTCGCGCCTTTTTGCGGTAGCCGAAAGTAACACCCGGGCTCCCTACCAAGGCGGGAAGAACCCGGTAATAACAAGGAGAGATAATGCCTATGCCGACAGTGGAAAACCTGCAGGTGCAGTATCTGGTATCCTTCATGGTCGGCCTCCTCGGTGAGCTCATCCAAGAGCTGTCCGTGGCGTTCCAGAACTTCGGCGTCACGGTGGCCAATTCAGCGGCCGACACCAACGCGATGGCTGCACTGACGACCGGCATCTTCGGCACCGACAGCGGCCTGATCTACTGGATCAACGACAAGATGTTCTATTTGATCGAGAACATGCCCTGGTGCGATCTCGGCAGCGGACTCGGCAGCGTGGCTTATGGGCTCATGAACCCCGCTTGCCCATAGTATCCATAGCTAAGGTATCATCTGGTGGGAGCAATACTCGACGATCCATATGAACCATCGAAGCGGCCTTGGGGCTTCGGAGCGACCGTAAGAAAAGGGGCCGAGCGGCCCCTTTTTCTGTGGGGGGTAAGCGGAGTTCGCACGCTGACCCCGAGCGAACACTGATCCAGGAGCCTGATCGAGCGATGGCACGCAGACCGAAGTCGGCACCAAACGAACCAGTGGACAAACAGAGTTGCCCGCATCACTGGGTCATAGAAAGCCCCTCCGGCCCCGTGAGCGTGGGCGTATGCAAGCGTTGCGGGGCGCGCATGGAGTTCAGTAACTACGTCCTGCGCTAGACGGTACGTCGCGGTGGCGGCCCGGACCACACTGTGTAGCTGGTCCTTACTGGGCACACAACAGCATAGGTTCCGACACATACCTGCCTATCTCTAGCTTTGTGCTGTCTCGAATTGATCCCCTCTGCAACCACCAACCACGACCGAGCACCACCCTGTCCTTCACCTTTGTTGCCTCTATGCTACCCCTGTGCTATAATCCTGCCTGTGCCAACGAGCGGTAATCCGCTCGGTGGCGCATTGTGTACTACGGAAGACCTCTTTGGTCGGGGAGTGAACCGGTGCCTAGCCAGATAGTGAGCCAAGCACGCAAAGAGAAGAGAACAGTGCTGACCGAGGTCGAGTCCAAGCGGCTGATTGCCGAGGCTGGCATTCCCGTGATCGAGACGAGGCTGGCTAAGACGAAAGCTCAGGCAATCGCCTTGAGCAAGGAGATCGGCCTGCCGGTGGCCCTGAAGGTGGTCTCGCCGGACATCATTCACAAGAGCGACTCCGGTGGCGTGAAGCTCGGGCTCGCGAGCGCCGCACAGGTCGGCCGTGCCTACAGCGAAATCGTGCGGGCGGCCAGGCAGGCTGCACCGAAAGGGAAGATACAGGGCGTATCCGTCCAGAAGATGGCCCGGCCCGGCGTCGAGGTCATCATGGGCATGTCGAAGGATGATCAGTTCGGCCCCGTGCTGATGTTCGGATTGGGCGGTGTGTTCGTAGAGGTCCTGAAGGACGTCGCCTTCAGGATCGTGCCTCTGGTGAAACGCGATGCCGCCCAGATGATTCGTGAGATCAAGGGATACCCTCTTCTGGAGGGGTATCGTGGCCAGGAACCCGCCAATATCCCCGTGCTCGAGGATCTGCTCCTCAAGCTCTCCGATTTCGTGGACAAGACGCCCGAGATCAAGGAGCTGGACCTCAACCCCATCTTCGCCTACAGCGACGGCGCGGTGGCGGTGGATGCCAGAGTGATACTCGAACCAACAGATGTGTGAGGTGGCAGACACCGGGATCGGCAATCTCGACAGGGTATTCAATCCCAGGTCCGTGGCGGTAGTCGGAGACAAGCGCGCGCTTGGCTTCATGTGGTTGAGGAGCCTGAGTTCGTTTCGAGGGAACGTCTGGTCCGTTCAAATTGACCCCAATGAGCTCCCTGGAATACGGGAACTGGGCGTTACGAACCACCTCAGCCTTCTTGACATACCGGAGCCAGTGGACTATGTTATCGCTGCTGTGCCTCGGAATGTCGCACCTAAGATCGTAGAGGACTGCATCCAGAGGCGAGTGGGAGGGGTGTGTTTCTTCACCTCCGGATTCGCTGAGACGCAGACTGAGGAGGGGCAAAGACTGCAACGGCAGATCGTGGACATGGCTCGCCAGTCGGGCCTCAATGTCATCGGCCCCAACTGTGTCGGCGTCTACAACCCGAAGATCGGGTTGCGGCACAGTGAGGCGCAGCAGTACGGTGGGGGGGGGCCGGTGGGGTTCATCGCCCAGAGCGGGACTCATGCGACCCTGTTCAGCATTCTGGCCCCCAGGAGCGGGGTGAGGATCAGCAAGTCGGTGAGCTATGGAAACGCCGCGGTGCTGGACAGCACGGACTTCCTGGAGTACCTCGGCGCGGACAGCGAGACCGAGATCATAGGCCTCTACGTCGAAGGTGTAAGGGACGGGCGGCGGTTCTTCAGAGTCGCGCGGGATGTCGGACGTAGGAAGCCTCTGGTGATATGGAAGGGCGGTGAGACGGAGGCGGGGGCGAGAGCGACCGCGTCACACACGGGGGCCCTGGCCCAGTCAGCGGATGTCTGGGACGCGCTCGCGGATCAGTGTGGGGCGATCAAGGTTAACGACCTGGACGGCATGATCGACGTTATGCGGATGCTTCTCCGTCCTAAGCCTGTGAAGGAGGGGCGCGTCGGACTCATCGGCATGAGCGGGGGGCAGGCGGTGGTGCTGACCGACACGTTCGCGAAGGCGGGGCTGGATGTGCCCCTGTTGACGGAGGAGTCGTACGGGAGGCTGGCCGAGTTCTTCGATATCATAGGCGGCAGCTACCGCAACCCCCTGGACGTGTCGAGCACGTTCCTGCTGGCCGCCGACGGCCCGGCCAGCCTGATGAAGATGCTGGGGATCCTGGAGCAGGACCGGCACGTGGACAGTATTGTACTCGAGCTGTTCCCGGTGATCAGGCCGTTCGAAGGGGGCGAGAACGCGGCCGATCCGCTTCTGGACGCCATTGCGGAGTTCGACAGGCGTTCTAGCAAGCCCTTCATGGTCGTGGTGACAGCCGGTCACGACGAGGTGTTGGCCGTGCACGCGAGGGGCCGCCTCCAGGACAGGGGCGTTCTTACGTTTCCGAGGTTTGAACGCGCAGCGTATGCGCTTAGAAGGTTGGTCGATTACTGGCGATACCGGGAGGGGATTAACCCGAACTAGAGCCGGTGTCGCCGGATTGAACGGAGGTTCAGGAGAGACTGCGTATGGTCAAGATAAGACTACAGCGAGTTGGCAAGAAGAAGAAACCCTCCTACCGTGTTGTGGTTGCCGATTCCCGGGCACCACGTGACGGCAAGTTCATCGAGGTGATAGGGCACTACGATCCCTTGACCGACCCGGCCACAGTCGAGATCAAGGAGGAGAGGGCCCTTGAGTGGCTGCGTCGGGGGGCCCAGCCTACCCAGACAGTTGCCAACATACTCAAGAAGGCTGGCGTAGCCGAGAAGGTGACCAACTAGAGGTAGGGGAAGATGAAGGAGCTCATCGAGTACATCGCCAGGTCCATTGTCGACAAACCGGACGAAGTGACCGTGACTGAGCTGCCTGCCGAGGATGGGGTCATCCTGAGGCTGGAGGTCGCCCCCGAGGACACCGGGAAGGTCATCGGCAAGGACGGCAAGATCGCCAACGCGATGCGCACTCTGCTGCGGGTTGCCGCCATCAGAAGAGGAACGCGCGCCACGCTGGAGATAGTCTAAGCCGTACCCGGCACCGGACGATGGGCAAGGAGTTCGCCCCTCCCGACTACCTGGCTGTGGGGCGTGTGCTGGCTCCATGGGGCAGGAAAGGGGAGGTCAAGGTCCAGGTTGTGACCGATTTCCCCGACCGGTTCGACCCTGGAGAGACGGTCTACGTCGACGGCCACCCGCACACGATCGAGAGCAGCCGGCCCCACAAGCAGCACCTTCTAGTGAAGCTCGCCGGCGTCGACAACATCGGCGACGCCGAGAACCTCAGAGAGCGTGACCTGACAATCCCTAGCTCCGCGCTTCGGCCCCTGCCCAGCGACGAGTACTACGCCTTCGAGCTTATTGGCCTGGAAGTCGTGACCACCGGGGGCGAGGCCCTGGGCCGGATAGCCGACATCATGTCGACCGCTGGCAACGATATCTACGTGGTGCAGGGGAAGCGGGGCGAGGTGCTCATACCCGCCATCGAGGACGTGGTCAAGTCCATAGACACAGAAAAAGGGCAGGTGCTCATCGAGGTCATCGACGGCCTCCTGCCCTAGTGCTTCTTCACGGGCCTAGTCTGGTCGGCCTCCTTCTCAGAGGTAGCCCAGGATCATCAGCTCGATTGTTGTCACGTCCCCCATGTTGATGGAACCACGTTGGGAGAGCGGCGAGCTCTACCGCAGCTTCCAGAGGGCGTAGAGAAGAAGGGCGAGGGACAGGCCTGCGAGGTCCGCCATGAAGTCGAGGAACGACCCGCCTCGGTTCGCCACGAAGTGCTGGGCTCCCTCGGTCACGAGCGCGAGAGCGCCGCTGAACAGGAGGCCGAACAGTATGCGGTTTCTGAGGTGTCCCAGTGGCTTGGCGCTGTAGGCGCTCACCAGTCCGGTGACGGCGAAGAGGCCGAAGTGGGCCAGCTTGTCCCAATGCCCGAAGCCCGCGACCTCGCGCGTGATGCTGGGTACGGGGGCCAGCATCAGGACGAAGAGGACGACAGTCCACACCAGGAGAACGAGCAATTCACGTATCATATGCCGCAATTGTAGGAGATTCCGGGGGATTGTCAACGAGGCTCGACAGTCCCCGGGGCCGAGATGGCAAGGGTGCTGCTGCCCCATGGGGCAGCAGCACCCTTTTGCGCATTGCCTGAAGATCGACGCTCGATCGCTACTTGGCGGCCTGAGGAGGAGCGGGGTTGACCAGGCCCGCCGCAAGCGTGCCTGGGACAACGTCGGCCAGCTCGTCCACGGTCCAGATGCCCTCTTTATATATCGTCTTCTCGGCGATGGGCTCTGAGTACAGGGATATCTGGCCCGCAGAGACCAGGAAGTTGCGGCCGTTGATGCCGGCTGCCTCGTCTGTGGCCAGGAATATGACGAACGGGGCGATGGCGTCAGGGTCGAGCTTGGAGATATCGACCCCCGCCTCGATCGGCATCTGTGTGCCCTGTGCACGTGCCCGGTCCATGGCTTCCTGCAGCTCCGGCGAGACCGTCAGCCTGGTTGCCGCGCGCGGCCTGATGGCGTTGCACGTCACGCCGTACTTACCCATGTCTCGCGCAACCGTCCTGGTGAAGCCGATAATCCCTTCTTTGGCCGCACTGTAGTTGGCCTGGCCCATGTTGCCGAGCCCCGCCTCCGAGGACGTGTTGATGATGCGGCCGCTTCTCTGCTGTCGGAATACGACACACGCCGGCCTGGTGCAGTTGAAATGACCGTAGAGGTGAACCTTCATGATGATGTCCCACTCCTCAGGGGTCATGTTGAACACCATGCGGTCCCTGAGTATGCCCGCATTGTTGATGAGGATGTCCAGTCTGCCGAAGGCGTCCATCGCCGTCTTGATGATATTCTCGCCGCCCTCTGTGGTGGCCACACTGTCGTAGTTCGCGACCGCCTCCCCGCCCATGGCCTTGATCTCCGCAACTACCTCGTCGGCAGGCGACTTGGCCTCACCGCCGCCATCAGGGCCGCCCCCCAGGTCGTTGACCACGACCTTCGCTCCCTCTTTGGCCAGCAGGATCGACTCCGCTCTGCCGATGCCCCGGCCGGCACCCGTAACGATAGCCACTCTGCCCTTGAGTCTCTCGCCCATGTCTTCTCGTGACCTCCTTGTGTCTTATTCATTGGACGCGGCCCGACCGTACCGTGGGGACCGGGCTCACTTACCAATACGAAGGGCGGACCCCCAGAACGGGAGTTAACGCCCAGAGTATTATAGCATCATCAACGCCCTATGGCATCATCGAGGATGCCGGCGAACTCGTGCTTGAGCTTCCTCTCCATCAGCTCCGACACGGCCCGTCTAACGTCCAACCCCTCATAGAGGACGCGATACACCTCTTCCGCTATCGGCATCTCGATGTCCAGGTCCTTCGCGAGTTTAAGCGCCGCTTCTGTCGCGGTAACCCCCTCGGCCACCTCCGTCATCGACGCAAGGAGTTCCTTCAACGTACGGCCCTTGGCCAGTTCCTGGCCTACATACCTGTTGCGGCTCAGCGGGCTCGAGCAGGTCGCCATCAGATCGCCCAGCCCCGCGAGGCCGGCGAATGTCAGTGGATTGGCACCGGCGGCCACGCCCAGCCTCGTTATCTCAGCCAGGCCGCGAGTGATCAGACCAGCCTTTGTGTTGTCCCCGAGTCCCAGCCCGTCGACCATGCCTGCTGCCAGGGCGATGACATTCTTGAGCACGCCGCCCAGCTCGACGCCTACCACGTCGTTGTTCACGTACACGCGAAAGAACGGCGATGCTATAACCCTCTGAACTCTGGTCGCCACGCCCGTATCGTAGGCGGCAACTACAGTCGTAGCTGGGAGACCGCGCACGATTTCGCGCGCCAGATTGGGTCCGGAGAGCACACAGACCTTGGAATGGAACCGAGGGTCTATCTCGTCGGCGATCACCTGTGACATCCGCTTCGCGGTGCCGAGTTCCAGCCCCTTGGCCACGCTGAGAACCAAGTGCTCTTTGCGCAGGTGCTCGGCCGCCAGGCGGACGTTCTGACGCATGTGCTGGGACGGCACCGCGAGTATGACAAGATTGGCAGCCGAGAGCGCCTCTTCCAGCGAGGCCGTGACAGCGAGCGTGTCCGGGAATTTGAAGCCCGGCAGCCGCGCCTTGTTCTCGCGTTCGCGATCGAGAGCGGCAGCTTCCTCTTGCGTGCGTGCCCAGAGCCTGACCGCTGCACCCTTGCCGGCAAGGATGAGCCCCAGGGTCATGCCCCACGTCGTCGTGCCTACTATGGCGATTGCACTGGGATTCGGCTTCATGCAGCCTGCCTCTTCTCGCCCTTGTGGCCCAGCTTGGTCTCCGTGCCGGAGAGCAGCCTGGAGATGTTGTCATGGTGCTGGAAGATGATGAACGCCACTGCTACGCAGATGAAGATGACGTGTTCGGTGGCAGCCCGGTCGAGCACCGCGAGTACCACTGCGCTCGCGGCAGCACTCAGCGCTCCCAGAAGAGAGCCGAGCGACACGTAGCGGGATATGCCGACAGCGACGACGAATGCCACTAAGCCCACCAGTACTACGATCGGCACCATAGTGACGGCTGCGCCGGCCGAGGTGGCCACGCCACGCCCACCCCGGAACCTGATATAGATCGACCAGTTATGCCCGGCGACCGCCGCGAAAGCAGCGGCCATCTCCCCCATGGGATAGCCGATTACGTACCTGGCCATCAGAACAGCGACTACTCCCTTCAGGACGTCGGATATCAGGGCGATGGCCGCGTACCTCTTGCCGATCGTTCGGAGCACATTCGTTGTGCCGGTCTTGCCGCTCCCGTACTGCCTTACGTCGACGCCCTTGAGTTTGCCCAGTATGAGGCCGACAGGAATGGAGCCGATGAGATAGCTACCGATCACTACGAGAGCGAACTCGGTCATCTCTACCCTTTCGCTTGAAAACCAGTTTGAGGGGCACGCCGCTGAAGCCGAAGCTCTCACGCAGCCTGTTCTCCAGATACCGTTGATACGAGAAATGCAGGAGCCTGGGATCATTCACGAAGAAGACGAAGGTAGGCGGGTTGACCTCGGCCTGCGTTGCATACGACACCTTGAGCCGCCTCCCTCCCACGGACGGCGGGGAATGTGCCGCCACAATCCTCTCCACCACCTCGTTCACCTCCGCTGTGGGAATACGCACCAGGCGGCTGCGCCCCACGTCCCTAGCGGCTGGGACTATGTTGTCGATGCCCTGCCCGTATCGGGCCGAAACGAAAAGGATGGGCACGCCCGGGAAGAACTTGAGCTTGCTCTGTACCTCGCGCGTGCACTTGGCTGCGTCCAGCTCCAACTCGCCGGCGAGGTCCCACTTGCTAACCACGACTACCATGCCCTTGAGTGCCTGCTGGATGTATCCGGCTATGTGTGCGTCCTGCGCCGTCAGGACCTCCGTTGCGTCCGTTACGAGTAGGACTACGTCCGCCCGAGACACGGCGCGAAGGGCGCGCATGACACTGTACCGCTCTATGCCCGACTCCACCCGGCCGCGCTTGCGAATGCCCGCTGTGTCGATGAACATGATGGGCTCGCCGTGATAGTCGAATACCGTGTCCAGGGCATCGCGGGTCGTGCCCGGCGTCTCGCTGACGATGGCCCGGTCCTCTCCGAGCAAGGCGTTGAGCAACATGGACTTGCCGACGTTGGGACGGCCCACGATGGCGATCTTGAGCATGTCGCTCTCCGGGGGCACCGGGCTGGAGGGGGGCAGCATTGAGCAGGCCTCGTCCATCAGGTCGGACACGCCTGTGCCATGGTGTGCGCTGATCGGGATCGGCTGGCCGATGCCCAGTTCGTGGAACTGGAACGCCTCCGTGCGGCGCTTCTCATTGTCGGCCTTGCTGGCGGCGAGCAGAACGGGCTTCCGGGATCGCCTCAGGGCCTCTGCCAGCTCCTGGTCCGGGACGGTCACTCCCTCCAGCACATCCACGAGCAACACAATGACGTCGGCCTCTTTGATCGCTGCTTGTGCCTGGTCCCTGACCTTCTCCCGTATGCTGGTGTCCGGCCTCTGCTCCAGGCCGCCCGTGTCCACGATTGTCAGGTCACGGCCTGCCCATGATATGTCGGCATAGACCCTGTCGCGCGTGGTACCGGGCAAGTCCTCCACGATGGCCAACCGCTGGCCAACCAGGCGATTGAACAGTGTGGACTTGCCAACGTTCGGGCGGCCTACGATGGCGACGATAGGCTTGGTCATCACCTGGACAGAAGCTCCACCAGGATAGCCTTCTGCGCGTGCAGTCTGTTCTCGGCCTGATCGAAGATCACTGAGTGGGGTGAGTCGGCGAGATCGGGCGCGATCTCCTCGCCATAGTGCGCCGGCAGCGGGTGCATGAGGATCGAGTCCTTC
>CAZGDV010000076.1:0-13525 GCA_964524995.1 uncultured Dehalococcoidia bacterium | reverse complement strand
CAGAGGGCAGTTCTGAAAAGACTAGCGTTGTCATTCCCACCCACCCTCCCACATACCTCTTCGGGGGCTTCGCCCCCGCTGCCCCCGATCGCCCAGGACTCATGCAATGCACACATGACACCGGTGCGTCCGGGGGAGGAGGGAGAAGCAAGGGGTCGGGAGTGCAACTCCCGTGGGCGGGTGGGTGGGCACCACCCAACGCCCGATGGCGGCAGGTCGTCAAGGAATGTCAACGCATCAGCCAATCCGAAGATGGCGGATTTCGCTCCGCTTCATCCGCCCTACGCCCTACGCGTGGGTGGCGAAGAGGGCTTCCACGAATTCATCGGGGGAGAACGGGGCCAGGTCTTCGAGTTCCTGCCCCGTTCCTATATAGAGGATCGGGATGTTCAGCTCATCGCATATGGCCAGAACGATGCCGCCCTTGGCCGAGCTGTCAAGCTTGGCCAGCAGGATGCCGTCCACCGACACCGCGTCCGTGAAATGACGGGCCTGGCTCAGCCCGTTCTGGCCCGTCGTCGCGTCCAGCACCAGAAGCACCCTGGGCTCGACACCCGTCCTCGCCGCGACGCGCTTGACCTTCTTCAGCTCCTCCATGAGGTTGTACTTCGTGTGCAGGCGCCCCGCAGTATCTACGATCACGACATCAGCGTTCTTCTGCGCGGCCTCTAGAGCATCGAAAACGACGGCACTCGGGTCACCCCCCGGCTGGTGCGCGACCACCGGCACATCAAGCCGCTCGCCCCAAATCTTGAGTTGGTCGATAGCCGCCGCCCTGAACGTGTCCGCCGCCGCCAGAATCACCCTGCTGCCGCTCCCCTTCAGCATATGCGCCAGCTTGGCAATGCTGGTGGTCTTGCCGACCCCGTTGACCCCGACTACCAGGAGAACATCAAGCTGACCCTCGGTCGTAAGAACAGGGCTGCTTTCGCCAACCGACAGGAGCGAGGCGATCTCGCGCTCGAGCGCCACCCGCACCTGAGCCGGCTCGCTGATATGCTCGCGGTCCACCCGCTCCCTCACACGGCCCATCAGCTTCCCGGTCGTGCCCACGCCGACATCGGCTGAGATCAGCACCTCCTCCAACTCGTCCCACAGCCCCTCGTCGACGCTGGCACGATCGAAGAGAGAGACAACCCTCCCCCACCATGCCTCCCGGGTGCGCTTGACGCCTTTCTCAGTTCTCCGCTTGAAAAGGCCCAGCATACGCTATGCACCCCTGTCCCTGTTCTCCAGCGCATCGCGCGCTGCTTCCATCTCGGCAGCCCGCTTGCTCCGCCCAATGCCGCGACCGAGCACCGAGTCGCCGGCCACTACCTCGACAGTGAAGGTCTTGGCATGTGCGGGGCCTTCCTCATCAACCGTCCGATAGACAGGTGTTATCTTGCTCTCCGACTGTACGATCTGCTGCAGCCTCGACTTGTGATCGGACCTTACATCCTGCTGTGCAATCCACTCCAGTTCATCGCCCAGTATTCGCAAGACGAACTCCCTGGCACCTTCCAGCCCCTGGTCCACCAGCACGGCACCGATCACCGCCTCCAGGGCGCAACTCAGATTCCGGGGACGGGACCTGCCACCACTGTCGTCCTCACCCTTCCCAAGAAGGAGATGCTCCTCCAGATGGAGTCGTAAGGCGACCTTGCTCAACGTCTCGCCCCGCACCAGGACAGACCTCAGATTCGTCAGTTCGCCCTCTGACGCGTTGGGGAAGTCGGCGAACAGCCTGTCCGCCACGACAAATCCGAGCACAGCATCGCCGAGGAACTCGAGCCTCTCATTCGAGACAAGACCGGGATCGAGGTTCTCGTTCAGATAGGAGCGATGGACGAGGGACTGGCGGAGGATCGACTCGTCGTTGAATGTGACGCCGAGCGCATCCTCAAGAGAAGCGATGTCAAGCAACTCATACAAACCCAACTGGATTCGACGCTATGATAGGTCGACCACCGCGTGATGTCAAGGCAGTCGGCTACGAATATGCGCGCGCCTGCTGCCTAGCCCACGAGGGGCAACCTATTGACAAACGCAAAACTGATTGATATAGTGTAAACAGTTAGTGCTATGCAAAATAGTTGTGTGACACTAGGTTTATCACCGGCTATCCAGGAATAGTAGATGTCAGAGGACAAGGACAAAGACGACCTCGTGGAAGGCATGCTTCAGCTCTCCGAAAGAGCGTTCCGCGAGCTTATCCCTATGGTCCCGAAGGAGTGGCTTCAGCTCGACCTTACAATGCCGCAGCTGAAGGTGGCACTGCTCCTGTTCATGAACGGGCCCTGTCGCATGAGCAAGATCGCATCTTCACTGGGTGTGAGTCTGGCCACCGCCACGGGTGTTGTCGACCGACTCGTCGAGCGCGGGTTCGTTGCCCGCGAAGACGACCCTGACGATCGCCGCGTAGTCCTGTGTCACCTTTCCGAGGGCGGACACGGGCTGGTCAGCGGCCTGTGGGAGCTTGCGAGGGACCGGGCCGGCGAGCTGCTGCATGCTATCCCGGTGGAGCAACTGGACATGCTGAGGCAAGGCCTCGACGCCCTGGTGAAGGCAGGCGACGCCACCAGGACCGAGTCCGAGACGGCCTGACTTCGCCAGTCATGGAGGTGCCATTGACAAGATCGAATGCACATATCGGAGGGGACAGGTGATGCGCGTGCTGGTGACCGGAGGAGCGGGCAGGTTGGGCACGACTGTGTGTAAGGCCCTCGTCGAAGGCGGCTACGTCGTTCGCGTCTTCGATCTCGATAGTGCCCGCAGCCGAAAGAGTGTACAGCACCTCGGTGAAGAGGTAGAGATACGCTGGGGCGACATCACGAATCACGATGCTGTCAGGGAGGCCCTCGACGGCGTGGATGCGGTGGTCCACATGGCAGGTATTCTGCCGCCCGTGGCCTACGAGAGGCCGGAACTGGCCCACAAGGTAAACGTAGAAGGGACGCAGACCCTCGCGGAGTCAATCGCAGAAACAGGGAGGCGAATCCCCCTCGTATTCACGTCCTCGGTGGCAGTCTTCGGCCCGACCCCCGATGCCACGGAACCTATATCGCCAGACAGATACCCGCCGAACCCGAAGGGCGCATATGGGCAGACCAAGCTGGAAGCAGAGATGGTTATCAAGCAGGCCGGGATCGACCACCTTATCCTTCGCCTGACGGCCATAATGTACTTCACCTTCAACCTGAGCGACTTGAAGCGCGTATTCTCGGTACCTTTGAACAACCGCATCGAGTTCTGTCACCCCGACGATCTGGCCCAAGCGGTAGTCAATGCCGTGGGCGATTTCGACCGGCTAAAGGGACAGACCCTGGTGGTCAGCGGTGGGCCCGACCAGCGAATGACCTATCGCCAGATGGTAGGGGCCATGCTCGGCGTCATGGGCCTGCCACTCCCGCCGGACCACAAGTTCACCAGGGAGCCGTACTACCTCGACTGGTATGACACTGACAAGTCCCAGCGCCTCCTCAGATTCCAGAGGAAGACCTTCGGTGACTATCTCAGCGACTACGCAAGGGGCCTGACAGGCCGCTACGGCGTTCTGTTCCTTCCCTTCATGCGCCGCCTCGTGTCTCCTGTCTTCGGCAAGCTCGTAGTCCAGTTCTTGTAGGTCGCTCTGATGCCCTGCTAGCCGCTGCCGGCCTGCGCAGGCCGGCAGCGGCCCCCAGGCCCTCCATTCACACCCTCTCACGTTGACAACGCAGTCCGCCTCTGCTACGCTATCCACCGGCTCCTCCCTCAGCCGACCAACCCGGCACCATACGCCAATGGAACTCACACAGCTTGACACCAACCGCGATCTCAGACCCCTCGTAGCGCAACAGGCAGACTTCATAGCCAGGACTCAGTCGCCCTCCGGGGCCATCCCCTGGTACTGTGGCGCGATCACCGACCCCTGGGACCATATCGAGGCGGCAATAGCCCTGAATCTGGCTGGCAGGCACGAGGAAGCGGCGCGCGCTTACGAGTGGTCGCGCGCTGCCCAGAACCCGGACGGAAGCTGGTACTCCAGCTACCTCGGCGACAAGCCCCAGGCCTTGGCCAGAGACACCAATTTCTCCTCCTACATAGCCACGGGGATGTGGCTCAACTACCAGGCCACCGGGGACCTGCCGTTCCTGGAACATATGTGGCCAACGATCGAGAAGGGATTGGATTTCGTTCTCGGGCTGCAGCAGGGAAGCGGCGAGGTGCCATGGGCGGCGGGGCCGAAGGGGGAGGTGTGGCCCAGCGCAATACTCACGTCCAACTGCTGCATGTGGAAGAGCATCGGGAATGGGATCGAAGTCGCGAGAACGCTGGGGCATGAGAAGCCTGCCTGGGAGAAGGCGAGCGACTCGCTCTTGCACGCGATTCTCCACAAGCCGGAGCTGTTCGACCGGCTCGACGAGAACAAGCGACGCTACGCGATGAACTGGTTCTACCCCGTCCTTACCGGCGTCGTAGATGGGCACGAGGCCAGGGAGCGCATCGACAGGGAGTGGGACGATTTCGTAATCGACGGCTGGGGCTGCAGGGTTGCCGCAGACGATGATGTCACCGCCGTGGCCGAGACCAGCGAGCTCATCATCGCCCTGGCGCTGATCGGGGAGCACGAGCGGGGGAATCAGCTCCTCAGCTGGACCTTGCGCCTTTCGGACGACAAGGGCGGGTTCTGTCGCGGCGTCAAGCTGCCGGAGGAGGAGCCTTGCCCTCCCGACACGGAAAGGGCCACCTGGACCTCCGCCGCACTCATAATGGCCATAGCGGCCCTGTCGAAGGCCTGATGCGAAGCCCGGCCGTTCACCGAGAAGCTGTTATGGATTTCGTCGGCTACGAAGCGTTGATAGAGTACATCGAAAGGCACGGTATCCACAGGCTGGAGGGCGACCTGGTGGAGATCGGTGCCTTCATGGGCGGAGGAACAGCCAAGCTCGCCAAGTTCGCCGGAGCGCATGGGAAGATGGTCTACGCCATCGACGTCTTCGACCCGACCCGGGACCAGACCAGCGACACCGGCGGTACCAGGATGGCGGATATCTACGAGGCGTTCCTCAACGGGCGTTCGCAGAACGACGTCTATCGCCAGAACACCCTTGGCCTGGACAACATCGTAACCCTCATGATGGACTCCAAAGAGGTCGAGTTCCCATATGACCGGCGCTTCGTCTTCGGCTTCGTCGATGGCAATCACCACCCCGACTACGTCAGGAACGACTTCCATCTCATATGGGACAGGCTGGTGCCAGGCGGAGCGATGGGCTTTCATGACTACAACTTCGATCTCCCGGAGGTCACGCAGGTCATCGACTCACTGGTCGATACTCACCGGAACGAGATCAGCGAAGTGGAGGAGATCAGGGACCGGCACGTCCTGCTGCTGAGGAAGAAGCTCTCGTCTGACGGGGACTGAACAGCGACATGATCGAGATACTGCAAGTCGAGACCACGAACTACTGCAACGCTCGCTGCATATTCTGCGCCTACGATCAGATTGAAGTGCACGGCACTATGTCCCAGGAGCTGTATGCCAAGATCATACGAGAAGCCGCAGCGCTGGACCCACCTCCAAAAGCCTTCATCCCCATGCTGACCGGGGAGCCCTTCCTAGACCCGCAGATAGTAGACAGGATCAAGGAGGCACGTGCAGCCCTGCCCGATACCGAGATCCATCTTTACACAAACGGCAGCCGGCTGACGGAGCGACTCATAGAAAGCCTCGCGGAGGTGCCCAACTTCAAGCTGAACATCTCCGCCAACGGGGCTTGCGTGGAGACCAGGAAGCGGTTGACGGGTCTGGACGATTACGAGCATGTCGCACGGATGATAGAGTGTGTCGACGCACACGCCATCAAACACACTGTGTCACTCGTCCAGCATCCCTCATTGACTCCGGAAGAGGAGCAAGCATTCAATCGCACTTGGGGAGAATCGACGTCCGCCTCCTGCTACAGAGAACCCTACGTGTTCCAGCATCTCAACTTCGCCGGCCTCACCACGCCGCTCGACGGGCACAACTTCACGCGCTGCATCCACGCCACGAGTCACATGACCGTGCTCTGGGACGGGCGCGTGAACCTCTGTTGCATGGACCCATTGGGCCGAAAGGTGTTCGGCGACCTCAACCACCAGACGGTCTCCGAGGTCTGGAACTCCGAGGGCCGCCAGCGCTACGTCCGGCTCCACGAAGAGGGCCGCGGGACCGAGTGCGACGTTTGCCGGGACTGCAACATCTTCAGCATTTGACGCCCCGCTCCAGCCACCGTTTCCACGTTCGCCACCCGGTCACAGATAGTCGGGTACCCCGAGTACCCAGAAGGGATCAGTGGGCAAGAAATCCGGGCTTACTATCTTGACGAAAGCGTAAGCCAGGAAGAGCAGCGAGATGATACCGGGTGCCACGTAGATCCACCCGCCACTCCTCGAGAACAGGGGCACACGCACCTTGTCCGGGTCTCGCCTGAGCGAGCGCCACACGGACAGCGTGAGCAACATCAGAACAGCGAGGGCAAACAGCGCGAAATACCTGGTGCCCGACGGGTAGGGCCCCAGGTATACTAAGACCCCCAGAACGACGCTAACGACTAGAAAGCCCACCATCACCCACAGCGTGCGGCCCCGACCTAAGAACGCCGCAGATGTCCTGAGCTTCGCCTTCACGTCGAACTCATAGTCACTCATCACAGTTGCGACATAGCCCGTTCCGGTCACCGTAAACCAGAAGGCCATCATCAGAATCGAAGGCAGCTGGCCCGTCGCCAGTAAGTACCCCGAGGAAGGGACCAGCATCCCGAGGGACGAGATACAGAGTATGTCCCCGAAAGGCCTCGCCTTGAGCCTTATCCTGGGGTAAGAGTACAGAATCCCCCCGGCCAGGCTCGCCAGGAGAACCATCACACCGAACGTGGTGCCGACCACGAACCCGAGTGCAATCGACGCGCCCAGCGTAAGTATGCAGAAGACCTGCGCTTGCCTCTCGCTGATCTCCCCCGTCAGCATAGGCTGTCTTCTGATATCGAAGTCCTTCTGGACGCCGTCGTGATACCTGTCGGTATCCCGGTCTGCGTAGAAGTTGAGGGCGAATGAGAACGCCCCGACGAGGAACAGAGCCGCGATGCCCACCAGGGCCTTCCCCCAAGCGGTACCGGCATATGCACCGACCCCGAAGGGGATGATAAAGGTCAGCGAGAATGCGGGCCACGCGCTGATCCTCGCCAGCCTGAGATAGCTACCTATCGAAGCCTTCGCAGCTGTCCCCCTCATGAGACTAGTGCACACCGCAGCCCCAGGCCCGCCTAGGGTATCAGCCGCCGCTCGACCTGCTCGCGCACCGGGGAGAACGTTCTCCGGTGTACGGGACTCGGCCCCAACCGGCGCAGTCCGTCCAGATGGTCCCGAGTGCCATAGCCCTTGTTACGCGCCAGACCGTAGCCGGGATAACGCTCTTCCAGCTCGGTCATCAGCCTGTCACGAGCGACCTTTGCCAGAACAGAGGCCGCTGCGATCGACAGACAGAGGCTATCCCCCCTGGTAATGCTCTTCTGACGCAGGGGGAGCCCGGGCAGGCGAACGTGGTCGATCAGCAGGAAGTCCGGGCGGACGTCCAGCTTCTCCACCGCCCAGCGCATGGCAAGCCTCGTAGCACCAGCGATGCCCATACTGTCGATGGCCTCGGCATCAACCACGCCGACTCCCCAGCTCGAGCTGTCTGCGCATATGCATTCGAACAGCCTCTCCCGGCGCTGTGCCGTAAGCACTTTGCTGTCCCTGACCATCCGGAACCACTCGAGACGTTTCTCGACCGGCAAGACGACCGCCGCCGCCACCACCGGCCCTGCCAGGGGCCCGCGCCCAGCCTCGTCAACGCCGGCAACGGCCCGAACCCCGGATGACCACAGAGTCTCCTCTTCTATCAGGCTTGGTGCTTGTGACGGCATGGCCCTTGGCAATCCCTGACGTCCTGAGATGAACACAGCTGATAGGCCGTTGGCCTTCTCGGGCGAGATTATATCACAGCACGCGCTTGCCGGTGGCAGTGTGTGGCTATCCGGTGCTCCGCGTACTCATGCGTAGCAGAGCGAACGATGTTGGGCAGTTACCAGTAATTCACCTAACTTCACCATAGTTCACCGAAACTCAGTACCAAAGTACTGGTTGATCCAGTACCTACGTGGGATTGTCAGCGCTCGTGGACGCGAGCAATATAGGCACTGTCGGGCCGGGGAGCGAAAAGCACTTCGGTGAACAGCAAAGGGTCGAAAAGTGAATCGGAGGTAAGATAATGAGGGTTGGAGTGATCGGCATAGGACAGTGCGGAGGCAGACTCGCAGACATTCTGGCCTACCACAGCCTGTGGGGACGGCACCAGGGCATAGTCCCGTTCGCCGTCGCGGCCAATTCGGCGCAGGCAGACCTGCTCGGGCTACAGACGATCCAGAAGAAGGATCGGATTCTGATGGGCCAGACGGTCATGAAGGGCCACGGGGTCGGACTGAGGCGACATATCGGTGCCCAAGTCACGAAGCAGTCGCTCCACTCCATCATGCACGCCGTGACCGAGAAGGTCGTTCACCACGTGGACGCCTTCCTGGTGATTGCGGGCCTCGGTGGAGGGACCGGCTCCGGGGGCGTCACGGTAGTGTGCTCCAAACTGAAGCAAGTGTACGAGGAGCCTGTGTTCGCCCTCTGCGTTCTGCCCAGCGAGGATGAAGGGCAACTGATGGCAATGAACACAATCGAGGCCCTCCAGGAGCTGGATGGTATGGTCGATGGCATTCTCCTCTTCGACAACGACCTCTGGAAGAAGGAAGGTCTTCCCCTAGAGGTCAGCTACGGCATGATGAACTACGAGTTGGTCAAGCCGCTGCCCCTGCTCTTCGGCGCAGGAGAGACAGAGAAGAGGGCCGTCGGAATCAAGGTTATCGATGCCTCCGATATCATGGCTAGTTGGACGGGATTCGCCTATGTGGGCTACTCAGAGATGAAGGCAACAAATGCCGGCGACAAGCTCAAATTCTTCAAGAAGCGCCACTCGATAGACCAGCTCGACCCGGCGATGAGGGTGTATACGGCGGTCAGGAACGCTGCCACTCTCCGACTCACCGGCGAGTGCGACATCCACAAGGCCAGGAAGGCCCTCATGATAGTTGCCGGTCCGCCAAGCGAGCTGAACATGGAAGGCTTCTCTCACGCCAAGAACTGGCTGGAGAACGCGATAGCGACTCCCGAGGTCAGGGGCGGTGACTGCCCGATCCGTGGTTGGGACTCGATAGCCGGCGTGGTTATGCTCTCAGGCTATGATGAGATCCCCAGGCTCGGCGTCAAGCTGAAGAGGTCGATGGCCGGCGTCGGCACCGAAGTTGCCCAGCTCAGCGTCGGAGGCACCAAGTACGGCCCAATGGAAGACGATTACGCTCCGACTCCAATGGCTGAGGATACGGAGGTCCCGACGTGCCAAGAGTAAGACGGCTTTGGCTGCTCCCCATTCTGGCGTGCTTCATCCTGGGCGTGGTCGCCCTGATGCCCTCCAGCAGTGGCGGATCCGGAGAGCTTCTACCGTACCAGGCGCTGATGCCGTGGGCTCCGCTAACGTCGATCGGCATCTGGGTATGCGGGCTGCTCTTCTACTTGCTGGGACGCCAGATAACCGAGCGTCCGATGCGACCGTGGGGTAAATAAGAAGGATTCGCGAGGTATCGCGACTGCGAGAGGGAAGGCTAGTTGGCCTTCCCTCTTTCGTTTGCCACCCTCAGCATCTCTTCCGCCATCATCGAATCAATGAACAGCATCATCGACTGCACCTGAACCAGCTTCGTCTCGAGCGTCCTCTTCTCATTGATCAACGCTTCCAGTCTGCTACTCATCTCTCTCACCCCGCTGCCACTGCCGCGCGACCCGGCCACGCTGTTGCATCTGTCCTGATGGCACCCATGCTATGTAATGCGAGCGCACGTGTCAATAGCACGCGTACCCTGGAACAGTCATATCATACACCGACACAATATATCACCATCATTGGCGTACATCGCCGGGCCAGCGCTTGTTGCAGCACTCGCATGCATCGGTTATAATACCTGCTTGTCACCATGGCCCAAAGCTGCTGAACTGTACTTGCAAACGTTTGTATAGTTTGTTATAGTTTGCGACAGTTTGCTCAGGCTAGAATAAAGGAGGAAGTGCGAATGCGGAACTACTTCAAATGGCTGGGAATCATCACCCTCATCGCAGCCCTGCTCGCCACGGGCGGGATAGCCTGCGACGGGGAGGAGGAGGAGACCCCTACCCCCACTGAAGCGCCAACCGCGACCGCCGAGCCAACGGAGGCGCCGAAGGAAGCCTACAAGGTGGGCGCTGTGTTTGCCGTCACAGGGGGAGCGTCTAACCTGGGGGACCCGGAGAAGAAGACGGTCGAGATGATGGAAGAGCAGATCAATGCCCTCGGCGGCGTTAATGGCCATCCGCTCGAAGTCATTGTGTACGACACGGCTACGGATGAGACACAGTGCGTCACCATGGCGACCAGGCTGATAGAGCAAGACGAGGTACTGGCAATCATTGGCCCAACCACCAGCGGTGAGAGCATGGCCATCATAGACACCGTCACAACCGCAGAGATCCCGCTGGTTTCCTGCGCCGCGGCTCTGTCCATTGTCAGCCCGGTCGAGGACAGATATTGGGTGTTCAAGACCCCGCAGACGGAAGTCGAGGCCGTCAACGAGATCTATGCCTACATGCAGGAGAAGGGCATCACCAAAGTCGCAATAATAACGAATACCAATGCGTTCGGCGAAGCGGGAAAGACTTACCTCGAGTCGGATGCAGCGGACTACGGGATCACTATTGTCGCCAATCAACTCTTCAACCCCGAAGATGTCGACATGACCGCCCAACTCACTAGCATCAAGGGCACGGATGCCGAGGCTGTCGTCTGCTGGAGCACGGACAAGGAGTCCGCCGTGGTAGCCGACAACATGATGACCCTGCAGATGGAGATCCCCCTGTTCTGCAGCCACGGAGTTGCCAATCCCAACTTCATCACTCAGGCAGGGGTGGCTGCCAACGGTGTGAAGTTCCCTGCAGGCAAGCTCCTCATACTCGACATTGTCCCGGACACCGACCCTCAGAAGAGCATCCTCACGCAGTACACGGCTGCCTATGAGGCCATACATGGTGAGGGTACCATCAACACCTTCGGAGGCCACGCGTTTGACGCTCTCAGCCTTGTCACGATAGCCCTCGAGGACGTCGAGGACGGCATGAGCCTCGCTGAGGCCAGGGCCGCCGTAAGGGATAGTCTGGAGACTGCGGAGTTCGCGGGCACGGGCGGCGTCTTCGCCATGTCTGCCACAGATCATCTTGGCATGGCACCAGGCTCCCTCGCAATGATCGAGGTCGTCGACGGGGAGTGGGCTCTGGCAGAGTAGAGCCAGGTCTGGGGACAATCCAGTTTGATTTGCCGAAGGGGGGAAGGGAGACCTTTCCCCCTTCTTTTCTCGTTGTGTGCCCGGCGAGGCCTGTCACATGTCGGCGGATCAATTCCTTCAATACCTGATATCGGGACTCACCCAGGGTAGTATCTACGCGATCATAGGCCTGGGATTCACGATAATCTATGCGGTAACCCGCATAATAAACTTCGCCCAAGGCGAGTTCGTGATGCTGGGCGGAATGCTCTCTTTCATCCTCGCAAGTGCGGCAGGCATGCCTCTCCCCGCAGCAGTTGTCCTCTCGATTGTCATAGCATCAGCCGTCGGTGCCCTCATGTATCTCCTGGCTATCCGCACGGCTCGCCGTGCATCCGTTGTCAGTCTGATCATCATCACCATAGGAGCAGCAATATTCATCAGGGGCATCGTCGGTGAGGCCTGGGGAGTCGACTTCGTACGGCCAGGGTTTTTCACCGGCAGAACGTCGATCGAGTTCCTGGGTGCATTCATACACCCACAAGCTATCTGGGTAATAGGAACCACCATCCTCGTGACCATCTTTCTACATTTGTTCTTCTCGTACACCATGACTGGCAAGGCTCTCAAGGCCTGCGCCATCAACCCGGTAGCAGCAGGCCTGGTCGGGATCAATGCCAAAGCAATGGCATTGCTGAGTTTCGTCCTTGCCGCCGCCCTGGGAGGTATAGGCGGTGCCGTCATGGCCCCTCTGACATTCACCGCCTACAATGCCGGACTCATGCTGGGCTTGAAGGGCTTCGTGGCAGCTTCGATTGGGGGTTTCAAGAGCCAGCTGGCCGCAGTAATCGGGGGCTTCATGCTCGGGATCGTCGAATCTTTGGCCGTCGCGGCCAACTGGGGCCCATTCAGCTCAGCATACAAAGACGTCATCGCACTGATAGTCCTGTTACTGATTCTGCTATATCGCTCGGGCAGGCTCGCAGAGGAGGAGAGGACTGGATAGATGCTGAAGAGGTTCAGGCCCAAGTGGCAGCACGGCGCGACTGCAGTCCTACTCACCCTTCTGGTCTGCCTGCCCTTCGATTGGTTCCTTCCACAGTACACAACACTCATGATCTTCATCGGACTGAGCACAATGGTCACGGTGGGACTTTGTCTGCTCATGGGTTACACAGGCCAGGTATCTCTGGGACAAGCCGCCTTCTATGGAACAGGCGCATACATAAGTGCGGCGCTTACCAAGACCTGCGGCTTCAATCCCTGGCTGGCGATGTTGCTCGCAGCGGCAGGCACCGGCGCGTTCGCCTTCCTCATCGGCTACCCTATATTCAGACTCAAGGGCAACTACCTAGCCATGGCCACTCTCGGTCTCGGCTTGATTCTGTACGTGCTGTTCAGGCAGTTGGGCCCCGGCGGTCCCAGCGGCACGGGTGACATAGACATCCTGTCGATCGGTAGCTTCGGTTTTGATACGCCTTTCAGGAGGTATTTCCTGGTCTGGGGTTTCTGCCTGGTGATACTCGTGATATCGCAGAATATCGTGAACTCCCGCACTGGTAGGGCATTGAGGGCGATCCACGGCAGCGAGGCGGCAGCCGAATCCCTGGGGATCAACGTCAGCCAATTCAAAGTCAAGATCTTCGTATTGAGCGCGATCTATGCATCTCTCGCGGGCAGCCTCTTTGTCCACCACCTGCGCTTCGTGAGCCCGCAATCATTCGACTTCATCGCGTCAGTCAAACTGGTGGTAATGGCGGTGATCGGGGGACTTGCCAGCGTCTGGGGTGCGATCTTCGGAGCGGGCACCACGCGATTGCTGAGCGATGAGATCCTGCTCAGATTCGGGGAATGGGATGTGGTGATCTACGGACTCGTCCTGATGTTGGTAATGATCTTGATGCCAGACGGATTGTTCGTCTGGCTCAAAGGTGTGTTCGAGAACCTGCGCACGAGATTGCGCCAGGGAAAGGTCGAGACGTGAGCGAGCCCATCCTCGAGACAAGGGGAGTCAGCAAGGCCTTCGGCGGACTCGTTGCCGTGAACAAGGTCGACATGGCCATCGAGCCAGGGCGCATCACGGCAATCATCGGCCCCAACGGCGCCGGAAAGACGACCCTCTTCAACCTCGTCACAGGGGTCTATGCTGT
>CAZGDV010000075.1:0-13749 GCA_964524995.1 uncultured Dehalococcoidia bacterium | reverse complement strand
GAGCCCAACCTGGGCGTGTGGAAGATCAACGCCTCGACGGACAGGGCCGATACGCAGGTCGACGTCCGTGTCGAGGAGTACGTATTGCCCAAGTACGAGGTCAAAGCCGACCTGCCTAGGGACTGGTTCCTGGTAGACGAGCAGATCACCGGCACCGTCAGCTCGGAGTACAGCTTCGGCAAGCCGGTGAAGGGGCAGCTCGTCATCTCGGCCAAGAGATATGTCGGTGAGTGGGAGGAGTACGCCACGGTCAACGAGCAGATCGACAGCGATACCGACTTCACGATACCGGCTGCGGGCTATGTGGCCGGGGTGCCGGGGGCCGGGGGGCAGGGCAACGTGATCCTGGACATCACCGTCCGGGAGACCGCGACGGGCTACGAGGAGTCCACCAGCGTGATGCTGACCGTGGCCCAGTCATCGCTCAACATTCAGCTCATACCGGAGAGCCCCGTGTTCAAGCCGGGGCTGCCCTACCAGATACTGATGATCACGGAGACGCCGGACAACCAGCCGGAGGACGCTGAAGTTGACGTCACTATTACCTATTATGATGACGACCTGGACCAGCTGAAGCGTGTAGACGAGGAGTACAACACCGCAAACGGCAAGGCTCTGATCGAGGTCACCCCGCCGGCGAAGGCTGTGGCGATGGAGATCGAGGCTTCGTCCGGCCGCGCCAGCACGTTCAAGACGGTGGAGGCCGGTTACTCTCCGTCGGGCAACTTCATCCATGTGGAGCAGACAAGCGAGGGAATCCCCGAGGTCGGGGAGAAGATCGAGTTCAAGGTCTACTCCACCGACGAGGCGGTCAACTTCTACTACGAGATAGTGGCGCGCGACAAGGTCGTCTTCACCGACTTCACGCAGAGCCACGAGATATCGTTCGTCACCACGCCGCAGATGACGCCGTCGGCCAAGCTGCTGGTCTACCAGATACTGCCCAACAGCGAGGTCGCGGCGGACTACCTGCCGTTCGAGGTAAGCGCGCAATACCCGCAGAACGTTGACGTCGAGTTCAGCACCGAGGAGGCCAGGCCCGGCGACGCGGTGAGGATAGACGTCCAGGCCGAGGGCCAGTCCAGGGTCGGTCTGGTGGCCGTTGACAAGTCGGTGTTCATCCTGGCCGAGAACCGGCTCAACCTGCAGCAGGTGTTCGACGCCCTGGAAGCGCTGTACATGGAGCCGCAGGTCGAGCTTCACGAGTTCACCATCTGGGAGGGCGTCAACATCAGGGGCGCTAAGGAGATATTCGAGGATGCGGGGGTTGTTGTTCTGAGCAACAACGATGTCCCCGAGGGCAAGGAGATCGGCGGCTGGGACGTCTGGCAAGACGGCCGGGGCATTCTATTCGCCGGTGGGGGCATGGAGGAGGAAGCTGACGGAGCGCCGGGGGTAATTCCCGCGCCTACGGCAAATTCGAAGGCCAGCAGCGAGCACGGCCTGGCCGAGGTAGAGCGCATTCGCCAGTTCTTCCCCGAGACCTGGATATGGGAGGAGATCACTACCGATGCCGATGGCGCAGGCTCGCTGCCTGTCGAGGTGCCGGACAGCATCACGACGTGGATGCTGCGGGCCGTGGCCCTGTCCAAGGACAAGGGCCTGGGCATCGGCGAGGCGCAACTCAGGGCGTTCCAGCCCTTCTTCGTCAAGGTTGATCTGCCCTACTCGGCGATCAGGGGCGAGGAGTTTCCCGTCAGCATCGCCATCTACAACTACCTCGATGAGCCACAGGAGGTCTTCGTGGAGTTCGAGGACGCCGACTGGTTCGACCTCCTGGACAATGCCAACAAGAGCGTTGTCGTGGCAGCGAACGAGGTGGGCGGGGTGGAGTTCAAGATCAGGCCCACCGAGCTGGGCACCAACGAGCTGAAGGTGACAGCCCGTAGCACCGAGGCAGCCGACGCCGTGATCAAGACGCTCATCGTCGAGCCGGAGGGTGTATCCAGAGAGATAGTGGAGAATCTGGCGCTTTCAGCCGGCAGTTCGAAGTCGGTGAGCACCGACGTCCCCGTCATCATCGTCGATGGCTCAGGCCGGGCGTACGTCGCGGTAACCTCCAGCTACCTTACACAGACGATCGACGGTCTGGAGGGGCTGCTGCAGATGCCGTTCGGCTGCGGCGAGCAGAACATGATCGTGTTCGCGCCCGACGTGTTCATCACCAAGTACCTACAGGAGAGCGACCAGCTTAAGCCCGAGATCATGGCCAAGGCTGAGAAGCTCATGATCACCGGTTACCAGCGGCAGCTTACCTACAGGCACAGGGACGGCAGCTTCTCCGCCTTCGGCGAGAGCGACGATACGGGCAGCCTATTCCTGACTGCCTTCGTGCTGAAGTGCTTCGCGCAGGCCAAGAGCCTGATATACATAGACCAGACGATTCTGGACGAGGCGGAGACGTGGATCATCAGCCACCAGAACGACGACGGCTCCTTCGACCAGGTCGGCTTCATATGCCACGAGGAGATACTTGGCGGCGTGCAGGGCAAGACCGCACTCACGGCTTACGCCACCATCGCGCTCCTAGAGGCCGGTGAGAATGTCGCCTCTCAGAAGGCGCTCGACTACCTCGAAGGCGAGCTCGACGACATCGACGACGCCTACACCATCGCCATCGTCACCTATGCCCTGGAGCTCGGCGGCAGCAACAAGGCCGGTGAGGCCCATGACAAGCTCATGGACATGGCCACCGCTGACGAGGACGGCCTGCACTGGGGCGACATCGAGCCCATACCGCTCGATCCGGAAGAGGGCGGCATCATGAGGCGCGGCTTCCACCAGCCGAACAGGAGCGTGGCCATCGAGGCCACCGGGTACGCCACACTGGCCCTGATCGAGCACAACGATAAGTTCAACGCCTCGAGGGCGGCGAAGTGGCTGGTGTCGCAGCGCAACGCATACGGTGGTTTCGGCTCCACGCAGGACACCGTGGTCGGCCTGCAGGCCCTGATCCAATATGCGACGGACGCCAGGGCCGACGTCGACCTGACTGTGACGATCGAGGCTGACGGCCAGGAGACGGAACTGCGCATCACACAGGAGAACTACGACGTTCTGCAGATCGTCGAGATCCCCATCGACGCCGATGTGGAGATCGACGTCAGCGGCAAGGGCGAGGCCATTGCCCAGGTCGTGGAGAGGTTCAATCTGCCCGAGGTCGAGGAGAGCGAGAACATCTTCGACATCGAGGTCGATTATGATACAACGCAGGTCGCGGTAAACGACCTCATTGAGGTCTCGGTGAGCATAGAGTTCAACCCGCCGATCGAAGGCACCGCCGAGATGGTAGTGCTGGATGTATCCGTACCTACGGGCTTCGCGCCGGTCACCGAGTCAATCGAGGACGTCGTTGACGCGCGGGACAACATCAAGCGGTACGACGTGGCCGGAAGAAAGGTGATCTTCTACATCGAGGACATGGACCCCGGAGACGAGGTGAGGTTCAGCTTCGATGCGAAGGCACTGTACCCGGTCAAGGCCAAGCCGGTTGTCTCGCAGGCCTACTCCTACTACGACCCCGACCTGAAGGGCGAGACGCTGAGCACCGCGGTCACTGTGACCGAGAGCTAGTGAGCAGCGCGAGGGACGCTGAAGGGGGTATGATTGAGTATTCTCTTGCGCTGCAGCGGATCGAGCTGATCGTTGCGGGCTATCTCCCGCAGCGCTTCCACAGCCGACAGGCGTACCAGTACGCTGCTGTCGGCTGTTGCCTGTATCAGTGGCTCGATCGTCGACGGGTCGCCGATCATGCCGAGGGCTCGGGCGGCAGCCTCTCTGGTGAGGGTAGAGCCCTCGGATAAGGCTTCGAGCAGCGGCTCTAGAGGCCAGGAGTCTCCGATACAGCCCAGCGCCTCGGCCGCTCCTTGCTGCAGTTGCCAATCATCATCGCCCAGAGCCGCAACCAGCGGCTGGACGGCGTCCTCGCCCAACTGGCCCAAAGCCTCAATCGCAGCCTCGCGCACCAGCTTGTGCGGGTCCTTGAGGCAGGAGATGAGAGCCTGTGTCGCCTCCGGAGACCGTATGCCGCCCAGCCCCTTCACCGCCGACATACGAACGTATTCGTACTCATCCTGCAGGGCTTGGCACAGCGGCTCCAGCGCGCGCTGATCGCCGATCTTGCCCAGAGCCTCAGCCGCGGCCTCACGAATCATGGCATACCTGTCCACGTTCTGGTCGCGAAGCACCATGACCAGAGGCTCCACCGACAGCTCGCCGATCTCCACGCACTTGTCCCAGTCATGTCGAGCGGCGCAGTACAGTGCTTCCTCCTGAGAGGTCCGTGGCTCCCACTTGAGCTCCTCCAGAGCCTGAGCGGCGGCCTGTCTGACACGCCAATGCTCATCCCTGAGCATGGTGATTAGAGGCTCAACCGCCCTCTCGCTGCGAACCTTGCCCAACGACTCGGCGGCAGACACACGTATCGCCCAGTAGTCATTCCTGAGCGCATTGATGAGCGGACCGGTGGCCTTGATGTCGGGGACTGCTCCGAGGGCCTTCACCGCGTCCAGCACGACGCGCCTGTCCTTGTATGCGAGGGCCTTGATCAAGCCATCTATGTCGCGCTTCGCCTTGAGCTTGCCTATGTCGGGTGGGGAGAACAGAGCCATGTCGGACACCTCCCAAGCGTAGTCGAATATTCGGAGGCCGCACAGCGTCCGGGCGCGGGTCGCTCACAGTGTAGCATGGCCCCTGTGACGGCGCAAGACGACTCAAGCCCGTGCTCCGGCACAGCGTGGAATGACCGTGAGCCCCCCCTTGGCCTAGGGCTCGGGAGCGCAGCTCCCGTGGGCGGGTGGGTGGGTAAACCCAACATTTGATGGCAGAATAACGGGACGAAAGGTGGTGCGAGCAGATTCCCTTGACACTTGACATACCCGTATGGTTTAATCAAGCAAAGCGCGAACGTCGTCTCATTCCGCCTTCATACCTCGTCTACACCAAGCCGCCGGAGAGACTGCCATGAGAAGCGACGCAGCCAAAAAGGGAATGGAGCGTGCCCCGCACAGGTCGTTGATGCACGCGCTGGGGCTGACCAAGTGGGAGATCGAGCAGCCGCTGGTCGGCGTCGTCAACAGCTTCAATGAAGTGATACCCGGTCACATCCATCTGCGTAACATCGCAGAGGCGGTGAAGGCCGGGGTGTACAGTGCCGGGGCCACGCCTCTGGAGTTCAATACCATCGGAGTGTGTGACGGAATCGCGATGGGCCACCTCGGTATGCGATACAGCCTGCCCAGCAGGGAGCTGATAGCGGACTCCGTGGAGGTCATGGCGCACGCCCATGCCTTCGACGCTCTGGTGTTCGTCACCAACTGCGACAAGATCATCCCAGGCATGCTTATGGCAGCGGTCAGGCTCAACATCCCGTCCGTTTTCGTGAGCGGCGGGCCCATGCTCGCCGGTCGTTTCCCGGACAACCGGTACGTGGACCTGAGCCACGTTTTCGAGGCGGTTGGCAAGGCAGCCAAGGGCCAGATGAGCCCGGATGAACTCGAGGAACTCGAGGACATCGCCTGCCCTGGCTGCGGCAGCTGCTCCGGCATGTTCACCGCCAATACGATGAACTGCCTGATGGAGGCGCTCGGTATCGCGCTGCCGGGCAACGGGACGATTCCGGCGGTAGACGCCCGCCGGATCAGACTGGCGAAAGAGGCGGGCAGAAGGGCTGTCGCCATACTGTCGTCAAACACGCTGCCGAAGGACATCATAACGAAGGAATCCATATCCAACTCTTTCGCGGTGGACATGGCGTTGGGCGGCAGCACGAACTCGGTGCTTCATCTCATGGCCCTGGCTACGGAAGCGGGCATCGAGTACTCACTGCAGACCATCGACGAGATAAGTCGGCGAACGCCGCACCTGTCGAAGCTCAGACCGTCCGGGGACTATCATATCGAGGACCTGGATGTCGCCGGGGGCATACCGGCTGTGATGAGTGAGATTCGCGAGCACCTCAGCCTGGACGCGAAGACTGTAACGGGCAAGACCGTTAGCGAGAACATCGCCACAGCCAAGGTCAAGGACAGCGATGTCATACGCCCGGCGTCGAGCCCGCATTCCAATCGCGGCGGCCTGAGCATCCTGTTCGGGAACCTGGCTCCCGACGGAGCCGTCGTAAAGAGCGGGGCGGTGATCCCCAAGATGATGGGGCACAAGGGCCCGGCGCGCGTCTTCGACTCCGAGGACGAGGCCACGCAGCAGATCATGGAGGGAGCAGTACAAGCAGGTGACGTAGTGGTGATCCGCTACGAGGGGCCAAAGGGCGGGCCGGGCATGCCCGAGATGCTGACGCCGACCTCGATCATCTCCGGTATGGGACTCGACCAGGAGGTAGCCCTGATCACTGACGGGCGTTTCTCGGGGGCAACGCGCGGCGCGGCGATAGGACATGTTGCGCCGGAAGCTGCCGACATGGGGCCTATAGCCGCCCTCCGGAACGGCGACCTGATCAGCATCGACATACCCAACAACAGGGTGGATGTGGAGCTGTCGGCAGAGGAGATGGACAAGCGACTTAGGGAGCTCCCGGCGTTCGAGCCCAAGATCAAGACCGGATACCTCGAGCGATACGTCGAAAGGGTGAGTTCAGCGGCAAATGGTGCCGTTTTCAGGTAGGAGACTGGGATGAAGCTCAATGGTGCGCAGATACTGTGTGAGTGCCTGGTGCGGGAAGGCGTGGAGGTCATATTCGGCTTCCCCGGAGGGTCGGTGCTCGGCCTATACGATGTGCTGCCCCAGTACCCGCAGCTGAGACACATACTGGTCCGCCACGAGCAGGGCGCGGCGCACGCCGCCGACGCCTACGCCCGCGTGACGGGCAAGGTGGGCGTGTGCATAGCGACCTCCGGGCCCGGAGCATGCAATCTGGTTACCGGCATCGCCAACGCGCACCTGGACTCATCCCCGGTAGTGGCGATAACCGGACAGGTGGCGAGACCGTTCATCGGGAAGGACGCCTTCCAGGAAGTGGACATCACCGGCATCACCGTGCCGATCACGAAGCACAGCTACCTCGTGCTCAAGGCGGACGAGATGGCTACGGTGGTGAGAGAGGCCTTCCACATAGCCAGCACCGGGCGACCGGGACCGGTTCTGCTGGACATTCCTCGCGACGTATTCATCGAGGAGGCAAACTTCACCTATCCGGAGAAGGTAGAGCTGCCGGGCTACAGGCCTACGATCAAGGGCCACCCTGCGCAGATCAAGAAGGCAGCCAAGACCATCAATGAGTCCAAGAAGCCGGTCATCCTTGCCGGGCGAGGAGTCCTCATAAGCGACGCACACAAGGAATTGCTCGAGCTCGCGGAGAAGGCACATATCCCGGTCATTACCACGCTGCTCGGCATTAGCTCCTTCCCCGAGGACCATGACTTGAGCCTGGGTATGCTGGGGATGCACGGTATGGCGTACGCCAACCTCGCTGTGGATGCCTCCGATCTGCTCATAGCGATAGGGATGCGCTTCGACGACAGGGCCACCGGCAAAGTCTCTGGCTTCGCGCCAAATGCGCAGATCATCCACATAGACGTCGACCCCGCCGAGATAGGCAAGAACGTTCACGTGAACGTGCCCATCGTGGGTGAGGTCAAGAACGTCCTGAGGGTGCTGAACAAGGCGGTGGAGAGCCAGGAGCGGCGCGATTGGCTTGCCCAGGTAAGGAAGTGGCGCAAGGAACACGCATCGGACGTCATACGCCAGACGAGCAAGCTCATCCCGCAGTATGTGGTCAGCCAGATATGTGAAGTCACAGGAGGCGATGCCATCGTCTGCACCGGCGTCGGCCAGAACCAGATGTGGGCGGCACTGCACTTCTGCTATCGCAAGCCCAACAGCCTGGTCTCCTCCGGCGGACTGGGCACGATGGGATTCGAGCTGCCCGCCGCGATGGGAGCGAAGGTAGGCAGACCCGATGAAACCGTGTGGGCGATTGCCGGGGACGGCGGAATACAGATGACGATTCAGGAGCTGGCAACGCTCGTCCAGGATAACATCGCGGTGAAGATCGCGATATTGAACAACGGCTTCCTGGGTATGGTGAGGCAGTGGCAGGAGCTGTTCTACGAACGGCGTTACGTGGCTACACCGCTGACCTCTCCCGACTTCGTGAAGGTTGCAGGGGCCTACGGCATCCCGGCGGCCAGAGTTACGACTAAGGCACAGGTAACACCGGCGATCAAGAAGGCAATGAAACACGATGGGCCATATCTGATCGATTTCCGCGTCGAACCGGAGGAAAACGTCTATCCTATGGTTGCCCCCGGTTCGACACTGGCCCAGATTATCGAAGACCCGAATAAGAAGGTGGTCCCGAAAGCCAAGCCGAAGGAGACCAGCAACCTGTAGAAGCCCGCGACAAGGGCCAAACCAACCAAGGTTGATGAGAGATGACCAAGCACACACTAGTGGCACTGGTTGAAGACAAACCCGGCGTGTTGAACCGCGTGGCGAGCCTGATACGGCGGCGCAACTTCAACATAGAGAGCATCGCCGTCGGGCACTCGGAGCTACCCGGCCTGTCAAGGATGACCATCGTCGTCGACGGCGCAACTACGGCGGTGGAGCAGGTTCGCAAGCAGCTTGAGAAGCTGATCGAGGTCGTCAAGCTGACCGACATAACCGGAGAGGGTATCGTAGCGCGCGAGCTGGCACTGATCAAGGTGCACGCGACGTCTTCCACCAGAAGCGAAATCATTCAGATAGTGGACATCTTCAAGGCCAAGATCGTCGATGTCGGTATCGATTCGCTGATAGTAGAGGCAACAGGAGACGACGCGAAGATAGACTCCCTCTACAGCCTGCTGAGGAAGTTCGGCATCAAGGAGCTCGCCCGCACTGGCAGGATCGCCCTGCAGCGTGAGGGCAGCGGCGTAGAGTAGCAGGCGGACAGATGTCCGCTGCGGCAGGCGCCGACTCGCAAGACTACGACATTAAGTTTAGGGGGCAGTATGTACTACGACAAGGACGCCGATTTGGGTCTTCTGAAGAACAAGGTCATTGGCATCATAGGGTACGGGAGCCAGGGGCACGCACACGCTCAGAATCTGAGGGACAGCGGCTGCAACGTCATAGTGGCCGAGGCCAAAGGGACCCCTAACTGGAAAGAGGCCGAGAAGGCGAAGTTCAAGGTCATGACATCGGAGGAGATGGCCAAGGAAGCCGACATCATGACCATGCTGGTCCCGGACAACCTCCACCCGGTGGTCTACCGCCAGATCGAGAAGGGGTTGAAGAAGGGCAAGATGCTGATGTTCGCCCATGGCTTCAACATCCACTATAACCAGGTTGTTCCACCGCCCTATGTCGATGTGACGATGATAGCGCCCAAGTGCCCGGGCCACATGCTGCGCAGGACCTACACGGAGGGTTCCGGCCCACCGGCCCTAGTCGCCGTGCACCAGGATGCCAGCGGCAAGGCCAAAAAGCTGGCCCTAGCGTATGCCAAGGGCATCGGCTGCACGAGGGCAGGCGTGATGGACACAACCTTCCAAGAGGAGACCGAGACAGACCTCTTCGGGGAGCAGGCCGTACTCTGCGGCGGCGTGTCCTGCCTGGTCAAGGCCGCCTTCGAGACATTGGTCGATGCAGGATACCAGCCGGAGGTCGCCTACTTCGAGTGCATGCATGAGCTCAAGCTGATCGTCGATCTGTTCTACCAGGGCGGTCTCGGCTACATGAACTACTCCGTGAGCGACACCGCCGAGTACGGCGGCTATGTCTCCGGCCCTCGCGTCATCGACGATTGCGCGAAGGACGTCATGAGACAGATCCTGGTTGAGATACAGGACGGAAGCTTCGCCACCAAATGGATTCTGGAGAACCAGGCGGGATGCCCTTCCTTCAACCGTCTGAGGAAGCTGGAGGCGGAACACGAGATCGAGCAAGTCGGCAAGAAGCTCAGAGCCATGATGCCGTGGCTCGATCCGAAGTAGCCCTACGCCGCATGGGAGCACTGGTGGAAAGAGTAATCATCTTCGATACGACGTTGCGCGACGGCGAGCAGTCCGCCGGTGCGGCGCTCAACCTCGACGAGAAGATAGAGATCGCCCAGCAGTTGGAGCGATTGGGCGTCGACGTGATAGAGGCCGGCTTCCCCGTCGCCTCGCCGGGCGATCTGGAGGCGGTGCGTCGTATAGCGGAAGAGGTGCATGATTGCACGGTATGCGGGCTGGCCCACGCTACGCCCAAGGCCGTGGATGCCGCCTGGGAGGCCGTGAAGCACGCCAGGAGCCCCAGAATACATGTCTTCCTCTCCAGCTCCGAAGTGCACATGTCACACCAGCTCAGAAAGAGCAGGAACCAGGTGGTCAAGCTGTGCAAGGACATGGTGGCGCGCGCCAAGGGCTACGTCAGCGACGTCGAGTTCTCGCCCATGGACGCCACCAGGACCGACCCCGACTTCCTCTACCAGATCGTTGAGACCGCTATCAAGGCAGGCGCTACTACGGTCAACATCCCGGACACGGTCGGCTACACGATACCGAGAGAGTTCGGCCAGTTGATTGACGGCATATTCAACAACGTGCCGAACATCGACAAGGCCGTCATCAGCGTGCACTGTCACAACGACCTCGGCCTGGCCGTGGCCAACAGCCTGGCAGCGATAGAGCACGGGGCTCGCCAGGTAGAGTGCACCGTCAACGGAATTGGCGAGCGGGCCGGCAATGCTTCGCTCGAGGAGATCGTCATGGCTCTGCGGGTGCGCAAGGACATGCTGGGCTTCTCGACCATGATCGACACCACGCAGATACACAAGGCCAGCCGCCTGGTCAGCGACATCACAGGAATGTACGTTCAGGCCAATAAGGCCATCGTGGGAGCTAACGCCTTTCGTCATGAGTCGGGAATCCATCAGGACGGGATACTGAAGGAGAGGTCCACCTATGAGATCATGGACCCCAAAGACGTCGGCCTGATGGGCAGCACGCTGACCCTGGGCAAGCTAAGCGGAAGGCATGCGTTCAAGGCCCGCCTCGAGGAGCTGGGCTACTCGCTGAGCGACGAGGAGCTGAAGCGGGCCTTCATGGCATTCAAGGAGCTCGCCGACAAGAAGAGGGAGATCACCGACCGGGACCTCGAGGCCCTGGTTGCGGAGGAGCTGCGACTCGTCTCCGAGACCTACCACCTCGAGCACGTACAGGTCTCCTGCGGGGACCACAGCGTCGCGACGGCCACCGTGAGACTGACCGGGCCGGACGGCACCAGCATGGCGGATGCCGCTCTGGGCACCGGGCCCGTTGACGCTATCTACAAGGCGATAAACCGCCTGGTCGGCGTGCCCAACGAGCTAACGGAATTCAGTGTGAAGTCGGTGACGGAGGGGATCGACGCCATCGGCGAGGTCACCATCCGCATCCAGAGCGGTAACAGGACCTATACCGGCCGTGGTGCCTCCACCGACATCATGGTGGCCAGCGCCAAGGCCTACCTGAACGCCCTTAACCGCCTCATCGCGGCTACTGAGAAGACCTAGACGCCTAGGCGGCGACCGCCAGAACCAGGTTATTGACCACCGCAGCGAGAGCGACGACCCCATACGGCCACAGCAGCACGACGAAGCCGGCACGTGCGAAACCCCCGAAGCCAAGTTTATGGAACACATGCCGCACGCCCACCGCGAGCAGGCAGAGGGTAGCGACTGCCGCCGCGTCGATGAGGAAGAGCCACCCCAGGCCACCCACTTCGAGCGCCCACCCGGCCATGATCCCTCGCTCGTAGACCGTCTCTTCTCCCCGCGTCTGCAGCGCAATCACGGTCGTGAGGTAGTCGAGCAGGACCAGCAGCAGTACGACCCCGACCAGCCTGGCCTCGGGCCACGGCCACAGCAGTCTCGAAAGGCGGAGCACGTGACTCTCGACACGGCGGTCTCTCGCAACCGCCTTGCGCACCCTGCCCCTCATCCAATGCAACGCCCCGCCGAAATGCGACTCTGGCAGCATGATCAAGTCTGCTCTCGAATACCCTGCTGGAATCAGACTATAGCGTGCAACATGCTCCGGCATAATCCCCCTTTTCTCCTATTCGACATGGCCGAAGGCACTATTGCAAACACCAGCGCACAGTACTACTATTGGCTTTCGAGAGATAGAACGCGCTCAAAGGAGCAGCCGCAAATGCCAGCCAACAACCGTCAGAAGAAGGTGGAGGTCGTGGTGAGGGAGATGGAGATAGACGACCTTGCCGCCGTATACCACCTGGGAGAGGACCTTTTCACCAGCGACGAGCTGCCCATCCTCTACCGCACCTGGGACCCCTACGAGGTTACCGACTACTTCAGCTCCGACCCCGAGTACTGCCTCGTCGCAGAGGCCGGAGATGCGATCGTGGGATTCGTGCTCGCCACCACGATAGAGAAGGGCGGAACGGCATGGAAGCGTTACGGCTACATTAGCTGGATAGGTGTCGACGAACGTTTCCAGAGGACAAACCTGGGCCGTCGCCTCTACAGGCGACTCGAGGACAGGCTCAAGGAAGACGGGGTACGCATGATTATCGCGGATACGGAAGGTGGGAACGATCCTGCGATCTCCTTCTTCGAGGAACTCGGTTTCTCGGTGCGAAGCGAACACCTGTGGCTGGCCAAGACCCTGCGTCGCGAGAAGAACCCGGCCAAGAGCGCCTAGCAGTCTATCCGGCGCTCGCCGCCGAGTAGGAAGCCCGTAACATGTCGAAAGCGAAGCATCCAACACCCGACATCCAGCCCACGAGGCTGAGGAAGCTCCTCGGAGATCTCATTGACATCTATAGCCCCTCCGGCAAGGAGGAGCAGATCGTCAGGTTCACCGAGAGGTATCTCAAGCATCACGGTCTCGAGGTCACCAGGCAGGAGGTCGACGGTAATCGCTTCAATGTGATTGTCTGGCCGGAAAACGAGCACGACATCGAGGTGTGTCTCGTCGGGCACCTCGACACTATTGCCGCCTACGACCTCGAGGACTACGGCTTCCACGAGGAAGACGACACGCTGTACGGCCTGGGCAGCACCGACATGAAGGCTGGCTGCGCCGCCATGATGGAGGCGTTCGCCGTACTTGCCGAAGGCGGGGAGCCATTCCCGCCCATCGGCCTTGCCCTGGTGGTGGGCGAAGAGGAGGAGAGTGACGGGGCCAAGGCGCTTGTACGCGAGTACACCTTCCCTTGGGCCATAATCGGGGAGCCCACCAACCTGAAGCCGTGCCTGGGACACTACGGATACATGGAGGTCCAGCTTCGTACCAAAGGCAAGCGGGTCCACTCATCCATTCCGGAGCTCGGCCATAACGCCATCGAGAGCATGCTAAGGCTGCTTCTTCTCGTCATCGAGTATGCCGGATTGTCGCCGAAGCTGTTCTGCAACGTGAGGCAGCTCACCAGCTACCCGGCCGGTTTCGTCGTGCCCGACGCCTGCGAAAGCTGGCTGGACCTGCACCTGCATCCCGAGTCCAGGATAGACGTACTCAGAGTCGATCTGGAGAGGCTCGTCGACAGCGCGAATCGGAGTACCCCCGGGCTCGACGCCCAGATCAGATTCGAGGACACCTACTCGGGATACCGCGTGTCCAAGAGAAGTCCTCAGGTCAAGGCCCTGCGAGAAATCTACGAGGCCATGGGTATGACGTGGGAGCCGCAGGATTTCAGGAGTCACTCGGACGGCAGCGTCCTGTGGACGGCCGGCGTCAACCCCGTAATACTGGGGCCCGGCCATCTCGAGGAGGCCCATACACCGGAGGAATCGGTATCCTTCGATCAGGTCGTCGAAGCCGCCAGGCT
>CAZGDV010000074.1:0-13763 GCA_964524995.1 uncultured Dehalococcoidia bacterium | reverse complement strand
CTTTCTGAGGCAACTATACCACCTTCGGTAACATTTATTATCAGTCAATTCGGGGGGTTGACTTTGCACTTTGACTTGGTATTCTTACTACCATCGCTGTCACCCTGACGGCGCGGCAGGCCGGTGTCGGGAGGGGAGGTGATGCTTCTATCCCAAAGCGTTTGTCCCAACGGAACATATGACGCGAAACCCGTCTAACAGTTTGAAGAAGAGGAGGTCGAGAGATGCCACTGGGAGATCTGGGTAAAAAGGTCAGTGACGCATTGGTGCAGACCGTCAAGGGTGCAGGGGAGGTCGGACAGGCGGCGATCGAAGCTACACGGAGCAATGTAGTGGACAGCCTTCGCGGGGTGCGGGATGTTGTCAAGGAGACCTCCGGGTTGGCCGGGGATTCGGTGGCTGGCGCGGTGCATGCTGCGGGCCAGGTGGGGGCCGAGGTTGGGGCTGTGGCGAAGGGCGCGGTCGTCGGTACGATTCGGGGTGTGGGCGAAGTCACGACCGTGACGACGGGCGTGGTGAGTGACACCATCAGGGCAGCGATCAAGGGCACCAGCGAGGTTGGCGGAGATGTGGGCAAGGTCGCCAGGGGTGCCGCCGATGGTGCCCTGGCGGCGACGAAGAGCGTGGGGCTCGGCGTAGAGGATACGGCCTTCAGCGTCGCCCGAGGCGCCATACTTGGCGCAAAGGATGTGGGGGCGGACCTAGGCACAATAGCCAGGCAGAGTCTGCTCGGCACAATCAATGGAACCACTGAGGTGGGAGGCGATGTCATCCAGGCCATCTATGGCATGGCGCGTGGCCTCGCTAAGGGTGCCGGGGAGGTCGGGGGAGACTTGGGGGCGGTAGCCCGTGGCGCTGTGGAGGGGGCAATCGACGGTGCGAAGGCAACCACGATTAGCGCGGAGGAGGCAGCTTCCGCCGCAGCGAGCGGTGCTGTGGAGGCAGCAGGGGAAATAGGTGACACTGCTGTGAAGACTGTCACCGATGCGGTCTCGGGCACGATCTCGGGTGTGCAGGTGGTCATACGAACTCCGTTCAAAAAGGAGTAGAGAAAACGCTGTCGCAGCCGTAAGGCAGGGGGTCGGGTTTCGCCATAGTGACCGACCTCCTGCCTTTGTCTTGAGCATCAGCCGGCAAGATCCCGCACTGACTCGGCAAGGCCGTAGACCAGCAGCCTGTCTCCGGCCTCTATTCTGACGTCGTTGCCGGGTGTGGGTATGAAATCATCTGCTCTGTCAACAGCCAGCACTTGGACTTCTATATCGAATACGACGTCACCGACCGAAAGCCCGATGCTCCTCGATGTCTCCGACACAGCCACCAGGCTCACTCCCCAGTTCTTGCCCACGTGGAAGATCTCCTCAACAGGCGGAGCTTCGCGGAGAATGCGTTTCATTAAAGGCTTCCGCAGCCAGCTGAGGAGCCTGTTGCCGATCCTGCTCGCGACGATCAAACGATAGAGGACGAATATGCTCACTATGATGATCCCGAGTCGAGCGAAGAACCATCCATAGCCGGTTACCTGCGTGAAAGACGCCACGAGAGTGGCAATTATTGCGACCAGCCCGGCGTTTCCCAGGATGATCAGGATAGTGATTATCCGTCTCCTGGTGCTGTGACGCACCACACGTTCGGCCTCCGTGGTCGTGAAGCCTGTGCCGCTGAACGCAGACAGGGCCTGAAACCTGGCCACTTCCGGTTCGATCCCCGTCAGTTGGAGGGCCAGCCCTCCAATGCGGACAACCGTGAAGGAAACGAGTATGGTCAGAAGCAATATCCCTACATAGGCCACTTGACTTACCTCCTTGCGAGCCCGGGCCAGGCAGCAGTGAGAAGGCCTGCAACAATCATTGCCGTGTCGAAGCCTTCTCCAGCAATGTGCGCACGTCGTCGCCCAGATAGACCTTTGAGTAGTTCCACGGGATTTCTATGCCCTGTTCGTCGAACGCTTTCTTTATCTTCCTCCTGAGTTCGCCCATGAGGTCCCACTGCTTCATCGGCTGTGTCTCGCCCACAACCTTGACGATGATACCCCGATCCTCGAAGCTGTTCACACGCAACAGCCAGGGCGTCTTGGAGATGAGTTGGGGCCCCCACTTCGGGTCCTCGGCCACCTCTTCCCACACCTGTCGAATGGTTGCCATTACCTGGTCAACGTCCTCCTTGTAGGCGACGGGTATCTCGAGATGTGCCCTCGACCATGCCCTCGTATAGTTGCTTGCCACTCCGGTCTCCCCGTTAGGCACGAAGTGCAGGATACCATCGAGGTCTCGCAAAGTAGTCCGCCTCATGGTGAACGAGTCCACTATGCCGGTGATGCCGGCGATCTTTACCACATCCCCGACATTGTACTGATTCTCCAACTCCACGATGAACCCGCCTATCAGGTCCTTGATGAGGCTTTGGGCTCCGAAGCCCACAGCGATGCCGGCGACACCGAAGCCGGCCAGCAGCGCCGCGATGTTAATGCCGATTTCGTTCAGTATGAGGAACACCGCGACGATGACCAGTATGGTGCTCACCATAGTACGAAGGAGCTGTCCCAGGGTGTTGCTGCGCTTCTCAATCTCGACTTCGGGCTGGTCCTTCATCGTGCGTGCCAGCGTTCGCCTCACCGCAGCGGGAATGGCCTTTTTGCCAAGGACGTACGTAGTCAGGGCCAGCGCGAGGATGATAGCTATCCTGATGCCGTGCTCGATGAACCACTCGCCTGTTGCCTGCCAATCGACCATGGTGTCCCCCTTACCGATGACTATGCCCGTCTCGGATGGATTCTAGCAACCTGAACGACCGGAATCAACGAACCTCGACCTCGGCCGACAAGACCCACGCCTGCCATATGATGGTATAATCACGGCGAATCAGCTCAGGGAGGTATTGGCCGATGAGAGTCGCAACCGACTTCAGGGATGTGCCCGACAGGTGGTATAACATAATACCAGACATCGGCTTCGACTTCCCTCCCCCTATGGGATCGAGTGGTTATCCCATGACCCACCACGATCTCAGCCCGATCGCCACAGCACCCATTGTCGACCAGGAGCTGGACAGGTCGGAGCGAAACCCCGCTATCCCGAAGGAGCTTCGCGAGTTCTACGTCGAGTGGAGGCCTACGCCGCTTTTCAGGGCGAGGCGCTTCGAAGAGAGGCTCGACACGCCTGCACGCATCTTCTACAAGCATGAGGGAGGCAGCCCCTCGGGCAGCTACGAGTTCAATACGGCTCTGGCGCAGGCCTACTACGCAGCTCATGCCGGTGAGAAGGGCACGCGGTACCTGGTATCCGCCTCGGGCAACGGGGAGTGGGGGGCGTCCCTGGCCGTTGCATGCAACTACTTCGGCATCAAGTGCAGGGTCTACATGGTCAGGTCGTCGTATGAACAGAGGGAGTATGGCCGCTATCTGATGGAGTTGCTTGGGGCCGAGGTCGTGTCCAGCCCCAGCCCGAACACGCGTACGGGGAAGAAGGCGCTTTCCCAGGACCCGGAGTCCCCCGGAAGCCTGGGCATGGCATTGAGCGAGGCCTTCGAAGAGGCTACGACACGTGATGAGGCCAAGTTCGCCTGGGGTACGCTGATGAACCACGTGGTACTCCATCAGACCCTAATCGGGCTCGAGGCCAGAGATCAGCTTCGCCATGGGGGTGTCCGTCCCGACCTGTGCATTGCTGCCGTCGGTGGGGGAAGTGGGTTCGGCGGCCTTGCATTCCCCTTGTACAGAGACCGCAAGAGCGGCATCCGTTTCATCGCCGTTGAATCAGCCGCGGCCCCGACCCTCACCAAGGGCCGGTATGGCTGGGACTATGCCGACTGGGGAGGCCTGGCCCCGATGCTCAGGATGTACACTCTTGGTCATAGCTTTGTGCCCCCCGACATACGGGCCGGATCCATGCGGTATCACGGCATATCACCTTTGATCAGCGCCCTGTATCGTGAGAAGCGAATCGAGGCCAGGACGTACACCCAGCGCCAGGCTTTCGAAGCCGCCGTGGCTTTTGCCCGTGCGGAGGGTTTCGTGCCATCTCCCGAGTCATCCTATGCCATCAAGGCCGTGCTCGACGAGGCCGTCGCGTGCAAGGACAGGGGCGAGCGCAAGAACATCCTCTTCCTGTTGAGCACTAACACGAATCTGGACGTGGCTGTCTTCAAGGACTTCCTCGAAGGGGCAGTGGAAGACAAGCATGCTCCCATGGACAAGATCGACGAAGCCATCAGCAGCCTGCCTGCGCAACCTTCCGTCTGACCACAGATGGCTCTGGCCGTCTGTCTCGGGTGTCTGCCTGTTGTGGCTGCGAATCGCGCTGTGATCCCCTCAGGGCAGGCTGATGTCCGTGTGAACCGGAGCTTCACGTAGCACTCTCTAGGTGGGAGGAAGCTCGGCACGTAAGAGCCCGCCGCCTCAGGCGGGCTCCGAGGCTGGGGGCGAGGCTAGCTGGCGTCCCTGGTGAGACTCGAACTCACGACCCACTGCTTAGAAGGCCTCGCAGTGGGTTTCTCGTACTCTAGCTTCGATTGTCAACTGGAGCCCGAAGCTGACGCCTCGCGAGGCAGGAGGTCGCCTTTCGGACACTCCTCACGGAAAATTCAATATAATTGTGCGGAAAATGGCCGGAAAATGCAAGTAATGAAATGAAGCTGGCAACGTTCTTTTGGGCCGCCGCTGCCAACCGCCATCGAAGCTAGCCCCTCAGCACAGTGTGATTGACAGCCCAGAGCGAGCCTATATGCACATCTCCTGCTGACAAATTGCTCTCAAGAAATACCACTCCCCGGTACCGTATCTTGCTGAACGATCTCCCCGAGGGGGAAAACGGTAAGAAAAGTGAAGTGGTTACACTGGGACATGTATTGACTTGCGCGCTAGAGTCCTCTAGGATACTCGCAGTTTCTTCACCAGTCGCACTGACCGGCAATCGTCGCAGCAGACATGCTTGTTTGCCACACGGGTCTCCTCCAGCGATCTGGAATTGGCTGCGGCCCAGAAGCTGAGTTCGAAAGGGGTTGAGCATGAGCAAGGCACTGAGGATCCTACTCGCCATCGCAGTGATAGTCACCACAATGGGTATGGTGCCCATCTCCGCTGCTGCGCAGGCCGAGAAGACCACCATCACTGTCACGGACACATCGCCGTGGTTCACCAACGGGTGCAACTCGGGCGGCGACTACTGGTGGTCCCACAGCTTCGAAGGCCACGACTATATATCCACCTATGTCGGGGGCATGGTCAGCGATCCGGACCAAGTGGACTGCTGGGCAACCTTCAAGCCCTATCTTGCGTCAGCCGGGGTGTACAGGGTCTACGCATCCTTCTACGCGTGCGCTGACACCTCCACCATCGTCCCGTTCTCGGTGACCCACGCCGGCGGGACCGCGACGACGACGGTGAACCAGTACAGCGCATCGCCCACCTGGAAGGAGGTGAAGCTCGGTGCCTGGGAGTTCGACGCTGGTGAGATGAGCGAAGTGACTGTGACCGACGCGACCGGAGAGCCTTACGACGAGGTGAAAGGACTGACGATCGGCACTGTGAAGTTCGAGGAGAACACTCCACCAACGTGCTCAGTCTCGGCAGAGCCCACTTCGGGCCCGTCTCCGCTTGATGTCACTTTCACGATCAGTGCTAGCGATGCTGACGGGTCGATATCGGCGTGGGTACTCGATGTCGACGGCGACGGCAACGCGGACTACTCCGGCACGGGCAGCCCCCCCGCGTCGATACCACACACGTATTACACCGAGAGTCCTCCAGAGGGCTACAGCGTGATGCTGGTGGTCTCGGACAATGACGGCGAGGATAGCTTCGCCACGGAGAGGGTGGTAGTAGGGCAGAATGATCCTCCGACATGCTCCCTCTCTGTGGATCAGAGCTCGGGTGATGCGCCGCTAGACGTCAGCTTCTCGATGACGGCCGGTGACGCCGACGGATGGATCGAATCCTGGGTTCTCGACCCCGGCGATGGAAGCCAGAGCTACTCGGGTAGCGGAACTCCCCCGGCGAGCCAGGCTCACACGTACGAGGCAGGCGGTGACCATACAGCCATTCTCATGGTGTCCGACAACGAGGACGCTGTCTGCTCCGACACAGCGACAGTGCAGGTAGGCGCGAGCTCAGGAAACAAGGTTGTTCCTATGGTTGCGGCGGGGAGGGGTCACGTGGTAGGGCTGCATTCCGACGGCACTGTGATTGCCCTGGGATCCGGCGAGCGGTGCAACGTTGGTAGCTGGACAGATGTCCGCCACATTGCCGCATGTTACGAGCACACCGTGGGCGTAAGACTGGACGGAACGGTGATCGCCACTGGAAGGAATGAATACGGCCAATGCGACGTGGACCACTGGATGGGTATCCGATATGTGGCCACAAATTATGTGCATACGGTGGGCCTGACATTCGACGGAAGGGCGGTCGCCACTGGATGGAATGAATACGGCCAATGCGACGTGGACACTTGGACGGGCATCCAGCAGGTGGCAGCGGGGACCATGCACACTGTCGGCTTGAAATCAGACGGAACAGTGGTCGCAACAGGACGTGGTGACGAGGGCCAATGCGACATTGATACGTGGACAGATATCGTACAGGTCGCGGCCGGGACCGCGCACACCATCGGTCTGAAGTCGGATGGGACAGTGGTTGCGACAGGGTTTAACGGCAACGGTGAGTGCGAGGTGAGTGGCTGGGCCGGCATACGGTACATAGCCACTGGAGACTACCAGACAGTAGGCCTGAGGTGGGACGGTACGGTGATGGCTGCTGGATGGGACTTCAGGGGACAGTGCGATGTTGCTAGCTGGACGGGCGTCCAGCAGGTGGCAACCGGTGCCGACCACACTGTGGGCTTGAGATTCGATGGCACCGTCGTCGCAACAGGACGTGGTGACGAGGGCCAATGCGATGTGGATAGCTGGACGGATATCGTGCAGGTGGCTGCGGAGGACTTGCATACACTTGGCGTGAGATCGTACGGAACGGTGATCGCAACGGGGGGGAATTACAACGGGCAATGCGACGTGGACACGTGGACGGGTATCCGATATGTGGCCACGAGTTTTGGGCATACGGTGGGTGTGAGATCGGATGGGACAGTAGTCGCAACCGGATACAATCACGATGGCCAATGCGACGTGGATACGTGGTCGGATATCGTCCAGGTCGCGGCTGGGGCCTCTCACACCATCGGTCTGAAGTCGGATGGGACAGTGGTCGCAACGGGGCAGAATTACTATGGGGAATGCGATGTGGATGGTTGGACGGATATAGTACAGGTAGCGGCCCCGGGCTACTACACCTTGGGGGTGAGGTCAGACGGCACCGTCGTCGCAACAGGACGTGGTGACGAGGGCGAATGCGACGTGGATAGCTGGACGGATATAGTACAGGTAGCGGGCGGGGGCCGCCACACCTTGGGGGTGAGGTCAGACGGCACCGTCGTCGCAACAGGACAGAATGACTATGGGCAATGCGACGTGGATAGCTGGACGGATATCCAGTATGTGGCCACAAATCAAGTGCATACAGCGGGGGTGAGATTGGATGGAACAGTGGTCGCGGCAGGCCTGGAGATTTCGCTCATGCAGTGGGATTTGGGGGAATGCCTGCCTGTTCACTTACCTGACGAGAACCTCGAGGCCGCCATACGTGAGGCAATAGGCAAGCCCACAGGAGACATCCTGACGGCCGAGTTGGAGGGACTCCCCTGGCTGTTGGCAGCTAACCGTGGGATAGCCAACTTAGATGGCCTCGAGCACTGCGTGAACCTGACATGGCTTGACTTGAGGCGGAATCCCATTGCCGACATATCGCCGATACTGGGGCTCACCAGTCTCACTGGTCTCGATCTAGGACAACAAGGGTTCCCGGCGCTGGACGATGTCTCCGGACTCAGTGCCCTGACCAACCTCACGTGGCTGAACGTATACGTTGCAGGTTCTGCGGATGTCAGCTTTCTAACTGATCTGGAGCAGCTCGAGTTCCTTTCTGTAGGCAAGTACGGCACCATCACAGATTCTGAGATAGCCGCGATCTCCAGCCTCCCCAATCTCTCGTCTCTAAACCTTGGAGCCCTTCATTATGGGGACATTTCGCCCATGAGCGCTCTCAGCCTCGATAGCTTGCTCTTGGCGTTTGGCATTCTGACCGAGGAGGACATCACGTGTCTTTCCGAAGTATCAAGCTTGTCCAGCCTGTCAATCTGGGGCGCCCAGGTGCCCGACCTGTCGCCATTGACTGGACTCCCGAATCTCAAGGGTCTGTGGCTGAGGGTGAACCAGTTGGACGACATATCGTTCCTTAGTGGTTTCCCAAGCCTGGAGGGGCTCGGTCTGGAGCATATGCAGGTTGAGGACTGGGGCCCCCTGGCAGACCTTGCAGCACTAACAGACTTGACGTTGCGTGACTGCGGACTGATTGACCTCTCCACGCTGCCCGAACTCGACAACCTGCAAACGCTCGATCTCAGCGACAATCAGATTCAGGACCTGGCCCCGCTGGCGGACTTTGATCAGCTATGGAGTCTATCCCTCAACTCAAACGAAATCACTGACCTGTCATCCCTTCCCCCAACCATCCCGCATGTATCAGTCGCGAACAACCAGATCCAGGACATCTCCTGTCTGGTCTTCGGCCCTTGGCACAGTGTTCTTGAGGCAGTGGATCTGACCGGGAATCCCTTGAACGATTCCTCCGTTGACACGTACATTCCGCAGCTTGAGGATGCCGGGGTGTGGGTTATCTACGAAGAGGGGCCTGTGACTTCTCTGTGGATCGCCGAACCCTACAGCATAACTGCCAACTCCGCCACGTTATGGATACAACCTGCTGGATACGCCTCCTGCGAGGTGAGATATGGCGAGACCACAGCCCTTGGCCTCAGTGCAACCAGCCCGCGCATATCGGGCAATCATTTCATCGACCTCGAAGGCCTCAATCCCAACACGACCTACTACTTCGATGTTGTGCTCACCGATGCAGCAGGAAACACGGCTGTTGACGATAACTGGGGCTACTACTATAGCTTCCCTACTGCTGGTACCAGCACCGCCGTCGACCCTGCGTTCTCCACAGTCCAAGTCGATCCTTCATCAGTTCCAGCCGATGGCGACTCGACGGCCACGATCACAGTCACCCTCAAGGACAGCACGGGGACGCTGATCACAGATGGGCGCAGCGTGCAGGTGAGCACAGACCTCGCTGGGGCAACGATCGCGCAGCCTTCCGGCACAAGCGATGGCAGCGGCCTGTTTGAGACGACCATTTCCTCGACAGCGGCCGGAGATGCCACTATCACCGTGACTGCGGACAGCGTGGTGTTGTTGCAGCAGCAGGTGGTGCACTTCAGTCCCGTGGACACGAACCCACCGGATACGATTAAGGGGGACGGTCCACCAGAAACGGTGGAATACGACCCCATCTTCTTCTCCGTCACGTTCAGTTGGAGTGGCACCGACGATATCACGCCAACAGAATCGTTGGAGTATTCGTATATTCTCGAGGGTGAGGACAACGAATGGTCAGCTTGGTTGACGATGCCAGCGCCGACGGCCACATACTTCTGCCTGCCACATGGAGACTACGTTTTCAAAGTGAAGGCAAGGGACCAAGCTGGGAACGAGGATCCGGCACCGGCGGAATGGGCCTTCACCGTTACGGACAAGGAGATGCTTCTGGCTGAGCGCTTCAAACCCATAATCTGGCTCGCGCCTGGCGAGGAATTCGAGCCCGAGCCTGTGGAGATATTCCTACAGCCCGAGACGAGACTCCGTGACACTGAGAACAGCGGTTGGCAGACTGATGCTACACTGGAGAACCTATTGAGTCATACAGGAGAGAACTACTACGTTGACCTGGAACCGGACATGACCCAACTAGTCCACGACTGGGTTGCATCAGGATGCGAGAATGATGCCAACTGGGAGGAGCAGTACATCGATAGATACGGACTGATAAGGGACCAATACGAGCAGACAGCCTACACGAGAGTCACTGAGGACGAGGGCTACTTAGTCATTCAGTACTGGCTGTTCTATTACTTCAACGACTTTGGCCATGTTTGTGAATGTGTGCCCGGGCCCGGAGTCGCATGTGCTGGGTACTCATTTGACCACGAGAGTGACTTGGAGTTGATCGAATTGGTTTTCGATACAACATCAATAGAAGGGGACTTCGCAGATAAGGTAAACGAGGTATATGCCTATGGGTGGGAGCCTCTGTTCATAGCCATCTCTCAGCACTCGTCCGGGGACGCCCTCTACTGGGAAGACCCTGACCGTCCCAGAAACGGGGACCACCCGATAGTGTACGTGGCCAATGGTTCCCACGCCAACTACTTCACCATCGGGGCCCAGAAGTGGGATATTGAGGGCCTTGGCAAGGATGTCACGGGACTCGGCAGACTGGTATACAGTGACCTGCAACTCGTGCCCCTGACATCGGGGGACTTCTGGACAATACAACCCTGGCTCGACTACAGCGGATACTGGGGAGAGTACGGGGGACTCCGGTCTGGCAGAGGTCATGAGGCCGGCGCTAGAGGGCCCCAGTATCAGGAGCCAGAGGCGAAGTGGTACAACCCAAAGGATTGGGGAGACGGCCATCTGTCGATTTCCGATAAGCTGTTGCCGCCATTCCAGGCTCGCCTTTGGCATCAGTGTGCGGAGCTACATGTCTACGATTTCGGGCAGCGACATGTGGGACCTGACGGCCAAGGGGGCGTAGAACTAGGGATACCAGGTTCGGAGTACTTGACCGATGACGCCGGGAAGGTCGACATGATCGCAATCGCAGCTACAGACGTCTCTGCCAAGTACACGGTCGAGGTCGTCGGAACTTCGACAGGCGAGGCCGCGCTTGAATTGCTGGTACCAGACTACAGCTTGGGTGTTCAGTACCAGGTCACGTACGACCCGATACAAGTAGAGAACGGGACACTGGGGACGGTCACGGTAGGTCCAGGTACCAACTTCATTCTGGCAATCGACTATGACGGCGACGGCGTGAGGGATTCCCAAGTCCAACCGTCCGCTATGCAGCAGATAGCTACTGAGCAAGTGAACCTGCCACCGGCCGTGCACGCCGGTCCTGATCAGCAAGTCGGGGAAGGTACAGCCATAGGCCTTGGTCCAGCGCTCTTCGCCGACGCGACTACAGATACACACACCGCTCTTGTCGACTGGGGCGATGGCGCCGTTGAATCCGGTGCCGTATCGGAGGGAAATGGCGCCGGAAACGTCACCGGTTCTCACGTATACGCCGATGATGGTATCTACACTGCAACCATCACTGTGACAGACGACGAAGGCAGTGTGGGCAACGACACGCTCACCATCACCGTCAACAACGTGGCCCCAACCGCATACGCCGGTGAAGACCAGTGCGGGGACGAGCCGTCGACGCTCACGTTCTCTGGCAGCCATACCGACCCCGGCACGCTCGATACGCATACCTATGAGTGGGACTTCGACTACGACGGTGTCACCTTCGACGTCGATGCCAGCGGCAACCCAGTGACCAGCACCTGGGAGGACGACTTCGTCGGGGTGGTCGCCCTCCGGGTCACAGACGACGACGGTGGGGTAGGAACCGACACGCTGACAGTAACCGTTGACAACCTGGCTCCAACTGTCGGTCCGATCGCCGCTCCAGTCGACCCCGTCGAGGTTGGCACCGAGATCGCCGCCAGCGCCGAATTCACAGACCCAGGTGTCTTCGACACCCACACAGCCCAGTGGAACTGGGGCGATGGTTCCACGCCCGACGGCGTGGTCAGCGAAGACAACGGCTCCGGCAACGTGACCGGTAGCTACGTCTATGACACACCCGGTGTCTACACAATCACGCTCACTGTAACAGACAGCGACGGCGGCTCCGCCACTTCGATCTTCGAGTACGTTGTGGTCTATGATCCGGATGGAGGCTTCGTGACAGGCGGTGGCTGGATAGACTCTCCGGCGGGCGCCTACGCTCCTGATCCGACCCTCACCGGCAAGGCCACGTTCGGCTTCGTGTCTAAGTACAAGAAGGGGGCGACAGTGCCCACCGGCCAGACCCAGTTCCAGTTCAGAGTCGCCGACCTCAACTTCCACAGCGACAGCTACGACTGGCTGGTCATAGCTGGCCACAAGGCGAAGTACAAGGGCACCGGCACCATCAACGGAGAGGGTGAGTACGGCTTCATGCTGTCGGCCATCGACGAGAAGCTGACGCCGAGCACCGACGTCGACCTGTTCCGGATCAAGATATGGGACAAGGCGACGGGCGAGGTGGTCTATGACAACCAAATGGGCGATTCGGACGACGCAGATGCGGCCACGGCAATCGGAGGCGGCAGCATCGTGATTCACAAGACCAAGTAGAACGACCTTGCAGCCCTTGCACCACGAGAAGAAGCGGGCAACGAAGTCGCCCGCTTCTTCCTGCTTTACGAGTTTCGTCGGAGGTTGGACGCCTCGTGCCTTGCCCGTGTACGCTGGCCCTATCCAGCTACTTCTCAGACTTCCGTCTATCGCTTGCCCTTCTTCGCTCTCCTCTGCGCCTGCCCGACGTGGCCCTCCGCTCGACCTCCCCCGGCTCCTGCCTGACTCGACGGTCTCCCTTCCGCCTGTCCTCTCCGCCCCTGCGCTCTCCACGGCGTCTCTCCTGAATGGTTCCCCCCTCTCCCATGGTTGAGTGAAAACGTGCCCCCGTTGCACTACACGCTGAATCACGACTTCGGCTTGCGCGATATGGTGATGTTCGCCACATGACCCCTGAACCCCAGAGTGGTGTTCAGCCTGTTCTCGACATACTCCAGGAACTCAGCCTCCCTCTGCCCCATAGCCCAGTCCTTGTCCAAGCCAAGTGTGATGCTGAGCTTCACCTGCTTCCTGGCCATCTCCATCCTCCTGCCATCCCGGATCGCGCAGCGACAATGATTTGCGACCTTCCATTGCGACCGATAAGATAGCACACAAGGGCACGAGTCGGCAAGCTCATAAGGCGCGATTTCGGTGACACCCAAGGCGCTATTCGTTCCATGTGATGGAACGTTCTGCGCCACGGAAGCACGTCAGGGGCGCACACCAGGCCAAGACAGAGCGAGGGGGACAATCGAACACAATATGTGTGCATTTGAGCAAAAACTGTGTTCAATGTCATGCTGCAACACCTGATCACTTCGAGAACCAAGCGCAGCCTGCTCAAGCTCTTCGTCACCAACCAGGACGCAGCTTCCGACCGTCTGCCTTCGTGGCAGGGAGTCGATTCATTGAAGCTGTGAGAAACCCGTGAACGCGACAACGTGGCCTTGTCAAGCAAACGTAACCTGAAAGTGAACCGGGAGTGAACCAAAAGTGACCTTCTGGCATAGACGAGGCAGTAGGTCGGTGTAGAGGCAGTGGGTCGATTTGTCGGCGTAAATCGCTATTGGTCGAGGACGAGCATCAAAGCTAGTGGCGAAGCTAAATGGCGTCCCTGGTGAGACTCGAACTCACGACCCACTGCTTAGAAGGCAGTTGCTCTATCCACTGAGCTACAGGGACGCGCAGACCGCAGGTGCGGTGCTCATTTTAGCACCGCACCTGCTATAATGACAAGGCGAGTTCTTATCTCGCCGTTTGCCGAGCCCCTGGGTGTCGCGGTGGCGGAGCGAGTACTGGGCTCGGCTTGATCGGATGGCCACTGGGTGAACAGATCAAGCATTTCGACTGGAATGAGCTTGAATCTAATACCCGCAGGAGGGCGTATTGCGTCAATAGAAACTGTTACCGAACGGGTGTTGTTGCCTCAAAAG
>CAZGDV010000073.1:0-14146 GCA_964524995.1 uncultured Dehalococcoidia bacterium | reverse complement strand
GTACGGCAAGTCCCTGAGATACTAGAAGAACAGCGTTGCTGTTCCAAGCAAGCAGCGAGGAGGCTACAGTATGGTCGGCATAACGTCCTACGGGGCCTACGTGCCCCTCTACCGCATCAACCGCATGGCGATCTACTCTGCTCTCGGCTGGCTCAACCCGGCATCCCTGTTGCCAGGCGAGAAGGCGGTCGCCAACTGGGACGAGGACAGTCTGACGATGGCCGTCGCGGCCGCAGCCGATTGCCTCACGGGCATCGACCGCGACAAGGTGAACGGACTCTTCTTCGGCACCACGACGACCCCGTACAAAGAGCGCCAGAACGCGACAATGATCACCACCGCCCTCGACCTCCCACCGAACATCAGGACGAGCGACTTCACGACCTCGGTCAAGGCCGGCACGGGAGCCCTGGTCTCGGCCTACGATGCTGTCACATCCGGCTCAGCCGAGAGCGTGTTGGTATGCGCCGCCGACTGCCGGCTCGGGAAGCCCGGCGGCTACTACGAAGAGATGTTCGGGGACGGGGCCGCCGCCCTGCTCGTGGGCAAAGAGGGGGTGATCGCCAGCGTCGAGGGCACGCATTCGGTCTCCTACGATTTCGCGGACACCTGGCGAGCCGACACGGACACGTACAATCGCTACTGGGAAGACAGGTGGATCAGAGACGAGGGCTACAGCAGGTTCATCGCCGAAGCCGTCTCAGGCCTGATGAGCAAGTGCAACCTCCAGCCCAAGGACATTGCCAAGGTGGCCTACCCGTGCCAGTACGTCAGGGCCCATGCCGACATAGGTAAGAAGCTGGGCTTCGAGCCTACCCAGATTCAGGACCACATGTTCGGAGCGATAGGCCACACCGGCACCGCCTACCCTCTACAGGTACTGGTGGCCGCCCTCGAGGACGCCAAGCCCGGGGACAGAATCATTGTTGCCAGCCACGGCAACGGCAGCGACGCCCTGCTTCTTCAGGTAACGCCCGAGATCGAGAAGAAGAGGCAGCGGCTCGGCATCAAGGGTCATCTGGCCTCGAAGAAGGACCTGGCCAGCTATGAGAAGTACGCGACTTTCCGCGAGGTGCTCGACATAGACACGGGCGGCCGTGGTGAGGAGGTCGCCGCGACCCAGATGTCGATACTCTGGCGAGATCGGAGGATGATCCTCGGCCTTTGCGGATGCAAGTGCGGAGCCTGTGGGACCCCGCAGTTCCCGCCGCAGGAGATATGCGCCAACCCGAAGTGCGGGGCCATTGGTAAGATGGAGGTCTACCGCTTCTCCGACAAGAAGGCACATCTGTTCACGTACACAGGGGATGTCCTGGCCTTCAGCCCCAGCCCGCCGGCTGTCTACGGGACGGTGGACTTCGAGGGGGGCGGCAGGTGGCTGTTCGACGTTACGGATTGCGAGCTCGAGTCGCTCGAGGTCGGCATGCCCGTCGAGATGAGCCTCCGCAGAAAGTACCACGACGCTCAACGGGGCGTCCACGTCTACTTCTGGAAAGCTACGCCGGTTCGGGCCTAGCAGCCGGCTCAATATGGAGGAAACATGGCAGATGGAATAAAGGACAAGGTCGCCATCATCGGCATGGGATGCACCAGGTTCGGGGAGCGCTGGGACAAGAGCGCGCAGAACCTCATGGTCGAAGCGTACACCGAGGCCATGGAGGATGCGGGTATCGAGAAGAAGGACCTGGACGCTGCCTGGTCCGGCACGTGCTACGAGGAGGTGTGCGTAGGAAAATCGGCCATCCCACTGGCCGTGACTCTGAAGTTGCCTTTCATTCCGGCGACGAGGGTGGAGAATTTCTGTGCCACCGGTTCCGAGGCTCTGAGGGGTGCCTGCTATGCCGTGGCGTCCGGTGCCTACGACGTATGTCTCGCGCTCGGCGTGGAGAAGCTCAAGGACACGGGATACGGCGGGCTCCCACAGACAGACACCCAGGTCGGCACCTCGCTGAGGTTCGCTTTCCCGAACTACACACCGCCCGGGATGTTCGCCATGATGGGCACCCGTTACTTCGCACAATACGGCCTCAGCCCGCAGGAGGGGAAACGTGTGCTCGCCCACATAACGGTGAAGAGCCATCACAACGGCGCTATGAATCCGAAGGCTCACCTGCGCCGCGAGGTTACGATAGATGAGGTGGTCAATGCCCCCATCGTCGCGTGGCCCCTGGGGCTGTTCGACTGCTGCGGGGTCAGCGACGGGGCGGCGGCGGCGATAGTGACCCGCGCCGAGCTGGCAAAGAAATTCCGGCCCGACCCGGTGTACGTCAAGGCCCTTCAGATCGCCGCAAGCTCCGGCGAGGAGATGATGTGCACCGATTGGGACTACGCCCACGTTGAGTCGACCGTGAGGAACGCGAAACGCGCCTATGGCGAGGCCGGAATCAAGAACCCCAGGGAGGAGTTGAGCATGATGGAGGTGCACGACTGCTTCTCCATCACCGAGCTCACGATATACGAGGACCTGGGGATCTCGCCGAGGGGCAAGGCGAAGGAGGACATAGAGGCCGGTTTCTACGATCTGGACGGCAAGATACCGTGCCAGCCCGACGGTGGTCTCAAGTGCTTCGGCCACCCCATCGGCGCCTCGGGGCTGCGCATGATGTACGAGATGTACAAGCAGCTTCAAGGGAAGGCAGGACCCCGCCAGATCAAGGACCCCAAGCTGGGGCTGACCCACAACATGGGCGGCATCCCCCCGCTGAATGTCGTCAGCATCTGCATCGCAGGTCTGCAATGACAGCCGCATAACCTGGGCGCAAGACAGGAGAAGGACATGGACTTCGAGTTCACCGAAGAGCAGCAGATGCTCAAGACAAGTGTCCGCAACTTCCTGGAGAAAGAGATAGTCCCGCTGGTCGACGAGCAGGAGAAGAAAGGGCCGCTGGACAGAGAGACCTTCGTCTCGTTGACACGGAAGCTGATGCCGTTCGGCTACCTGACTGGATTCCTGCCCGACGAGTACGGCGGCTCCGGGCTCGACCACAAGACGAACGGCATTCTTGTGGAGGAGCTGGGCAGAGCGTGGGCCGGTCTTACAGGAACGCTGTTCATCGCCGCGGGCTTCTGGTGGCTGCTGAGCGAGGCTGCCACGCCGGAGCAGAAGGAGAGGCTGCTACCCAAGGCTGTCTCGGCCGACTACATCGGCTGCATCGCAATCACCGAGCCCAACGTCGGCTCGGATGTCGCGGCAATTCAGACAATCGCCAAGCCCGACAGCGACGGCTACGTTCTGAACGGAACCAAGACGTGGATCTCGAACGCCAGTATAGCTGACGCGGCCTTCGTCCTCGCCACGACCGACAAGGAGCTGGGAGCCCTCGGCATGTCGTTCCTGCTCATCGAGAGAGACGTATCACCGTTCTCCGCGAGGGAGCTGCACAAGCTCGGCCTTCGTGCCTTCCCCACCGCAGAGCTGTCCTTCGACGACTGTCGGGTCCCGAAAGAGGCCGCTCTCGACCCCGGCTCCGGCTTCAAGAGGACTATGCGATTCTTCGACGTGTCCCGAGCCATGGTCGGCGCAATGTGCACGGGAATCGCCCAGGCGTCCATCGACGCATCGGTCAAGTACGCCCAGGACCGCACGCAGTTCGGGAAACCGATAGGCAGCTTTCAGCTTGTCCAGAAGATGCTTGTCGACATGGTAACCGAGACGGAAGCCGGCCGACTCCTGTCCTATCGGGCCCTCGACCTCCTCGACAGGGAGCAGAAGTCACGCTGGCAGTCCTCGATGGCCAAGGCCTACGCTACCGAAGCGGCGATCAGGACGACATCGAAGGCCATCCAGATACACGGGGCCATGGGGCTGTCCGACGAATACCCCGTGGAGCGCTACTTCCGGGATGCACGCTGCTTCACTATACCCGACGGCTCAACGCAGATGCAGGAACTGATCGTCGGCAGAGACATACTGGGGATCGACGCAATAGCGTAGCCGGTCACGCCCGAGGCAGATCCGAAGCCAGGAAGCAGAGGTGATTCATGCCCCCGGCGCTGCAGGGAATACGAGTCCTGGACATGGCCTGGGTGGGGCCCGGGCCCTTCTGCGCAACGATCCTGGGTGACCTCGGGGCCGAGGTCATCAAGGTACACGAGCCGGACCCTATGGCCAGGGGCAGCCTGGCCATGTACGCCCTCCCCGATTCTCCCGAGTTCCCCGGAATCAGGAACTGCAAGACCATTGGCATCGATCTCAAATCCAAGGATGGGCGCGACATCTTCCACGACCTGGCCAAGACCGCCGACGTGGTAATGGAGAGCTACCGGCCCGGCGTAGTGCAGCGCCTCGGCGTGGACTACGAGACCCTCAAGGCACTCAACACGGAGATAGTGTATGTGTCCCTCACCAGCTACGGGCAGGATGGCCCCTACCGCGACAGGGTCGGCCACGACATCAACTTCATAGCCATAGGCGGCCTGCTCGGAATGACGGGCCTGGCGGGCGGGCCGCCCGCCCTCCCCGGCACCCTCGTCGGAGACCTTGCCGCGGGCGGGATGGCGGCTGCAATAGGCATCCTGGCGGCCCTCATGTCGAGGGAGAGGACGGGGAACGGTCAGTTCGTCGACGTGTCTATGACTGACGGGATCGTGGCGATGATGTACATGTACCTGAACCCCCATCTCGTACACGGAATCGACTACCAGCGAGGCGAGACCGATTTCACGGGGCACCGCGCCTGGTACAACGTGTACGAGACCAAGGACGGCAAGCACATCGCTGTCGGGGCCTTCGAGACCTGGTTCTACGCTAACTTATGTCAACTGCTGGGCCGCCCGGACTACGCGGAGCACCAGTTCGCCGAGGGAGAGAAGCGCGAGGAGATAGTGGACTACTTCAGGAAGACGTTCCTGACCAGGACGCGCGATGAGTGGGTGGAGATACTGACTCAGAAGGACACCTGCACTACGCCGGTCTACTCGCTCGACGAGGTAGTCACAGACCCGCAGCTGCTCGCGCGCGGGCTCATCCAGGAGATGCCCCACCCTGTGCTGGGTTCCGTGAAGCAGGTGGCGTCAATGCTCAAGCTGTCGGACTCGCCTTTCCAGCTGATGAACTGGTCTACTCGTTTCGGCCAGCACACGAACGAGGTACTTGTCGAGCTGGGCTACGACGAGGCTCAGATCGACGCCCTCCGCGACGAGGGCATCATAGGCTGACGCATATCGAATCACGCGCCGACCGCCAGCGCCTCCTCACGGGCTCTGCCAGCCCGTCGCAGCAGTTCCTCTGCGCTATCCACCATCGATCGCTCCTCACCACCCAGCATCGCGGCAAGCTCGGCCACCCGCGTCGTCTCCCCGAGGGACTCGACCCGAGTGCTCGCCCGGCCAGACGAGACATCCTTGACCAGCCGCACGTGGCTCTGCCCGAAGCACGCGACCTGCGGCAGGTGTGTTACGCATATCACCTGCCTGCCGTCCGACAGCGCCTGGAGCTTCTTCCCCACAACCTCCGCGCTGCGCCCTCCCATCCCGGCGTCGATCTCATCGAAGACGACCGTGGGAACCGGATCGGCCATGCGCAGTGCGCTCTTGACTGCGAGCATGAAGCGGCATGTCTCGCCCCCAGAGGCGATCTCGGCCAGGGGCCTCATCGGCTCGCCCGGGTTGGTGGCACCGACGAACTCGACCCGGTCTATGCCGTCCTGAGTGTAGGCATAACTGCCCAGCGAGGTCGGCAGTCCGCCGGTGCGCTGTTCCCGGGAGAGGCTGATATCGAAAACGGCCATAGGCAGGCCGACATCTGCAAGCTCCTGGCTGACCGAACGCACGAGCCTTTTCGCGGCCTCCTGCCTGGCCCCCGACAGCTCCTCGGCCAGCGCAGCGGCCTCCGCTTCCAGCACGCCACGCCCGGCCTCCAGCGCGCCCCTGCGGTCGTCGTAGGACCTCAGCGTCTCCAACTCCTCTCTTGCCCTATTCCCGAAGTCGATTACGCCATCCAGCGTGGGCCCGTACTTGTTCTTGAGCTGCCTGAGCTGGTCGAGGCGGCGCTCCATCTCGCTGAGCTGGTCCGAGCGCGACTCGATGGCCTCAGCGTAGCACCTGAGCGCCCGGGCCGCCTCCTCGACCTCGGCGACTGCGAAGCCGAGCACTTCGAGGTGTCGTCCAAGACTCGAGTCGATCGCAACGACTCCCCGTATGCACTTGATCGCTCGATGCAGGAGGCTCGAAGCCGACGTATCGTCTTCGTACATGGCCGCATATGCCTCGAGCGACGCCTGCTGCAGAGACGTGGCCCTCTCCAGCACCTGTCTATCATGCTCCAGCCTATCATCCTCGCCGGGGGACACTTCCGCCGCCTCGATCTCGTGGACCTGGTACTCGAGCAGCTCGCGGCGCCGCGAGCTGCTCCCATCAACCATATCCTTCAGTTCACGATCTGCCGCCTTCAACTCCGCCAGCTTCCGGGCGAAGCGTTCCCTCAACCCGTGCAATCCGGCGAAGCCATCCACCAGCTCGAGCTGGCGTTCTCGGCTCAGCAACCGTCCTTGCTCCATCTGGCCACTCACGTTCACCAGCCTGTCCCCGAGCTTCTGCAACAGGGATGCCGGGACGACTCGACCATTGACCCTTGCCACGCTCCGGCCCTGCTCCCGCAGCTCGCGCGTCAGGATCAGGCTTCCATCAAGTTCCGCTTCAATGCCCGCCTCGCTGAGCGCCCCTTGCACGGCGTGGTCGTCCGGGGATGTCCAGAACACCCCCTCGACGAGAGACGACGCCGTGCCGTCCCGAATCAGCGACGGACTCGCCCTGCCCCCACCCAGCAGGCACAGGGCGTCGACCAGCAGCGACTTTCCGGCCCCTTCCTCACCACTAATGATAGTCAGGCCAGGCCCCAACCCGAGGCGCAGCTCCTCGACAACAGCGAGGTTCTTGACATGCAGTTCGACAAGCATCACAGCCTCCCATGAAACATATGTTCTATCGAACATATGTACCAGAGACCAGAGCATTTGTCAAGGGGGACCGGCTGTGTTTCCGGGGGCTGTCTTTCCAGGCCAATGAGGAAAAGAGGGGAGTTAGCTTGTCAGCAAGGGCTCGTCACAGAAGAGAGCTATCTCCTCAACAGTTGGAACACGCGCTTGATTGCGCCCTCCCGGCCTACTTCGTGGGTAATGCGCTCTATCTCAGGCTCCCACTTCCAGGGCTGCATGAAGAACGACACCACGTCGCCCATGCTCTCGAAGCTGCCGAAGTCGTCGAGTACCTCAGCCACGTCACGTACGGTTTCCTCGTCCTGCCACCAGTACGCCTTGAGCCTTCTCAGGCGCTCAGCTGCTCTCTCCATGAGCAATACCTCCAAGGCACCATCGATCTAGCACCAGGTCGCCTTGCTCTTGCCCATGAGTAAAGATTAGCACAGGCAAGCTTGCCACACTAGGCACGAATTCACCAGACGCAATGGACAAATGGTACTGCGTACTTGCCACACGCGGGCGTCCCACCTCACTGCAGGGGCACGAAGTTGGCGGTGATCACGTAGTCGCCGGTCACACAGATCCTCGTGGCGATCCAGTACGGGTTCTCAATCGCGCCTACGGATGCCGCGTTCCCGGTCCAGCCCGCGAACTGGAACCCGGCGTCGGGCCTGACCCGGAGATCGACCGTGGCCCCCGAAGCGTAGGCGAACGTACCCTCGCCGGGGAAATCGACAGCGCCCCCCGATCCGCACAACACAGTCAACGCGAACTCAGCCTTGACGGGTGTTGGCATCAGCGTGGGCGAAGGGGTCGGAGTCCCCGCCATGTCGCCAGCCGGTAACCCCGGGCCGACAAGCATGACCACTCCGCCGGTGAGCACCAGCGCAACGATGATACCGGACGCAATGCCGATCCGTCCAAGCATACAGACCCTCCTCACGGTCAGGAAAGTGGAATCAGTCGGCCGCGATGTACTCTCGCGCTGCCGGACTGGGGAATCTCATCAAGAACGCGGCCTCCATCACGTCAGTGTAGAGCAATAGCGCCAGTAGGAAGCCCCCCCACATCGCTGCAGGGGGCCGAGCTACAGCCTGTTTTCAATCCCGCTTACTTGTTCTTACCTGGAGGGCCACCGTGTGGATGATCCGGGGCTGTCGGGGCTGCCGGGGTTGCCGGGGCTCCACCAGATGCCGGTGCCGCAGGTGTCCCACCCGCCTGATCGGGCAGGTCTACTTGATCAGGTACATTCGGGCTGTTCTCGTCCTCGACAGCCTCGTCGTCCCCTTCCTCAGCCTCATCCGCATCCTTATCCTTGTCCTTGTCATCCTTGTCCTTCTGCCCTGCCTGATCCGGCAGATCCACGTCATCGGGCACATCCGGGGCCTTCAGTTCCTCGACAGCCTCATCGCCCCCATCTTCATCCGCATCCTTGTCCTTGTCATCCTTGTCCTTCTGCCCTGCCTGATCCGGCAGATCGACATGATCGGGTACGTCCGGAGTCTTCAGGTCCTCGACAGCCCCGTCGTCCCCTTCCTCAGCCTCATCCCCATCCTTGTCCTTCTGCCCCGCCTGATCCGGCAGATCGACATGATCGGGTACGTCCGGAGTCTTCAGGTCCTCGGCATCCCCAGCGAGTGCCGTCATCCCCGGGAACGCGAAGTCGTCAGTATCCGGATCGAGTATCTGGGCCAAGGGCGACAGGAATTCGTCCAGCTCGCCCTCGGTCACGATTCTCTCTGGGTCCTGGTCTCCGAGTGGCTCGATGTCGCCGAGGGACGCCCCGTACAGGTTGCCGTCCTTGACCGCGAGCGCCAGCCTGATGAGCCACTCGCTGCCGGCCTCCATCGCGTAACTGTCGGTAGTATCGAAGACCGAGGCTCCGCCGCACAGGCCTTTGAGGCCGATCTCAACGTCGCCATCCTGGACGGCCCGCAGCACGATCAGATACTCGCCGGTCGAGGGATTCGGTATGCTGATGGTCTGGCCACCATCGGCCTGGGTCTGAAGCTGCGATCCAATGATCTGATTGTAGTCCGCTCCGTCAGGCAGTTGCCCCGTGCTCGCGCCGGTCGGGTCACACACGGAGACGATCGCCCCAGGGCCAACCATCAGAGACAGCTGGTTCTGAGGCAGCGCCATCACGACCGGCTCAGAGGGTAGCCCGCCGACCTGCAGGGCCGTCTCCGTACCAGCCGCAACGTCTACCTCGGCATCAATGGTTCCCACGCTCACGAGGCCTTCCGTCGTGCGCACGGTCGTTGCCCCGGTCTCATCAACAATGGTCTCGAACAGTGTGCCGCGCACCAGCGCGTATCCGGACGGGGTCTCTATCTCGTAGCGGGAGCCGGGAGTCCCCATCTTGACTACGCGGCTCCAGGTCCGTCCGGCCAACTGCTTGAGTACGATGCCGGTGTCCCCGTCACCCGACTGCTGGGCCAGCTCGATCTCCACCTCGGTCGCCGGGTCCAGCGTCAGCGTGCTGCCATCGAAGAATGTGAGGATGGCATGGGAACCGTCAGCCGTCTTGATCTTGCTGCCCTCCACCAAACGCAGGCCGTCGTACGCCTGCTGCCACTCTGCGGAGTCAGGAACCTGGTACTCCGCAGCGCCGCTGAGCAGGCGAAGAACGCTCTGGTGGGCCTGGGCTGATGCCGGCTCGGGACTGCCGATCAAGCCAAGCATCACCAGGCCAACGCACAGCAGCGTTACCAATGTCGATGTCAGTGCTATCGTTCTTCTTCTACCGATAATACTCATTTGTCCCCCCTTATTTGGGTTGACCAATGGTATAACGCCCTCCCTCTGACTTTGTTACGCCCCTTCGCATAGTACTTTAGTAATCCCATGCGTCTATCGGAGGAATAACAAGCATCCGCACCGGCAGATTCTGGGAGGTTTGGGGATGTGTCAATGTATCCAGATTCGCCAAGGGAGGTCTCAGGTGGACGGTTGTGGTGCCCGTCCTATAGGCATAGGGTACCGGTGCGGAGGGTACTGGCGAATGGCCCCGTCAGCGCCAGCCAACGGACATGGGGGTGCGGGGGGACGGGGCGACTCTGGTCCAACGGCCGTTACGAAAGTGTGCCAAGGGGTATGACCCGCGATACGTGGAGGGGGCTGTCCTAGCCGCCCGATCCCGGATCCGTTGTGCCAGCCCTGCTGCGTGACCGCATCCTGAGAGCTGCCTTCGTGGCTTCCCTGCGCGTACTCTTCTGGCTCAGCGTATCGAACAGAGTCTTCGTATCCTGCATCAGAGTCCGGGCACGCCCCAAGGCCCGCACGACGTCACCCTCAGGGTCCTCAGACATCGAGCCGTGGCCAGGGTACAGCTCTTTGACCTTCAGAGCGCTCAGCCGCTGCAAGGAGCATATGTAGTCGCTGATGCTGCCCGAGGATGATATGATCGACAGCGCGCCGCCGCTGAATACCGTATCGCCGGTGAAGAGCACCCTCTCGTCTGCCTCGTAGAGGCATATGCAGCCGGAAGTGTGGCCGGGCGTGTGCACGACGCGCAGGCTGTAGTTGCCCACGTCGATGATGGCGCCATCCTCCAGCCATATCTCGGCATGAAAGGGCCTGGTGATTCCGTCGACGTGCTCCAGCCATGTGACGAACTCGTCCTGCAACTCGATCTTGTTGGCTGCGAGCCTGTGCGCCGCGATCACCGCGCTCCCGGCGAAGTACGTGCTAGCGCCGATATGGTCGAAATGCTCATGGGTCAGTATGATCAGATGCAGGTCTCTGGGCGACAGGCCGATCTGCTTCAGTGCGGCCTTCATGTCGGGGAAGAACGCCTTCATCCCCGGGTCTATCAACACATTCTTGTGGTGTCCCCTGATTACATACGAATTGCTCCCCAAGGCAGGATGCCCGAGATGATAGACGTTCGGCCGGAGCTCTGCTATGCGGTATGCGGAACTGTCAGGCGTCATCGATGACTCCCCGCCGGAACTTCTGCCTCACTCTGTGACCTGGCTGCTCCTCCTGAGACCAGCAGATTGGCTTCTCTTATCCTCTTGCTCATCGTCTCCATCAGGGTGAGAGCAAACCTGGGTTGCTGGCGAACAAGGTAGATGAACCTGATCCGGTCGAGCGCGGCGAGGACGGTATTGTCCTGCGCCGCAATAGCCGTGGCAGACCTGGGGCTCTTGTCAACCAGGTTCATCTCGCCGAAGTGCTCACCCGGCCCGAGCACAGCCAGGAGACGCCTTTTTCCGTTACCCGTTCCCACGTAGAGCTTGACCTTGCCGGAGCAGACGATATACATCTCCTTGCCGCTGCTGCCCTCCTCGAAGACAACCTCCGACTTGCCGTATACTCTTATGAACTGCTCGAAAGCGCTATCCTGTTCACTCATCGACTTGCCCCCCGTCAGCCAGGCCGAGCAGCCTGTACACCTGTACGGGCTCGGCCTTCCCCTTGAATCGCTGCGGTTCCAGGACCTCGACCTCGGCCAGCTCCCTCATGCTGTCGTAGGTACCAGGTCCGATCCACACTTGCCCGCCCAGCGCGGAGCCGCACAGCCTCGCCGCGAGGTTCACGGCGTCGCCTATGACTGTGTATTCGGTTCGTCCCTCCGACCCTACGTTGCCCGCCACCGCGGGTCCGGTGTTCACGCCTATGCCGAACTCTACCCTGGGCAGGCTCTCATCGTTCCGCAGGCTCTCCACGGCCTCCAGGCTTTGCAGCGCTGCCCTTGCGCCAAGCAGCGCGTGATCAGCCTGGTCCTGCGGCGCGTTCCACACGGCCATGATCGCATCCCCCGCAAACTTGTTAACCATCCCGTCATTCTTCAGGATGGATTCCGTCATCGCCGAGAGGTACCTGTTGAGCGTTTCCATGAGGTCCTCAGGAGACACCTGCTCGCTCAGACTCGTGAATCCCCGCATGTCCGCGAACAGGACGGTCACCTCCCGACGCGCACCCCCCAGCTGCAGATGGTCCGAGTCGGCCATCTCCATGATCGTCCCGGCCACTTGAGTGGACACGTACCTGCCGAACAGGTTATTCACCATCAGTCTGTCAGAGCGCTCGGCTGTGATTCGACAGAGCAGAACGGTCAGGTACACGATCGGCAGGGCGAGCACCGGATAGAGGATATTGAGCACGTATCCCCTGTCGAAGGCCAAGAAGGCGACGAGCAGATATCCTACCAGCAGCAGGGCCAGCAGAATGAAGCCCCACCGCAGCCTCACGGGCACGAGCACTCCGCCGGTCGATCCAGCCATAAGCAGGACCGCGAGGGCAGTTGTTCCGATACCACCGTCCACGAGAAATCGCTGCCCCAGAATGGTGTCTATGGCGTTGGCGTGGATCTCCACTCCGTACATCTTCTCTGACGAGATCGGGGTCAGCCACGAGTCCGGCTCACCAGCAGCGGACATGCCCACGAGAACGATCTTCCCCTCGACCAATGCCGGGTCGAAGTCACCGTCGACGACGTCGCCATAGGACAGCCTCGGGATTGCACCCGGGCCACCAGCAAAGTTGACCCGCATCTGCCTGCTGCCATCTACCGGGATGTCCCGCCCGAGCATATTGAGAATACCGTCTTCGGTGTTGTAGGACTCGGGGAGCGGGCTCGCAAAGAACTCGTGCAGCACCGCTACCACGAGGGCAGGGTACGTATCGCCGTGGGCATCATCGATGGCAAGCGGAATCCTCCTCACCACCCCATCGCTGTCGGGAACGACATTGCCGTGCCCGATGGTCGCCGCAGCCTCCGCGAACTGTGGTGCCGGCGGTATCACGCTGGCGTATGTGATGCTATCGCCACTCGATGGAAGAGGGTCGACCCCGGCGGCTGCGAGCACCACGTTGCCCGCTTTGGCCAATGACTCCGCGAGTTTGTCGTCGCTGCCCGATTGGTCCGCGAAGAGCACGTCAAAGCCGACGACTAAGGCTCCCGCCTCACTGAGATTGTCCACCGCCGAGGCGTGAAGGTCGCGGGGCCAGTCAGACCATTTGCCGTACCGCGCCAGGCTCTCGTCATCTATCACAGCTATGGCCACGCTCGGAGACGGATTCGAGCCCAGGAACAGCTGGTCGCTCAGCCACCACTGGACGCTGGAGAAGGGCTGCAGGAACACAGTGACCACGACGAACAGAATCGACACGCCAGCAGCTATCAGGGCATGTTTGAGATGCCTGCGCTGCCGTCTCGTCAGACTCGTGCCGAAACGCCTCTTCACAACCGAACACCTACCTCACGTGCGCAGTACTGTACTTCTGGATGAAGGGACAGCCCCACTCAGCTGCAGATTATCATCTGAAGCTCACGAGCGTCAGACTCTACAAGGTGGTTCCTCCTGGGTATTTCGTACTGCAAGGGACGGACACAGCGACGACACAACTTCCCATCGCTGATATACGCCCGTCACGTCTCCAACCAGCGCTCGTTCCGGTCTATGGCAAGAATCGAACGAATCCGATATAATCATTCACCACGCGCTACCGGCCGCCCGGGCCCATATTCCTTCGTCGAGGAGTCCCACGCAATGAATAGAGTCACGCTTCCCTTTGCAGCTATAGTTGGGCAGGACAATCTGAAGCTCGCGCTGCTCCTGAACGCCGTCAACCCATCCTTGCTGGGCGTTCTGATCCGGGGCGAGAAGGGCACAGGCAAGTCGACCGCGGTCAGGGCCCTGGCCGAGCTTCTGCCGGAGATCGAGGTCGTCAAATGCCCCTTCCAGTGCAGCCCGCACGATCCGGCGCTCCAGTGTGAATCATGCAGCACCGGGCGGGCCGCAGGGCAGGCGCTGCCCACCTACACAAGAAGGACGCGGGTCGTGGAACTGCCGCTGGGAGCCACGGAGGACAGGGTGACAGGCAGCCTCGACATCGAGAAGGCGCTGCGGGAGGGTATCAAAGCACTCGAGCCCGGGATACTGGCCGACGTCAACCAGGGCATTCTCTACATCGACGAGGTCAACCTGCTCGACGACCATCTGGTAGACGTCTTGCTGGACGCCGCGGCCATGGGCGTCAACATCGTGGAGAGAGAGGGCATGTCGGTCTCTCACCCATCGAGGTTCATACTCGTCGGGACGATGAACCCGGAGGAAGGCGAGATCAGGCCCCAGCTTCTGGACAGGTTCGGCCTCTCGGTCAACGTCGAGGGGACCAGGGAGCGTGAGGAGAGGATTCAGATCATCAAGGTGGTCGAGGAGTTCGAGAATGATCCTGATTCTGTAACGAGGAGACACGAGAAGGAACAGGATGACCTG